>JAQCAD010000087.1 GCA_027621915.1 Pseudomonadota bacterium
CCTAGGCATCCGCGCAGCCACCGATTTCCATTTCGATTGTTGAGTGCGTAATTTCGAACTCGGTACGCAGCGTCTCCTTGACTCGTCGGACGATCTCGGTCGGATCATCCGGTTGTTCCTGCAGCACGACGTGCATCGTCAGCATGGGATGCTGCGGAGTAAGTCCCCATGCGTGCACGTGATGAACCTCAACGACTTCCGGCACCGCCGTGACAATCTTTGCCTGCAATTCTTTCAAATCAAGCCAGTCCGGAACACCCTCCAGCAGGATGTGAACGCTGCGCCTGACGAGCTGCCAGCCACTTCGCAACAGCAACGCCGCAACCAATACTGACAGTATCGGGTCGATCGGCATCCAGCCAGTCTGCAATATCACAATCGCCGCGATAATCGCCGCTAAGGACCCAAGCAGGTCACCGAGCACGTGGAGCGCGGCGCCGCGGATGTTCAGATTCCTCTGATCTCCGCCATGGAGCACAAAAAACGCGGCGATATTGACAATGAGCCCACCACAGGCAATCAATAACATTGTGCGACCTGCAACATCGGGCGGGTCGATCATGCGTTGTACGGCTTCGAAAAGTATCCATGCAACTATTACGAGCAAAGACAATCCGTTAACGAACGCAGCGATAATCTGGAAGCGGTGATAGCCAAAACTTCGCCTGGAATCTGCCGGCCGCGAACTGACGCGAAACGCGAATGCGGCGAGGCCAAGCGCCATGGTATCGGTCAGCATGTGTCCGGCATCTGCAAGCAGTGCCAGGGAACCGGATAATATGCCGCCGATGAGCTCGACGACCATAAACACACCGGTGAGCGCAAGTGCGATCTGGACCCGCGTTATGCTGCCGCCGTCAACACCCCTGTCGTGCTCTCTGAAACGGCCGTCATGTGAGTGATGGTCGTGAGTCACAAGTCCAGGTCCCTGGGCACACGAATGTGTTCAACCATGTGTTGAATGTGGTCAGGAGGCGGCGCCGTGAAATGACTCACAGTAAGAGCCACCGCAAAGTTGAGCATCATGCCGACTACACCAATACCTTCCGGAGAAATACCCAAAAACCAGTTCTGCGCGACATTTTCGCCCCAGGGCGCACCGGCCCACTTAAGAAACAGGCCTTTGAAAAACTCAATGTAACCGTATGTGAATATCAATCCGGTCAACATGCCGGCGATCGCGCCTTGCTTGTTCATGCGTTTGGAAAAGATGCCCAGCAGGATCGGCGGGAAAAGCGATGCGGCGGCGAGACCAAATGCAAATGCAACAACCTGGGCAACCCAGCCGGGCGGATCGAAACCAAGATATCCGGCAATGAGGATCGCAACTGCAGCGGCGATACGCCCGGCCCGCAGCTCACCTTTTTCACCGATGTTCGGGGCGAAAATACCCTTGATCAAATCATGAGAGATAGCCGCCGATATAACCAGCAACAGCCCCGCAGCCGTGGACAATGCCGCCGCGATTCCGCCCGCAGCAACTAGTGCAATGACCCAGTTCGGCAATCCCGCGATTTCCGGATTTGCCAGCACCATAATGTCATTGTCCACTCGCAACTCGTTGCCCGCCCAGCCATAGCCGTCCGCGGTCGAACGATAATCCGGATTCGCGTCGTTGTAGTACTGAATTCGACCATCGCCATTTTTGTCTTCGAATACGACCAGGCCGGTGTCTTCCCAGGTTCGCATCCAGTTCGGTCGACTACCGTACCGGAGGTTGCCATCTACGGCGCCGATCTCACCAGGTTGTATGGTATTCACGAGGTTGTAACGAGCCATCGCACCAACCGCCGGTGCCGTCGTGTAGAGAATGGCTATAAACAGAAGCGCGTAGCCTGCAGATGTTCGTGCGTCTCGAACTTTCGGCACCGTAAAAAAACGAACGATGACATGCGGCAGCCCGGCAGTACCCACCATCAAAGCAAGCGTAATGCAGAATACGTCGATCGTACTTTTCGAGCCGCTGGTGAACTCGGTAAATCCAAGCGACGTAACGATGTCGTCCAGCTTGTCAAGAAGGCCAATGCCACCACCGGCGATCTCGCCGCCAAACGCAAACTGTGGAATAGCATTGCCCGTTATCTGAATAGCGATAAAAATCGCGGGCACCGAGTAGGCGAAAATCAGGACGCAGTACTGTGCAACCTGCGTGTAGGTGATGCCCTTCATGCCGCCAAGTACAGCATAGACAAACACGACACCCATACCGATCATGAGGCCAACAGTGACTTCGACTTCGAGGAAGCGGGAAAAAACGATGCCGACGCCACGCATTTGCCCCGCAACGTAGGTGAAAGAAACAAAAATCAGGCAGATGACCGCGACGATACGTGCAGTCTTCGAGTAATAACGCTCGGCGATAAATTCAGGTACCGTAAATTTGCCAAATTTACGCAGATACGGAGCGAGAAAAAGAGCGAGTAATACGTACCCGCCCGTCCACCCCATCAGGTAGACCGAACCGTCGTAACCAAGGAACGCAATGAGTCCAGCCATCGAAATGAAGGACGCAGCACTCATCCAGTCCGCCGCCGTCGCCATCCCGTTTGCGATCGGCGAAACGCCTTTTCCCGCAATATAAAAATCCCGGGTGTTATGTGCGCGTGACCAGATAGCGATCCCGATATAAAGGGCAAAGCTCGCACCCACGACCAGGTAGGTCAATGCCTTGAGTGTCATCACCTAGTCCTCGTGCAAATCATATTTTTGATCCATTTTGTTCATACGCCAGGCGTAGAAAAAGATCAGAAGGACGAACACGTAAATCGAACCCTGTTGAGCAAACCAGAATCCCAGTTTGAACCCACCCATTCGAATGGAATTGAGTTGATCGACAAGCAAGATGCCGAATCCGTACGAGCACACGAACCAGACGATCATGCAGCCGAACACGAGCCGCAGATTGGCCTTCCAGTATGCCTCTCGATTTTCAGGCGTCATCTGTCCTCCGGGGAACATTGTTCTTGTTATTCGGTGATAATCTATCAGAGCATAATGCATTATGGATTCAATAATGGGGTCGGATCCATTTCGCACCTGACTCATCGGCTGGCCAGCAGGTCTTGCGGCGTACAACAGACCCCATTTCTGGAACCGTAACCGGCGGACAATTTAAAGGAAACGATTGCCAATGATCTCTGCAACTGAACCGAAAAAGAAAACCATCGAGGTGCTTGGCAAAACGATGGCTTACGTCGAAATGGGCGATGGTGATCCGATCGTATTTCAGCATGGCAATCCAACCAGTTCCTATTTGTGGCGCAACATCATGCCGCATCTCGCGGATCAGGGCCGTTGCATCGCGGTAGATCTTGTCGGGATGGGAGATTCCGACAAACTGGACGATTCAGGGGCCGGCAGCTATCGATACACGGAGCATCGCGACTATCTTTTTGCCGCCTGGGAAGCGCTTCAAATCAGAGATCGCGTAACCCTGGTCGTTCACGACTGGGGTTCTGCGCTCGGTTTCGACTGGGCGGAAAAACATCGGGAATCGGTACTTGGAATCGCGTACATGGAAGGGATCGTTACGCCGGTAAGCTGGGCTGACTGGCCTGAAGCCGCCGCAGACATTTTCAAAGGTTTTCGGTCTGAGGCTGGCGAGGCAATGATTCTTGATAAGAACCTTTTTATCGAGCGCGTTCTCCCCGGCTCAATTTTGCGGAAATTGTCCGAGGAAGAGATGGCCGTCTACCGGCGCCCGTTCGAACGCGCCGGTGAAGACCGCCGGCCCACGTTAACCTGGCCCCGGCAGATTCCGATTGAAGGCGAACCTGAGGAGGTACATGACATTGTTCAGCACTACGCAAAGTGGCTTAGCGGTTCTGACGTACCCAAACTGTTTGTGAACGCCGATCCGGGTGCCATTCTGATTGGACCGCAAAGGGAATTTTGCCGGCGTTTCAGCAACCAGACTGAAATCACAGTTCCCGGTATTCATTTCCTGCAGGAAGATTCGCCTGACGAAATAGGCAATGCAATAGCAACCTGGCGGCGGGGCATCGTCTGACGCTGGCGCAACCTGATTCCAGCTCGAGGCAGCGAGTATCAACAACGTATCCCGGGTGGAATGGGACTACGCCACAACACCGCTCTCGCACATTCCTCTGCGCCCATGGCAAAAAAACATCCGGGAACAAAAAAAAAGCGGCTTTACCGGTAATCCCGGTAAAGCCGCCGGACCATCATTAGTACATGTCTCTTGGCATGTCTATCCCCCGCCAAGTAGTACCTGAAGGTGTCGTTAAAGTCGTGCCTTAGTCGGCCTTCCAGAATCTTGTTGTTGTTGAAAGGAGACTGAGCTCAGGGCCAAAAGTTCGCAGAAATGTAAATTGA
>JAQCAD010000044.1 GCA_027621915.1 Pseudomonadota bacterium
TTCGAATGGCGGATGACTCCAGCCCAATTCTGCACGCGCCGCGGCAATTTCATCGTGTCCAAGCGGCGCGCCGTGCGTGCTTGCCGTGCCTTGCTTGTTAGGTGATCCAAAACCAATCAGGGTTTTGCAGCAAATCAGCGATGGACGATCGCTATCGGCAATTGCCGCCTCAATGGCATCAGCGATTAATACGCTGTCATGTCCATCGACATTATCGATGACCTGCCAACCGTATGATTCAAATCGTTTTGCGGTGTCGTCTGTGAACCAACCGCGAGTTTCCCCATCGATCGAAATGCCATTGTCGTCGTACAGGCAAACCAATTTGCCGAGCTTCAACGTTCCCGCCAGCGAGCACGCTTCATGCGAAATGCCCTCCATCAGGCAGCCGTCGCCGGTGAAAACCCAGGTTCGATGATCAACAACGTTGTAACTATCGCGATTGAACGTGGCCGCGAGCATTTTTTCGGCAAGCGCCATGCCGACAGCATTCGTGATGCCCTGCCCCAGGGGGCCTGTCGTTGTCTCAATGGATAATTCCGGATCCCGTTCAGGATGTCCGGCAGTTCGAAAACCGAATTGACGAAAATTCCGAATTTCGTCCATTGACAACGGATACCCGGTCAGATGCAGCAGGCTGTAAAGCAACATTGAAGCGTGACCATTTGAAAGAACAAATCGATCCCGGTTCCACCATTCGGGATTGCCGGGGTTATGTTGCAGGTAATCGTTCCAAAGCACTTCGGCTATGTCCGCCATGCCCATTGGCGCGCCGGGATGTCCGGAGTTGGCGGCCTGAACAGCGTCCATACTGAGTACACGAATGGCATTGGCGAGCTCGCGACGGCCGGGTTTAGCGGCGACGCCTGAAGAACTGATTTCTGCTGACATGGTTTGTAGGGACCCTTGAGGTCTGCTTTTTTCGTTAGTTTGAGGGAATTCCGGGAGCGGATGGGCACTCCTGAAGCTACGCATTTTCCCTGTTTCGCGGCATCGCCGCAAGCTGAAGTGGGATGAATGTATCACTGTAGCGAATCGTTACGTATCTCGCGTGGAATGGCACGCGCCTAGTACTGTACAATCGCGGCTCCGTTTAACTGAAACCCCGGATTAGCATGAGCAATTCTTACCTCTTTACCTCAGAGTCTGTCTCCGAGGGGCACCCAGACAAGATATCCGACCAGATTTCAGATGCTGTGCTTGACGCAATCCTCAAACAGGATGCAATGGCCAGAGTTGCCTGCGAAACGCTGGTCAAAACAGGCATGGTGATCGTTGCCGGCGAAGTGACCACTAGCGCATGGGTCGACATCGAAGAGTTAGTGCGCGAAACCGTGCTCGAGATTGGCTACAACAATTCTGCTATGGGTTTTGACGGGGCCTCGTGTGCCGTATTGAACGCGCTTGGCAAACAGTCGCCGGATATTGCACAAGGCGTGGACCGGGGAGATCCGGAGGCCCAGGGTGCCGGCGACCAGGGACTGATGTTCGGTTATGCAAGCAATGAAACGGATGTGCTGATGCCGGCTCCCATCACCTACTCCCATGATCTGGTCAGGCGACAAGCCGAGGTTCGCAAGTCCGGCGTGCTTCCATGGCTGCGTCCGGATGCCAAGAGCCAGGTGACGTTCGTTTATGAAAATAACAAGCCGGTCGCGATTAACGCGGTCGTGTTATCAACTCAACACGAACCGGATATCAAGATGTCTGCACTCCGCGAAGCAGTCATGGACGAGATCATCAAGCCGGTGCTGCCAACAGAGTGGATCAGCAAGAAAACTCAATATCACATAAACCCCACGGGCCGGTTTGAAATCGGTGGACCTATGGGCGATTGCGGACTGACCGGGCGCAAAATCATTGTCGACACGTACGGCGGCGCCGCACGCCACGGCGGCGGCGCATTTTCCGGCAAAGATCCCTCCAAAGTCGATCGATCCGCCGCCTACGCCTGCCGCTATGTGGCGAAAAACATTGTCGCGGCCGGACTTGCCGAACGTTGTGAGATTCAAGTGTCTTATGCCATCGGAGTTGCAGAACCCACGTCCATCAGTGTGCATACTTTCGGAACCGGCAAAATCAGTGAGGCAGAGCTGACCTTGCTCGTGCGCGAGCACTTCGACCTGCGTCCGTACGGCATTCTGAAAATGCTCGACCTGCTCAAACCAATTTACAAGCCAACCGCTGCTTACGGCGCATTCGGCCGGAAGGACATTGACCTTAGCTGGGAACGCACTGACAAGGCAGATGCCTTGCGTGGTTCCGTCGCGGCCTGATTGACTGAATTCAAGGAGAACACAATGAGCATCGAAGCAGTTGCCGTACCGAAACACGACTACAAAGTCGCAGATATCTCACTGGCCGACTGGGGCCGCAAGGAAATTGCGATTGCTGAAACCGAAATGCCGGGCCTGATGGCGCTGCGTGACGAATACCGTGGTCAGAGTCCGTTGGCCGGCGTGCGCCTGACCGGATGTCTTCATATGACCATTCAGACGGCTGTGCTGATCGAAACACTGGCCGAATTGGGTGCTGAAATCCGCTGGTCGTCCTGTAACATTTTTTCGACGCAGGACCACGCAGCAGCAGCGATTGCTGCCAGCGGCGTACCGGTTTTCGCCTGGAAGGGCGAAACAGAAGATGAATACTGGTGGTGTGTCGAGCAAACGATCACCGGACCGGATGGCTGGAAGCCGAACATGATTCTTGATGACGGCGGCGATCTGACAATGATCCTGCATGACAAATACCCGAAAATCATGAAGGGCGTTAAAGGTCTGTCCGAGGAAACGACGACTGGCGTCAAGCGTTTGTACGACATGATGAAAGACGGCAGCCTCGCCTGTCCGGCATTTAACGTGAATGACTCCGTTACCAAATCCAAATTCGATAACCTGTACGGCTGTCGCGAATCCCTGGTTGATGGCATTAAGCGTGCGACGGACGTGATGATTGCCGGCAAGATAGCGATCGTTTGCGGTTTCGGGGACGTGGGCAAAGGGTGCGCACAATCGTTGCGTGGATTGGGCGCAACGGTCCTGATTACGGAGATCGATCCGATCTGTGCGCTGCAAGCGGCGATGGAAGGCTACCGGGTGGTGGACTTTAACGAAGCATGCGCTCAGGCGGACATTGTTGTTACCGCAACCGGTAACTACCACGTTGTCACAGGCCCGCAAATGGATCGGATGAAGAATCAGACCATCGTTTGCAACATCGGCCATTTCGACAACGAGATTGATGTAGCGTACTTGAAGAAATACGAGTGGGAGAACATCAAACCGCAGGTTGACCACATCATATTTCCAGACGGAAAACGAATCATATTGCTGGCCGAAGGTCGCCTGGTGAATCTGGGCTGTGGTACCGGCCATCCGAGTTTCGTCATGTCCAACTCATTTACCAACCAGGTTCTGGCGCAAATCGAGTTGTGGCAACGTGGCGATCAGTACGCGAACGAAGTTTACGTGTTGCCGAAACACCTCGACGAAAAAGTTGCACGATTGCACCTCGGCCGTATCGGCGCGAAGCTTACTGAATTATCTGATGAACAGGCCAAGTACATCGGTGTCGATAAGAACGGCCCGTATAAAGCGGACCATTATCGTTATTAGTCTCGTTTGACTGTTAGCGGGAATCGTCCCCGCTACCGGCAGCCAGGAGCATTGAACATTCAGACGTCGTCTGCGCCTGTTCGGGTTCTGCATGTCACGGACCCACATTTGTTCGCCGCGGCAGACTCCAGCCTGCGCGGTACGGTCACGCAGTCAACATTTACTGCCGTGCTCGACCATTATCGAGAGTCAGGTTGGATCGCTGACCTTGTTGCCATGACTGGCGATGTTATTCAGGACGATACAGCCGCTGCATATGATCGTTTCATCTCATTGATTGATCCTCTTGGGCTCCCCGTTTACTGCGTTCCGGGCAATCATGATGTTCGGCCTCTCATGCGTGCAGCGCTTTCCCGGCCGCCATTCTATTACTGTGATGCCGTGACGATCGGAAACTGGCTGGTGACGGGCATCGATAGCTGCCTTGATGACGATGCCGGTGGTCGAGTGAGTAATCATGAAATGGCGCGGCTGGAAGCGCAGCTCTCGAACACGACCGCTGACCACGTTGCGATCTGCCTGCATCACCCGCCATTGGCCATGGGCAGTCACTGGCTGGACCAGGTCGGCCTGAAGAATGCAGAAGACTTCCTGGCTTTGATCGCGCGGTGCGGGAAGGTACGGGTGGCTCTGTTCGGTCACGTTCACCAGGAATTCGACGAGTTTTATGAGTCGATCAGAATCATCGGTACTCCGTCCACTTGCCGACAATTCCAGCCGGGTAGCGACGAATTCGCCCTCGATGAGAAACCGCCCGCGTACCGGCGTGTCGAATTGTTTGCTGATGGCAGCGTTGACGCAAAGCTTATCTGGATAACAACTGGCAATTTATGATGAATAACAAGTATGTTATTTTGAAAGCCCTGCTTGTCGTGCTCGTTTTGCCAGGACTGTCGCTCGCTGCAGATGATGGTCACCAGCTGCCAATGTGGCAGGTCGAAGGAGTCAGAAACCGCATTTACCTGCTCGGTTCAATACACTTGCTGCGTGAAAAAGATCACCCTATTCCGTCCGGTATCTACGATGCTTACAACGAGGCTGAGAAATTGATCATGGAGCTCGACATGGATGATTTGGATCCGATTGCCTCACAAGCGCTCGCCACAGAGCTGGGCCTGATTCAGGGCAATCAGACACTGGCGGATTTGCTGGGTGCGGATCTGTACAGAGAAGCCGAGGCGCTGGCACTGCCGGCAGAAATCCCGCTCAAGCTCCTGAGCCGGGCAGAGCCCTGGTATGCGGCAATGAATGTTGAAATGATGCTGTTAATGCGCATCGGCTTTAACCCGGCGCTCGGAATTGAAACGCATATGATGGAGATGGCGAAGAAAGATCAGAAAGAAATACTGGGTTTCGAAACGATGCGCCAGCAATTGGAGTTTCTGGACAGACTTTCTCCTGATGCCCAACGCGAGATGTTCATGCAGGCATTGTCCGACGGCGCCACAATGGGCGAACTCATGGATTCCATGATCGACGCCTGGCGCATCGGCGATACACAATACCTGGAAGACAACATGCTGGCGGATATGCAGGACTACCCGGAACTGAACCAGACTATTGTTGTTGACAGAAACATCAGCTGGGCTTCCCAGATCGAAAGCTTAATGGATGACGAAATTGACTACCTGATCATCGTTGGCACATTACACCTGGTCGGCGAAGAAGGTGTGCCGGGGCTACTAGCCGGGCGTGGGCATACGGTGACACATATGCGCCAGCGTTCGCATTAGATTTCGACCATTTCGAAATCTTCCTTGCCCGCACCGCAATTGGGACAGCGCCACGACAACGGCACGTCCTTCCAGCGTGTACCGGGCACAATGCCTCCGTCCGGATCTCCCTCCTCCTCGCTGAAGATGAAGCCGCAGATCAGGCACATATAGGTTTTCATGCAACAGAGTTTGCACCAGTCAGTAATTTCGTACCAGAGGGTTTTCGACGAATAGGCATTTCTGTAGCATGCTCACCGCTGAACCAGGGAACAACATGAGTTATTTCACAGAAGCAAAAAAAACCATCGCGGGTGGAGTCAATTCGCCCGTTCGCGCATTCGCCGGAGTCGGTGGCGAACCGGTATTTATGAAAAGCGCGAAAGGCGCCTGGCTCGAAACGGAAGACGGTCGGCAGTTGATCGACTATGTGGGTTCCTGGGGACCGATGATCCTCGGTCATGGCCATCCCGCTGTTCTGGAGGCGATTACCAGGACAGCCGCCGCCGGGATCAGCTTCGGCGCCCCCTCCCTTATTGAAACGCAACTGGCAGAAAAAGTTTGCCAATTCATGCCATCAATAGAGCGCATTCGCATGGTGAGCTCCGGAACTGAAGCGACCATGAGCGCGATCCGCCTTGCCCGGGGCTTCACCGGTCGCGACAAGATCATAAAGTTCGAAGGTTGCTATCACGGTCATTCGGACTCCTTACTGATCAAAGCCGGGTCAGGTGCATTGACGCTGGGCGTGCCAAGTTCTCCTGGCGTGCCGACCGGCCTTGCAGAGCACACCATCACACTGGCTTACAACGACATAGAAGGCGTGGAAAATGCATTCGCAAAACTTGGGCGGGAAATAGCCTGTGTCATTGTCGAACCCATCGCTGGCAATATGAACATGGTTCCTCCCATCGGTGGATTTCTTGAATCTTTACGTACGTCATGTACTGCTGCCGGTTCGATCCTGATTCTCGATGAGGTGATGACCGGATTTCGTGTCGCCCGCGGGGGTGCCCAGTCGATCTACAACATAACACCAGACCTGACTACGATAGGCAAAGTAGTTGGAGGCGGATTGCCGGCGGCGGCATTTGGCGGGCGCGCCGACATAATGGCAAGCCTCGCTCCCGACGGGCCGGTTTACCAGGCGGGTACGCTGTCCGGGAATCCACTGGCGATGGCTGCCGGTCTGGCGACACTCGAGCAACTGGATAAGCCCGGGTTTTACGAGGCACTGACCAATCGTACCAATGAACTGACCAGCGGATTAGCGTCAGCCGCTTCGGCTGCCGGCGTTCCGCTCGCAGTTGAATCAGCCGGCGGCATGTTTGGTTTTGTCTTCACGAGCGACGGACCGGTTCGAAGCTTCAGCCAGGTCGCGGCCGCGAACATCGACCGCTTCCGAAAATTCTTCCACGGCATGCTGGAGCGCGGCGTCTATCTCGCACCATCTGCTTTTGAAGCAGGCTTTGTGTCGGCCGCACATGGCGACAAAGAGCTCGGGCAAACGCTTGATGCTGCAAAATCTGTATTTAAATCAATAGCGTAAATCGCGAGTTAGCCGCGAACTGAGTTGAGCACGGCACTTACTATTTCCAGGCGAGTGATGGGGTCGTCGGTTTCCAGGCAGACCTGCTTCTGCTCGGGTGTGATCGGCAATATTTCCGAAAAACGGTAGCCAACCCAAACGGCATCGTCATAACGTTTTTCCAGCGTTTCATAGAGCTTTCCAAGATCATCCAGCACGCCCGACAGGATTCTTGCCAGGGGCAAAAAATTGTCGGGCAGAGCACGGGCGCATTCTGCAGGTAGCAGCTCGACTTCACCAATCGCAAGCCCATTATCCTGCCGCCGGCTCGATACAAGCCTGAACCGCTCTCCACCGGTTGCGGTGATGCCAAGCAAACCATCACTTCCCTGGTACCAGTCCGTTATTCGGGCAAGCGTACCGACGTTGTACGTATCCGCCGGCCCAGTCTCACTTCCATGTCGGATAAGAAGAACGCCGAAAGGCGCCTCATCTTTCACGCAACGACTGACCATATCGAGATAACGCTGCTCAAATATTCTGAGTGGCAATGGCCCTTCTGGATAGAGGACGGTGTGTAAGGGAAACAGGGGAATTTCCATCTTTTCAGTATAGGCGGTGCTTGCCCCGTCAGGCGGGAGTGAGCCGTTTTCGTTGCAATTCCATTGTCAGCTTTTGCCGGGCAGCACCAAAACCGCCATTGCTCATGAAAACGAGCTGGTCGCCGGCAAGCAACTTCTCATTCAACCCCGACACGAGCTCGTCATAGTCCGTGCAAATGGTCAGTCGCTCTCCAAGCGGAGCAAGGTTCGTGTCGAACTGCTCATTCATTCCGTCCGGACGGTAAACGAATATCAGATCCGCGCCATCCAGAGAGGCTGCGAGAGAATCGTTGTAGAGGCCCATTTTCATCGTGTTGGAGCGTGGCTCCAGTGCGACGACGATGCGTTGTCCCGGAAATCGTTTCCTGAGGCCTGCAACAGTACGTTGAATCGCCGTCGGGTGATGTGCGAAATCATCGTAAATGGCGATATCTGATACGGTCGCGGTTCGTTCCATGCGGCGCTTGACTCCATCAAACCTGGAAAGGGCCGCAACAGCCTGGCCGATACTTACGCCTGCCGATTGCGCCGCCGCAACCGCAGCGACGGCATTCTCGAGATTGTGTGTTCCGCCCAGCTTCCACAAAGTATCCGACTTGTTTCCGGACGCGTGTGAAATTTCAATGCGACGTTCGCCGGCATCCTTGAACCTCGCGCTCCATTCACGCTCGTTCGATATGCTGAATTGTTCGACCGGTGTCCAGCAGCCATACCCGATCACTTTGTCAATATTCTGATCGTCTCCATTGATGATGACCCGCCCGTTACCGGGCAAGGTGCGCATCAACTGGTGGAATTGCCACAGAATTGCATCAAGGTCTTTGTATATATCGGCATGATCAAACTCGAGATTGTTTATCACCAGCGTTTGTGGTCGGTAATGCACAAATTTGGCGCGCTTGTCGAAAAATGCCGTGTCGTATTCGTCCGCTTCGACAACAAAATACTGCGACTCGCCAAATCGGGCTGACGTATCAAAATTAACCGGGATTCCGCCGATCAGGAATCCCGGAGACAGGCCGGCGTCTTCGAGAATCCATGCGAGCATGCTGGCTGTCGTCGTTTTGCCATGGGTGCCGGATACTGCCAGGACATGCCGCTTGTGCAGTACATGTTCGGACAGCCATTGGGGACCGGAACAGTACGGAATCCGTCTATTGAGCATTGCCTCGACCACAGGATTGCCGCGAACCATTGCGTTGCCGACCACGACGTAGTCGGGTGCGGAGTCGAGCTGTGACGGATCGTAGCCCTCAATGATATCAATGCCGAGGCTACTGAGTTGCGTGCTCATCGGCGGATAGACGTTGGCGTCGCAGCCGGTGACACGATGACCGGCGGCGCGAGCCAGTGCCGCAACGCCGCCCATGAATGTTCCGCAAATACCAAGAATATGAATATGCATTGCTAGTTTGGCGCAGGCCTTATCAAAGCGAGGTAGGCAGCATACTGCATCACAAAGATTGTCATGGCGATCGCAATGCCGAAATACCAATGGCGCCCAATTGCCCGCGCAATGATATGGCCCTTAACCGGTATTTTCCAGATCTGGATCAGCCAGGCGACAATGAATACCAGGTTGACGCTCAAAAAAGGACTCAGGAAGACCTGGACAGCCACCTGCACGATCGTCAGCAATGATCCGCAGGCCATGATCGAAGAAATCGTCGGAACCAGTCGATGTGAATATCCGGTTACAGCAATGACCAGCCAGAACAGCAGGTAACTCGCGATCGTTACGAGAAACGACAATCCAAGGTCGTCACTGCCGGAGTCGGGACTTAACATCGCGCTGCAAAAAAACGAGAGCAGCAGAAGCCCGATCGCGAATGCCAATACGGACATTGAGGCGGGGACGCTGTCCGGGCCTTTTCGCAACATTATAATGTCGAAAAATGTTCTGAGAAGATACTGCAGGGTTCTGTCACAATAAGCGCAATGTTCAGCAGCCATCATCTCACGTTCGTTCTCTCATTCGAAGACCCGGGCCGACCTGCCGATGCCTGATTATCGCTTCGTCGACTTAAAGCTGGATCAAGGTCTTGCCACGCTCGTTTCTTCTGTCGAACGGATCGGGGTGGATACGGAGTTCATGCGCGAGAAGACTTTTTTCTCGCAACTTTGCCTGGTTCAGGTATCGACCGGCTCCGATATTGTCTGTGCGGACCCACTTGATCTGAGTACGGTGGACAGGGGAACAACGGACGCGTTCTGGTGTTCCATGATGAATCCGCTTTGGATTCTGCATTCCGGCAGACAGGATATCGAAGTCATCTTCCAGACCACCGGTCAGATGCCCCGCGAAATTTTCGATACGCAAATCGCTGCAGCATTTCTTGGCTACCAGCCGCAAATGGGTTACGCCAATCTGGTGACCGAATTGTTCGAGGTTGAACTGGCAAAGTCACACACTCGCGCCGACTGGTCGAAGCGTCCGCTTACTGAGTCCGTATTGAGTTACGCGGCCGAGGATGTCGAATATTTGCTGCCGGCATACGAAATTCTGACCGAGCGATTGAGCAAGACGGGAAGGTTGGAGTGGGCGCTACAGGATTCTGCCGATCTGCTTGATGTGGGCCTGTACGACCCCGATCCGACACTGGCTATTGATCGACTGAAGGGCGCCAGAAATTTGCAGGGTCGTGGACGTGCCGCCGCCACCGGACTGGCCACGTGGCGCGAGCTCGAAGCTCTGCGTTCAAACCGACCACGACAGTGGATCATGCGTGACCAGACACTTGTTGATATTGCGATGACGCAGCCAAAGGATCGCGATGCCCTCGCGAAAATTTCGGGGCTGCCTGAGAGCACGATAAGAAGAGCAGGCGAACAACTGCTAGCCATTATTTCCGACGCGACCCATGATGAGAGCGGTTACAACCCTCCTCCACGACCGGACGAGAAGCAAAAATCCCTGCTAAACAAGCTGCAAAAAACGGTGACGGCCTGTGCCGAAAATCTTGGAATCGCGACAGAGCTAATTGCTCCCAAAAAGGAACTGTCGGCTGCAATGCTTGGAGCAAGGGATTCGCGGGTTTTCAAAGGCTGGCGCCGCGATATCGTCGGCAATACACTATTGGATCTGCTGGAACGCAGCTGAACGTCAGGAGCTGTTTGAATGGGGACCAGGCCAACCTGTGGCGACCGGTGTCCGCACCAAACTATCTCAGCGCAATTGGGGAATCAGCTTGCTGCAATCGCATTCTTGAAACGATCGTACACATCATCAATGCTGCCGTCGGCATTAACCGTCTGCAGCTTGCCGCGTTTTCGGTAGTAATCGATCAGTGGTTCGGTCTGCTCGCGATAAACATTGAGGCGGTTCTTGATCGTTTCTTCGTTGTCGTCTTCGCGCTGAATCAATTCGCCGCCGGCGTTTGTGCATTCGTCCAGCTCACCCTGGGACGAGAAATAGATATTCAGTAATTTACCGGTCAGCGAACAGGTTCGACGGCCTGTCAGACGTTTCATCAGGACATCGAAGTCAACGTCCATCAGCACGGCAGTATCCAGCGGTTTGTCGAGTTGGTCGAGCAAATCAGCAAGATCCAGTGCCTGCTGTTCGGTGCGCGGAAAACCATCCAGGATAAATCCGTTCTCCGCGTCCTGCTCGCTCAGGCGCTCGCTGATGATACCAAGCATGATGTCGTCGGATACGAGGTCGCCGGCATCCATGATTACTTTTGCCTGCTGTCCAAAACGGCTGCCTGCAGCGACTGCGGCGCGCAGCATGTCGCCTGTTGAGATTTGCGGTATGTTTTTCTCAGCCATCAGCAACTTGGCCTGGGTGCCCTTTCCGGAGCCTGGGGCTCCCAACAACACGATACGCATCGAACAACTCTCTCAATTGATACGGCTTTCTTTGGGACGCGTACGCTAGTTGAATCAGGGGTCGAGGTCAATTCGCGGGTGATCCAAAGGCATGATCCGCGAGGCCGATTCCGCTATGCTCTGCATCGATTTCAACTCGAAAACAGGTGCCAGTACCCATGTCGAAGAAGAACGCGTTTTACGCCCAGTCGGGCGGCGTCACCGCCGTGATAAATGCAACCGCCTGCGGTGTCATTGAAACTGCACGCAAACACAGGAATCAAATAGCCAACGTTTACGCAGGCCGGAACGGCATTATCGGCGCCCTGACGGAAAACATGATCGACACGAACAAGGAAGCGACGCGCACGATTGCAGCCTTGCGACATACGCCCGGCGGTGCCT
This sequence comes from Pseudomonadota bacterium, assembly GCA_027621915.1. Classification (GTDB taxonomy): domain Bacteria; phylum Pseudomonadota; class Gammaproteobacteria; order Steroidobacterales; family Woeseiaceae; genus SZUA-117. Next base: position 11,672 of record JAQCAD010000044.1, read on the forward strand.
TCGGGTCCGCACGCTACAAGCTCAAAGGAATCGAAGAAAACCGTGCCGAATACGAGCGCCTGATCGAAGTATTTCGGGCACACAACATTGCTTATTTCTTTTATAACGGCGGCAACGACTCGATGGATACCGCTCACAAAGTCTCACTAGTATCCAAAAGCATGGGCTACCCGGTAAGCTGCCTGGGCATTCCCAAAACGGTGGATAACGACCTGCCCATCACCGACAACTGCCCGGGATTCGGCTCGGTCGCCAAGTACGTTGCCGTATCCACAAAGGAAGCCGCTCTCGACGTGCTTTCGATGGCGGAGACGTCGACCAAGGTATTCATACTTGAGGTGATGGGCCGGCATGCCGGCTGGATTGCGGCGGCTGGCGGTCTGGCCGGTTCGGGTGCCCAGGGCGAACCACCGCACATCATTTTGTTTCCGGAGATTCCGTTTCGAAAGACAGCATTCCTGAAACGCGTCAAAGCATGTGTAAAGGACTACGGCTACTGCGTAATCGTCGTCAGTGAGGGCGCGAGTTATGCGAATGGCAAGTTCCTGGCCGAGGCCGGAACGACTGACGCGTTCGGCCACTCACAGCTGGGCGGTGTTGCCCCGGTCGTGGCAAATATGGTCCGTGACAATCTTGGCTTCAAATTCCATTATGCCGTAGCCGACTACCTGCAGCGCTCGGCCCGCCACATCGCCTCTGCAACAGATGTTAAGCAAGCTTACGCGGTTGGTCAGGCCGCTGTAAAAATGGCACTGGCTGGTGAAAATGCTGTCATGCCGGTAATCAAGCGCGTATCCGACAGCCCCTATCGCTGGAAAATCGAGAAGGCGCCACTATCCAGAATCGCGAACAAGGAAAAGATGCTGCCACGAAGCTATATCTCGAAAGACGGTTTTTCGATCACGAGAGCGGCCCGGCGCTACCTCGAACCCTTGATCCGTGGAGAAGATTACCCTCCATATATCAAAGGCTTACCTGATTATGTCACACTGAAAAACGTGCCCGTCAGGAAGAAGCTGAAAACTAAATTTGTGGTATGATGCGCCGCCTCTGCGGGGTGGGGCGTCGCCAATCGCGGCACCGGGAGCTCCTGCAGACATGCTTACGCAAATAAGAATTATCTGGCGTAAGACCTCACACAAATAGCTTGTATTGCCCCGGCCGCATTCGCTTTTGGGGCCGATTAAATGATTGGGAGACAATCTGATGAGTAACGAATTCGCACTGTGGCTGGCCATTGCTGCCGGTGTCCTTGCGGTACTTTATGGCCTGATATCCACACAATGGATTCTGAAACAGTCCGCCGGTAACGAACGCATGCAAGCCATCGCACTGGCGATCCAGGAAGGTGCCGGCGCCTACATGAACCGCCAGTACTTCACGATTGGCATGGTTGGTGCGGTACTGTTTGTCGTATTGCTCCTGACCCTCGGTGCGTATCTCGCTATTGGTTTTGCGATTGGTGCAGTTCTTTCAGGGCTGGCCGGTTACATCGGCATGTTCGTTTCAGTTCGTGCAAACGTACGTACCGCCGAAGCCGCAAGGAAAGGCGTCAATCCGGCCTTGAATATCGCATTTCGTGGCGGTGCCATTACCGGCATGCTGGTCGTTGGGCTGGGACTTTTGGGCGTTGCCGGCTACTACCTGACGTTGACGTCGATGGGCGTTGCTGAAGAAGAAGCGATCCATGCGCTTGTCGGGCTGGCATTCGGCGGTTCGTTGATTTCCATCTTCGCTCGACTTGGTGGCGGCATTTTTACCAAAGGTGCGGACGTTGGCGCCGATCTCGTAGGCAAGGTCGAAGCCGGCATTCCAGAAGATGATCCGCGTAATCCAGGCGTTATTGCCGATAACGTTGGCGACAACGTCGGCGATTGCGCCGGTATGGCTGCCGACCTTTTCGAAACTTACGCCGTAACAATCATCGCAACTATGCTGCTCGGCGGCCTGGTCGCGTCAAGCCTGGGTGGGGCGGCTGTCATGTTCCCGCTGGTTCTTGGCGCTGTGTCAATTATCGCGTCGATAATTGGCACCTTCTTCGTCAAGACATCTGACGGCGGCAAGGTCATGGGTGCGCTTTACAAAGGTCTGATTGTTGCCGGCGTTTTGGCAGCAGTCGCATTCTACTTCATCACCGATATGATGATGGACCCAGCGCATGCGCCCGGCATTTTTTATTCGACGTTGATCGGCCTCGCGCTCACGGCTGCCATGGTCGTGATAACCGAGTACTACACCGGCACAAACTTCAGCCCGGTAAAAACGATTGCTGAGGCATCGAAGACCGGCGACGCGACGAACATCATCGCCGGACTTGGCATTTCGATGAAGGCTACGGCCCTGCCGGTCATCGCAGTTTGTGCGAGCATCTGGGGCGCTTTTCAACTGGCGCCCGAAGGTGTCCCCATGGGCGGTTTGTACAATATCGCCATCGCGGCGACTGCCATGCTGTCAATGACCGGCGTTATTGTTGCGCTTGACGCTTTCGGACCGATTACGGACAACGCCGGCGGCATCGCCGAAATGTCGGATCTGCCCGCCGATGTTCGGAAAATTACTGATCAGCTTGACGCTGTTGGCAATACGACTAAAGCAGTCACTAAAGGTTATGCAATTGGTTCTGCCGGTCTTGCCGCGCTGGTCCTGTTCGCTGACTACACGAACGCGCTTGAGGGCGCGAACATCATGGTCACGTTCGATCTTTCTAATCACCTGGTCATTATCGGACTGTTCATTGGCGGTCTCGTACCCTTCCTGTTCGCTTCAATGGCAATGGAAGCGGTCGGCCGGGCTGCCGGTGCAGTTGTCGAGGAAGTCCGACGACAGTTCCGGGAAATCGAAGGCATTATGGAAGGAACAGGCAAGCCCGACTACAGTCGCGCTGTTGACCTCCTGACCAAAGCCGCAATCAAGGAAATGATCGTCCCGTCGATTCTGCCAATTACCGTACCGCTGCTGGTCGGCTTCCTGCTAGGTCCCGTGGCACTGGGCGGACTGTTGCTTGGTACGATCGTTACCGGCTTGTTCGTTGCCATCTCGATGACTACCGGCGGTGGCGCATGGGATAACGCCAAGAAGTATATTGAAGATGGCAACTGCGGCGGCAAAGGCTCTGATGCACACAGAGCTGCGGTCACCGGCGACACCGTCGGCGATCCATACAAGGACACCGCAGGCCCTGCGATCAACCCGTTGATCAAGATCATCAACATCGTTGCTCTTCTGATGGTGCCATTACTTTGATCTGACGTGGCCTGTGAGCCAAACTGGAAAGCCGCCGAATGAGAATTCGGCGGCTTTTTTTCAGCCCGGGAATAGACCGAAAAGACGTGTCATGAGTTCAGGATGCGATAGCTGCCTGTTGTACTGCTCCCGAGAGCGGTCGGCGGCTCAACAAAATTACCCTGGATGAAGTCGACGCCATTGTCGCGCAGCCAATCGAAGTCTTCCTGTTCTTCCACCTGTTCGGCGATGACCCGGAAATCCATCGTACGAGCGAGCTTGATCATCGCGGAAACCATTTCGCGGCTTACCTGGTCGGTTTCCAGGTGGTTCGTGTAAGTCCCATCGATTTTAAGATAGTCGATCGGCAGATTTTTCAAGCTGGAAAACGCGCCGAGCCCGCTGCCGAAATCATCCAGTGCAAATTCGCAACCAATGCCGTGCAACACTTCTATAAACCGTTGAGCGTAGTGAACGTTTGCCGAAATCGCATTTTCGGTCACTTCGAAACAAATGCTCCCTGGGGAAACGCCGCTATGGTCGAGCGCCTCGACTACGAAACTCAAAAATCCTTCGTCACCCAGCGTCTGACCTGAAATATTGATCGCGCAGCTACGCTGGTTCGCCAATTTAATCTCGCCGGAGCTAATCGCTACCAACACTGCATTGATCACCCACCGATCAATTTGTGGCATGAGCTGGTAACGCTCCGCCGACCGCAAGAAGTCCGCAGAATTCGCACTCCTCCCCCGAGCGTCCGGCATCCGGATAAGAACCTCGACACAAGGACCCGATACAGTCCCACTGCCGGTCGCTATGATGGACTGTACCGCCAGTTCGAATTTGTTATCGTGCAAGGCCTCCTGCAGTTGCCGCAACCATTGAATGTCGCCACGCTCACGGGCAACGGCTTCGTCACGGGCGGAATAGACATGCACTTGCCCACGACCGCGTTGCTTGGCAACGTAGCAAGCCGAATCAGCGGCACTCATTACATCCTGCAAGGTTCCGCTGGCATGGCTGATTTCGACAAGGCCGATAGAGATCCCAATGTTGAATATTTTGTCCTGCCAGACAAATCGATAATCCGATACAGCACTGCATATATCCGATGCAATCTGCTGAGACTTTTCGATCGGACATCCAATCAACAACGTGCCAAACTCATCTCCACCTATTCGCGCGACATAATCAGAGTCACGAACCTGATCCCTGATGAGACTCGCAACTTCCCGCAGCATATTGTCACCAGCCATATGGCCACAGCTGTCGTTCACTGCTTTGAAACGATCGAGGTCCATATAGAAAAGGATATGGACGGCCTCCTCCGAATGAGCGGAATCCATCGCCTCCTCGAGGCGACGTTCGAACTCTCGCCGGTTGATCAGACCGGTCAATGCATCGTGCGCTGCCTGGTAGCTCATCTGGCGCGTTAGCCCACGGAGTTCGCTGACGTCGTGCATCACAACTACAGTCCCGGAAATGTTCTGACCTGGTCCTCTAATCGGTGACGCGGTGATCTCCACGGAATGCTCATGCTGGCCATCTCTGCTGACAAGCAACGCCCTTCTGCCCATGTTGACGCGTCGACGTATGGACAGGCACCGCTCGACCGGGTCTCCCAGGCTGCGTCTGTCTGATTCGTCAATCAGCGTAAAAAGTTCGCCCGTCTTCCGACCAAGCGCGCTATCACGGTTGGTGCCGGTCATCGATTCAGCGGCAACGTTGACGTAATCGATCCGACCTTCGCCATCTGTCGTTATGATGCCCTCGGATATCGACTCAAGCGTTATGTGTGCCTGTCGCTTACTGCGACTCAGCGAGACCTCCAGATTTTTTCTGTATCCGACATCCCTGGCAATCGTCAGAATCGCCTTGCTACCATGGTGTTCGATCAGCGAACTCTGAGCTTCAACCCATAATCCGGCGTCATCGCCGTTTATTAGTTGTATCTCCAGCCGGTTCGGCGCGCTCTCGCCACCGAGATGTTTGGCCATCGTATTGCGAAAAAGCGCCCTGTAGGCCGGCTTGACCAGGTCGGCAGCATCTCGACCGATCAGTTGCTCCGGACGCAGACCTACCAGGCTTGCAGTACTCTCGTTGGCCATAAGAATGCGGTCATCGTGTACCAGTACGATTTCCGGAAGCGTGCGGGCAAAATCTTCGAACAGACGATCTCGATGGTGAATTTTGTTGTCGCGTTCGCCGATCGCGTCGAAAAGACGATTGATGGTTTTCGCAACGTCACCGATGCCGCCGCCGCCTCGTTCAGATAATCGTCTACCGACCGATGAATCCGCAGACACAGCAATGAGATCGTCATTTAGCCGGCTAACCCGCGATACGATGCGCTGTTTTGCCCTCCAGATGAGGGCGAGCAGAATGGCAGCGCCAAACAAGAGAACGGCGAGGATGACAATTGCGATCGTCGGCGTCATTGAGCACACTCGGCAAAGATCGACAGAAACGGAATGACCAGTCTCGTCGCATCAATTGTTTTTTTAATTAAGCGCAAAATCCGCCTGTCCTTGGGTTCGATCGTTCAATCAAATGACGCCCTGATTCGATCATTTGTTATTATTAAGCGCTCGCGAGGCATCCACGGCGGCGGATAGTTGAGACAAAAGTTGGGCAACTAAACTATTCACGACTAAGGATATCGCAGCTGCTGCAAGACACCGTGGCGATTCACCATAATTCAGGAACCGCAGTTTATCCCGGACGCCACCAGTAAGTTTATGGTAGCCATCTGGCTGACATTTTCTTAGATTTTTCATTAACTTACAGGTCAAATTCAACAATGAACACCGATTCAGCGCGACGCCAGATGGTTGAACAACAGATACGACCCTGGGCGGTGTCTGACGCGAACGTCCTTCGCGCATTCGATTACGTTCCACGCGACCTGTTCGTACCCGCAAACTGCACGAACGTCGCGTATGCCGACGCCGAAATCCCGCTGCCCCATGGTCAATGCATGCTGCGTCCGTCAATTGAAGGAAGAATGGTGCAGTCGCTTGAGATCCAACCATACGATTACGTTCTTGAAATTGGTACGGGCACCGGCTATTTGACGGCCTGTCTGGCCAGAAATGCTGGTCACGTTGTCAGCATCGATTTGTTCGAGGACTTCACGGCCAGGGCGCTGACTAATCTTGCCAGCGTTGAGGTCGACAACGTTACAATCCGTTGTATGGACGCGATGAACGAGCTGCCCACCGGCCAATTCGACGCTATTGCGGTTTCCGGTTCGATCGACAGGCTCGACGACCGGTTTGTCAGCGCGCTAAAACCAGGAGGCCGCCTTTTTGTGGTCGTCGGCGAGTCGCCAGCGAAAAGTGCGCTGCTGGTCAAGCGCGCGGCAGTTGGAGTGATCGAGATCCGGGAATTGTTCGAAACCGACATCCCGGCGCTGATAACAACGAAGAAATCGACAGATTTCCGTTTCTGAATCGAAACCACTCGGCTTGCACAGGCATCTAACCCTGGAAACCTGGCGAAAACCCTACGGGACGCAGTAATTTTGGTCGAAGACATCGCCCCTGCTGAATTTGTTCGACGCCGCCAGGAAAATGACCGATGGCTGCTGATCGATGTCCGGGAGATATGGGAAATCGAGGTTGCAAAAATCGGGACCGCCGTCGCGATACCCATGATGGAAATTCCGTCGCGCCAGGGCGAATTGGACAAAGCACGCCCGATCGCCGTTATTTGCCATTCCGGCGGCCGAAGCAGAAGAGTTGCCGACTTTCTTTTTCAGCAGGGATTCGCCGAGGTGGTTAATATTGCCGGAGGGATAGACGCCTGGTCGCTGGAGATTGACAGTACAGTACCCCGTTACTGACTGTCTGCAGGCGGACCAGATTGACTTGACTGATTTAGTGATATAGATCACTATAACACCTGTCACAGGTACGACTTTCTTTGTTGGAACAGAGGACGTGAATAAATCAATGAAATTCAAATACATAATTTCCCTTTTGTTTGCCTCTGGTTTTCCAGGCGTTGTGAGCGCTGCGTCATTGCTCGAGGTCTACCAGCAGGCACTGCAGAGTGATCCACTGATCCATGAAGCAGAGGCACGACGTATGGCTACATTTGAGGCTGTGCCCCAGGCGCGTGGCTCGCTGTTTCCTCAGTTGCGCGCTGGTGGCGCGTGGGCGTCCGGATCCAACACGGGCTTGCAGAGCTTTCAGCAGGAAGTGTCGCCCGGTGTGGTTGAGTTTCGTACCGTCGAAGCAGAATCCGATTTCGATACGTTCGGCTGGAACGCAGAATTGCGGCAGACGATTTTTCGCTGGGATCAGTTTGTTGGCTTGAAACAGGCCACCAAACGCGTTGCGAAGGCGGAGGTCGACTTCGAGGCCGCGCAACAGGATCTGATCGTTCGGGTCGTCACTCGGTATTTTGCTGTTCTCGGCGCAGAGGATCGTCTGACGTCGATTCACGCGGACCGAACCGCCATCGCGCGGCAACTGGAGCAAGCCAAACAGCGATTTGATGTCGGGCTGATTGCGATAACGGATGTCCAGGAATCTCAGGCAGCCTATGACCAGTCAATCGCATCTGAGATTCAGGCGAAACGCGAGCTGGCGACAGCAAGAGAATTGCTTCGTGAAATAACTGGAGAGTACACGCCGGTATTATCGGCACCAGGCGAGCAGTTTCCACTGCTGTCGCCTGCGCCAGCTGACGAGGGAAGCTGGATTGATATGGCCATGGATCAAAACCTCGCGCTGGTATCCAGCCGATTCGATGAAGAAATTGCCAGGGATGAAATATCCTATCGAAAGACCGGGCATTACCCGACGATCGACTTTGTCGCAAATTACGACACGAGCGATACCGACATCAGCAATGTCCGGATTGGCGGCGCCCTTAGCCCGAACCCCAGTTTTCCGACGGATAACACACGCGACTCTATATCGGTTCAGTTCAGCGTACCGCTCTTTGAAGGTGGCAAGACATCGTCACGCGTGCGAGAAGCAATATACCTGCACCGCGCCAGCAGAGAACAATTGCAACGCGTGGCTCGCGAGACCGAGCGACGAACCCGGGATGCCTACCTTGGCGTTCTCTCCGAGATTAGCAGGGTGAACGCCTTAGGACAGGCTGTGGCATCGAGTCGCACTGCGCTGGAGGCAACTCAGGCAGGTTTCGAAGTCGGAACCCGCACGATCGTCGATGTTCTGAATTCGCAACGATCGCTTTATATCGCGATTACAAACTATTACCAGAGTCGCTATACCTACATAGGAAATGTACTGTCGCTAAAGCTTGCTGCCGGCACACTGCAGATTCAGGATCTCGAGCAAATTGACAGATTTCTGTCGGCGCGACGTCCACCAGAGGAAGTTATCGCCGAGGAAGAAAATTCGGAGTAATTAACCTCGCTAATCCGCGTTGCGGACGAGCGGCTCGAGAAGTGTGAGAAGCCGGTCGAGTGAACCCCGATTTTGCCGGACAATCTCCAGTCCGCGCGAGCCGATATCCTTTGACATTTGCGGGTCGCCAAACAAGTCGGCAACGGCGATCCCCAGTTGGCCGGCGTTGTTCACAGTCACCGACGCGCCAAGTCGCTCAAACATGTTGGCAATGTCCTGTGTGTTGAACAAATAGGGTCCGGTAATTACAGGGCGACCCAACGCAGCTGGCTCCAACAGATTGTGTCCGCCGATCGGGAAAAGTGTCCCGCCAACGAACGCCACGTCGGCCGCGGCGTAAAATAGCGGCAACTCGCCCATCGTATCGACGAGCAGAACTTCGGTATCCGGAGTGCAGGGAAGACCGTCAGTTCGCGACACGGCGCGAAACCCTTCCTTGTGGAGGTACGTCCGAACTGTCGCGAATCGCTCGGGATGCCGGGGGACCAGCACAAGCATGGCGTTTGGATATCGTTTCTGAACCAGTCTGTGCGCGTGGAGCACCATCCTTTCCTCACGGTCATGTGTACTCGCCGCTACCCACACCGGACGATCGTCGAAATTATCACGCCGCAGCGTTGTTCCCTGCTGTGGCAATCCTTCCGCGATCTCTATGTCGAATTTAATATTGCCGGTGACCCAGGTCCGTTCCGGCGCCGCACCCAAAGACCGAAACCGCTCTGCATCCGTTTCCGACTGAGCGGCGATGACTATCCCGTGCGACAGGGTTTCCTTGAATAGTTGCAGGAACTTTCGATAGCTATTGGCCGACTTAGGCGAGATTCTGGCGCTGACCAGAACCAGCGGAATTTGTCGTCGCCCGCACTCGTTAAAAAGATTGGGCCATATCTCTGTTTCCATGATCAATGCCAGTTCGGGTTCGATCGCATTGAAAAAGCTGCTAACCGCAAAAGGCGTTTCGAACGGAACATAACAATGTACGACGGAATCACCAAAGAGGAGCCTGACGCGGGCGGCGCCAGTCGGCGTGACCGTCGTGATCAGCACGTGACGATTTGGAAAACGTTCGGTCAACGCGTTTACAAGTGGCAGCGATGCCTGAACTTCGCCAACTGACACCGCGTGAACCCAGATGCAGCCCTCGAACAATCGTGGATAACAAAAGCCGAATCGCTGACCAAATCGATCCCAGTAGGTTCGATTGCCGAGCCCTCGAAAAAACCAATAACACGCGTAAACGGGAAGCAGTAGATAGGTCAGTATCGCGTAAACGAAGCGCATATCAGGACACGTTCGACATCGGATTCGGAACTAGCCGCGAAGTTTGTCGATAATCCTGCTGGAAGACTGGCCATCGCGAAAAGCCAGAACTCGAACTTCACCACCATTCCGCAACACTTGTTTTGATCCGGCGATCTCTTCGGGGCGATAGTCGCCGCCTTTCACCAGTACGTCCGGCAGCACTGCGCCAATGACCCGCTCCGGTGTATCTTCGGAAAACGGGACAACCCAATCCACTGACGCGAGGCCCGCAAGCACCGCCATGCGATCGTGCAGTTCGTTGACCGGCCTGGGATCGCCCTTGAGACGGCGTACGGAGTCGTCATCGTTAATGGCAACGATCAGGCGGTCACCCATGCCTTTCGCCTCTTCCAAATACGCGACATGCCCCGCATGCAATACATCGAAGCAGCCATTTGTCATGATTATTCGTTCTTTGCGTTCGCGTGCCTCGACAACAAGCGGCAAAAGTTCATCTTCGGACACCAGGCCACGACCTCCCTGACCGCGACGATGCAATGCGACACGCAGGTCTGAGGGGGTAATTGAAGCAACACCGATTTTGCCGACAACCAGGCCGGCGGCGAGGTTCGACAACTGAGCGGCCGATTTGAGACTTTCTCCGCTCGCCAGTGCCGCGGCCAGAACCGCGATGACCGTATCCCCCGCTCCAGTTACGTCGTAGACCTCGAGAGCCCTTGTCGACAGAAATTCAGGCTCTTCGTTTTCGTCGATCAACAGCATGCCCTTCTCGCTGCGAGTAATCAGGAGCGCAGACAGGTCCAGATCGTCGAGCATCTTCCGGGCGTGTTCCACAAGTTCATCATCTGTTGTGCAAGTTCCTGCAACCGCTTCGAACTCATTCTGATTGGGCGTCAAAAGCGTCGCACCGCGGTACTTTTCGAAGTTCCGTCCTTTGGGGTCCACGAAAACCGGAACGCCGGCGCTTCGACAGGCATCGATCATCGCCGTGACGTCGTTGAGACTTCCTTTGCCATAGTCTGAAAGAACAACTGCATTGGCGCCCTGCAGATAACGGTCAAGTTCGCGTGTAAGCGCATCTTGGACGTCTGGTACGATTTCTTCCCGATCGAGGCGAATAAGTTGCTGCCCCCGGCTTTGAACGCGGGTCTTGGTAATCGTTGGCCAGCCCGGGATACTGGTGAAATTGCAATCAACGTTGCTGCCACGCAAAGCAGTTTCCAGCGCTCCCGCCTCATCGTCCTGACCGACTACACCAAGGAGCGTCGTCCGGACGCCGAGTCGCGCCAGGTTCACCGCAACGTTGGCTGCGCCGCCAGCACGATCCTCGTTTTGACGAACGTGCACGACCGGTACAGGCGCCTCGGGAGAGATGCGGCTTGTACCGCCGAACAGATAGCGGTCCAGCATCACGTCACCCACGACGACGACGCTGGCTCGGGAAAAATCAGGAATTGAAATGGTCACGACGCCAGATGTTACTACAGACCGATTATCGGTTCGCTGATAATGCGAAGTTCTTGCGCAGGACTGGAGACACGTTGCCGCCTGATGCGAGCAGACATTTACGGCGCTAAAGATCCGTTTGCACCGGCCAAAACACCCGCACCGGCTATCCAGGAAAATTGAGTATGAGCGGGGCAGGGCGAATACCGGTTACCCTTGCCGCCCCCCATCCACTGCGCGGCGACATTCGGCCACCTGTGCGGGAGCGCGCACCTGCTGCGCAGGGATTTCTTCAAACAGGTTCTAACGTCGTTTCGCAGCTTTCAGCCGCACTTGGACTCGCCACAGGCCAGACATGTCTGACAACCATCCATCATGATCAGCGCGACCGTGCTGCATTTGTTACATAGCTGCGCACCTGCCGGGTACTCACTCTTGGAGAATGCGTCCTGCTGTCTTGCACTTTGCTCGAACTCGGCGCGCTTTTCCGCAATGAGTTTCTTTTGCTGCTTATCAAGCTCCGGCTTAATCAGAAGGCCGATAGCTATCAGGTGTTTTTCAACAATGTAGCCCAACTCGGCAATGATCGACGGCATAAACTTACCACCGGGCTGCCAATAACCACCTCGCGGATCAAACACTGCTTTGAGTTCATCCACCAGGAAAGTCACGTCTCCACCTTTGCGGAATACGGCGGAGATGATACGCGTCAGCGCCACTATCCACTGGTAGTGATCGAGATTCTTGGAGTTTATGAATATCTCGAACGGCCTTCGTTTCTCGTGCTCGGTGCCTTCATTCAGAACAATGTCGTTTATTGTCACGTACATCGCGTGATCCGACACCGGTGTCTTGACTTTGTACGTCGAGCCTACCAGCATCTCTGGACGCTCGAGTTTCTCATGCATACGAATGACTTCAGCGCCACCGCTCGTCAATTCACGACGAAATTCCGCACGAGGCGCTTCCGCTTTCTTTTCTTCCGGCTGATTCACAGCATATCCAACGATCTTATTTTCTATCTTCAACCTGCTCACTTCTGATTACCTCTATTCCTGTACCGCGTGGGACCTGCAAACTACTGGCCTCCCAAAGTGCAACTTCTATTTTCAGAACTTCCCGTAATAACCTTCCTTGAGCGCATCGAAAAGGTTCGCGGCTGTATGCACCTCTCCGTCGTACTCAATCTCTTCATCACCCTTCACATTCACCGCCGACCCATCGTCCAACGTAAACGTGTAAACCGTTTTCTTCAGATCCCGCTCTTTAACTAATACGCCCTGGAAAGCCTCTGGATTAAAACGGAAGGTTGTACATCCTTTCAGTCCCTGGTCGTAGGCATACATGTAAATATTTTTGAAATCCTCATACGGGTAGTCCGTCGGCACATTCGCTGTCTTCGAAATTGATGAATCCACCCACTTCTGCGCCGCCGCCTGAATATCAACATGTGCCGTTGGCGTGATGTCCTCCGCAGTAATGAAATAATCCGGAAGCGTATTCTCGGGTTGGTCATTGTCTTCGGCCGTCGCCACCGCATTTGCATTCACCAGCTCGCGATAGGCCAGCATCTCAAAAGAGAATACATCTACTTTCTCTTTGGACTTCTTGCCCTCTCGAATCACATTTCGAAAATAATGATGCGCGAAACTTGGCTCGATGCCGTTACTTGCATTATTTGCCAGCGACAGAGAAATTGTTCCGGTTGGAGCGATCGAGCTGTGATGCGTGAAACGCGATCCGACCTTGGCAAGTTCGGCAACCAGTTCCGGCGCCACTGTCGCAATTCTTTGCATGTAACGACTGTACCGGCTGTGCAAAATCCGTCCCGGAATTTTGTCGCCGACCTTGTACCCATCGGCAATCATTTCCGGTCTTTTGGCCAGCATCTCGCCTGTCACTTCGAAATCCTCGCTCATGATCGGCGCCGGCCCTTTCTCCCTGGCCAGTTCCAATCCCATTTCCCAGCCGGCAAGTGCAAGCTGCTTGGCCACTTCTTCGGTAAACCGAATTGAATCCGGCTCGCCATATTTCATCCGCAGCATCGTGATTGTCGAACCAAGCCCAAGGAATCCCATACCGTGACGCCGCTTACGCGAAATTTCATCGCGCTGCAAAGGCAGTGGCAGACCGTTGATCTCTACAACATTGTCGAGCATACGCGTGAAAACCTTCACAACCTTGCGAAACTCGTCCCAATTGAAACGCGCGTCATCCGAAAATGGATCGGCGACAAATTTGGTCAGGTTAATCGATCCCAACAGACATGAACCGTATGGCGGAAGTGGCTGTTCGCCACACGGATTGGTCGCCCGAATATTTTCCGTGAACCAATTGTTGTTCATCTCGTTAACCTTATCGATCAGAACGAAACCCGGCTCAGCGAAGTCATACGTCGACGCCATTATTACGTCCCAGACTCGACGAGCCGGCAATGATTTGTAATTCTTGCAGCAAACCAAACCCTGGTCATTACGTACGTAATTGTCTGGCTCTGGCCATTCACGCCAAACGAACTGACTGCTGTCCGTAATATCAAGCCCGTCCTGTTCCACCTCTCTCGGTGTGATCGGAAACGCCAGCTGCCAGTCTGTGTCGTTTTTAACGGCCTGCATGAACTCATCGGTGATGAGCAACGACAAGTTGAACTGCCGCAAACGACCATCCTCTCGCTTCGCCCGAATGAACTCCATAACGTCCGGATGGCCGATATCGAACGTGCCCATTTGCGCCCCTCGCCTGCCACCGGCGGACGATACGGTGAAGCACATCTTGTCGTATATATCCATGAACGACAGCGGTCCCGACGTGTGCGCACCGGCCCCTGTCACATAGGCGCCCTTCGGTCGGAGTGTCGAAAACTCGTAACCGATGCCACAACCTGCTTTCAACGTGAGTCCCGCTTCGTGAACTTTGTTGAGAATGTTGTCCATCGAATCAGCCACCGTTCCAGAAACCGTGCAGTTGATTGTCGATGTTGCTGGTTTGTGTTCCTGAGCACCAGCGTTGGAGATAATTCTTCCTGCGGGAATAGCACCGGAGCGCAACGCCCACAAGAATTCTGCGTAACACGCTTCCCGTAGTGATTCCACTTCTACATCAGCCAGTGCTTTTGCGACGCGTTTGTATGTGTCGTCGATCTGGTCATCTATGACCCTACCGTCCTTGGCACAAAGTCTGTATTTCGTGCTCCAGATGTCGAGCGATGCCGGTTGAAACGTAATTTCGGCTACAGAATGCGCTTGAAAATTTACCGCGGACTTCATGTGGTCCTTTTCTCCCTGAATTCCCTGAGGAGACCCCTAATTCCCCAACACTTCACCCAAATCAATGAGCGAAAAGTTTCCCGCTTGTCGCAGCTCAATCTTTGAGCGACAAGAGCCAAAACTGGCGTCTGATTCTCGTTATATCAAGCACAAGATGTAGTGCTTGCTGAGGGTCAAGATTATGCCTGCCGTTAGCGACTGTCAAGACCTCTGGTGTTTTTTTTCTATAGTACTTATATTATAAAAATCAATTAGTTATCAGATATACTGAAAAAACTCCTTTAAATTCAGTGACAAAAAAATGACCCTGATGTGAAATAGTTAATTCACTACATCTAGGAGCTATGCTCGAAAGTAGTGTTTGGCTGAATTGAAAAAGGCGGCGTATCAGGTTGAAATGGTTTGTTACCAAGCAG
>JAQCAD010000008.1 GCA_027621915.1 Pseudomonadota bacterium
AAATCGCACCAACCTCGCAGCGCAATCATGCCGCAACACCGACAATTTCACGGTATTCTGGACAGGTACGAACTAGTTGCATGGCGATGATCGGAATTCCTTGTTCTGTTCCATTAATTTAGCAGTTGGTTCGAATCGCAACGCCAGGTAACCATTCGCAGTGGTTGCCGCTGGCCGGTGTTCTGCGGGGGGCCGCCTAATATACCGATTTGCAAGGAAATATCGACCAGCATCACCGGGCTTAGTTGCACCGCGCCCTCTTGTGTTCACATCCGGCCCGGTTTCTAAATGACGCCGGACTCCAACATCCGGATAGATCCGGCGTCGGCATCGATTTCAACATCGATACCGAGGGGGATCGTGAACTGTTCGTCAATGTGACCGATCATGCTGCCGCTGAATGCCGGAATACCCAATGGTGCAACATGCTCGGCGAGCATCTCTTCCATCGTCAGCGAGCCGAAGCCGCTGCCCGGCTCGCATTCCGTGCACCGTCCGAATACAAATCCACGGATTTTCCCGAGCACACCCGCCAACGACAGCTCCGTCATCATCCGATCAATGCGATAAACAGCCTCGTCGACATCTTCGATGAACAGGATGCAATCGTCCCAGTCGGGTAGATATCCTGAGCCGGTCACCGCGGTCAGCAATGAAAGATTCCCGCCGAGAATTCTACCGTTGGCTTTGCCGCCCCGGATTGTCCGAATTCGATTCTCTGTCTGTACCAGTGAGTTTTCGGTAATGAACGTAGGATTGTTTAGTGTGTATTGCTCGCCATTCATGATGACGCGTCGAAAGTGTTCGGCCGAAAAATTATTAAGTGGACTAGGGCCATGAAACGTAACCAGCCCCGTTTTTGCATGCACGGCGTTTATCAATGCGGTCGCGTCGCTATAGCCAAGCAGGACTTTCGGATTTTCCCGAATCAGTTCGTAATCCAGCAATGGCAATAATCGCGGGGCACCCCAGCCACCACGCGCAAAAATCATCTTTATGTCTGCATCCATGAAGAATGTATTGATATCGCTCGCCCTGGCTGCATCTTCTCCAGCAAAATAGCCGTGCCGGTCGTAATAATTTTCGCCCAACGCGACTTTGAAACCGAGCGACTCGAGCGCATCGACCCAGATCTCTGTCGCTTCCGTTTCAAAGGCCGCCGTAGCCGGGCTGACGAGGCCGACCTTGTCGCCGGACCGCAGCCGCGGCGGCTTTATGAGATTTTCACGGGCGGATGTGGTGGTGGATGCGAGGCCGACCGCTCCGATCGCGGACATAAACTCACGGCGATTTATCATAGTATTGTTGATCATTGGTTTGCTCAGGATGGCAAGTATGGCAGTGCGGACAGGCAATGAACAAATTTGAGCAGGCGTTGAGACGAGACCGGACCATTATTCTGGACGGAGGTTTCGCAACGCAACTGGAGGCCATGGGTTTCGATATCAGTGGAGCGGTATGGTCTGCAAAGCTTCTGGATAGCGACCCGCAAGCGATCATTGATGCGCATCGGGCATACCTTGACGCCGGCGCTGACTGCATCATCAGTGCGAGTTACCAGGCGAGCCGCAGAGGGTTCATATCTTTGGGAAAAACGGCGGAAGAAGCGGACAGGCTGCTGGTGCTAAGCGTCAAACTGGCGATTGAAGCGCGACGGCGATTCGTGGCGGACACACACGATGGTCGGCAGCCCCTGGTGGCGGCGAGTATCGGACCGTACGGTGCCATTATGCGGGACGGTTCCGAATATACCGGTGACTACGGTGTTTCAGAACGGGATCTTCGAGATTTTCATGCTGAAAGATTGCGGCTCCTGGATCGAAGCGGTGCAGATGTGCTCGCCTGCGAAACGATTCCAAACATCATGGAAGCGAGGGTTCTTTGTGAATTGCTGATCAATATTGAAACGCCCGCGTGGATCTCCTTTTCATGCCGGGACCGGGAGCACATTTGTGATGGTACGAAACTTTCAGACGCGGTAGTCATGTTTGCCGATCATCCACGCGTGCTTGCAGTCGGCATCAACTGCACGCCACCGGCTTTCGTGGCTGCATTGATCCCGATCCTGAAAACTGCCGCCCCGAACAAGGCGATTGTTGTCTATCCGAATTCCGGAGAGACTTATCATGCAGATGACAAAACCTGGTCGGGTGCTACCTGCGATTTTGAAAACGACTTTAACGTATCGGCGTGGCGGGACGCCGGCGCGAAACTGATCGGTGGCTGCTGTCGCACGGGACCGGGCGACATTGCTGCGATACGTCGTGTGTTGTGCGACTGATCACGATTTCAGTGCTGCTTGTTTTGCTCGCGATGGCGACAATCGGATTCTTGTTCCGAAGCAGCAATGAGCCAGTGCCTGGCGAGCCATTGTCGACGACGACAGCTCCGGAGATTCAGGATCTGCCGAAAAACGCCGATGAGAAAAAAGCTGTGCCCGAATACGGTACCGCGGACCTCTTGGACAAGCCTGGCTGTCTGACATTCAGTCAGCTGGAGAGTCTGCCAGCACTGCTCCAGGACGCGCAGCGTATGGAGTCGGTTTCGTCGAGCGGACCAGCACTGGATTCATATGCGAGTTTCGATGGGGCTACGCTTCAGGGTTTCGTGGATCAGGGTGATTCCGCGGCCATGGTGATTATGGGTGCAAGAGCCGTGATGCGCGCTTACGCGACGAACGAGTCGATGGCCCTCGAATGGTTGAATGCAAGGCATCAGATTCACGATCTCCTCGTTCCAGGCAGTCAGCTGTCGCCAACGGCAGGCCTGGCATTGAACGACGCGGCTTACTGGTTCTATGAGGCGGCTTTGCATGGCCGGCTGTTTGCCCTGGAGCAGCACGGCGTGATCCGGAGCAGGCTTTTCGGTGGCCCCGTTGGTCTGGGGTGGATCGGCCAGGAAGACTATGATGCACTCGATGTTACCGAGAGAGGCTGGCTGCATCCGGCAAACGTCTATCAGGAGGTTGCGTACGATCTTGCGCCGCAACTTAAAGAAGGCATTCTCGGTAGTCTTTCGTACAGGATTCCGGAAAGTGACCTGTTACGCGATATCCGGCGCAGGCTCGTGGCTGACTTCAATCAATCATTGCCGGCCACGGCGTCGGGGGCGGCAGAAATACTCAATCAGGTATGCGATTCTGTTAAACGTGAACAGCTGGGACGCCATAATTTGGAATAGTCAGCTCGTCAAAGTGCTCGAATCAGGTTGAGACGTACATGCACGAATTTGAAATTTCGATGAGGCTAATCGTGATCGGACAGGAGTTGCTGATCGCGTTAATTTTTCTCTTTGGATCTGGTAGCAAAAGTGCGCGAATCAGTGGCGCGCTGCTGATGATAAGCGTGGCTGCGCATTTGTATACCGCTGATCCGATCCTTCGTGAGTCTGTGCCCGGTCTTTTTCCGCTGGCGGCGCTGTTCGCGGTCGCCGTACCGTATTTTCTCTGGGCTTTCGCAAAAACGCTGTTCGATTCTCCGTTGCCGAATGTATTTTTGTTGACGTTCTTTGTCGCTATCGGGCTGGTCGTCTGGGTCGCTTTCGTAGCCGAAGAGCGGATCAGTGAGTCGCTGTTTGAATCCGCATTCATTTTTTCACGCCTCACTTCGCTGGTCATCGTCATTAATGCCTTGTGGCTGTCCGCAACCGGGCGACCTGATGATCTTCTGGAACGCCGCAGGCGTTTTCGAGTTGTTTTCGTCGTCCTGGTCTCTCTGCTGGCTATCGCCTTGCTGATTGCGGAACTTGTTGTGGGCAGTTCCCCCGCGCCGGGTTGGTTGTCGATGCTAAGTGTCCTTTCAATAGGCGGTATGACGATGGGTCTTGCCATACCTATGTTGAAATTGAGCGAGGAATTCTTTCCTCTGCAAAGTCAGTTGTGTCGCGTTGAATCCAGGGAAAGTAAAGTCTCGCTCAGTGCGGCTGACCGGATTCTCAATGAAAAACTTGTAACCTTGATGAAAGAAGGCGCATATCGAAAGACCAGCCTGACGATCACGGCGTTGGCGACGCAGATTGGCTATCCGGAGCATCATGTCCGGCGACTGATCAATACTCACTTGGGATTTCGAAATTTCTCCGCTTTCCTGAACAGTTACAGGATCGATGAGGCCAAACGAAAACTTTCTGATCCAGTCATGGCCAGAGTACCCGTCCTGACGATCGCCCTGGATCTCGGATATGGCTCGCTGGGTCCTTTCAATCGTGCTTTCAAGGCCTCGACCGATCTGACGCCCACCGCATATCGCGAGCAAAAAATTGGCTCCGGAGTCGCCGATTCCAAATAAATCGCGCCGATTTCGAAATCGGCTAACGCTCGCGGGAATCGGCGAGAAAGTCCCGTTCGTTGTATCTATTGTCGTCCCCGGTTGATCTCACTATCCGAGGAATACAAGACATGGCTATTCAAAATAACATCCGACTGGCAGTTCTGGTGCTGGCTTTACTGTCACTCGCCGTACCGACGGTTTCCGAGTCATCGACAGACCGGCATGCAGGAAGCAAGGACAAGGAAATTCAGATCTGTGTCGCTGAGATAAGAAAGCGCGCGAACTATGGTGAGGCGACGCGAGTGGTGCATACAGTCGCCGAGGAGCGGAAGAACATCGCGGAGCAGCAGTTCAGGATCAACACATTGATCTACTCCGGATCCAAAGAAACCGCAGTCCGGGAATACTATTCTCTCTGCGTCACACGCGGACCAATCGAGTTGGTCAGTTTCAGGATCGATAACGTGGCACAGGCTACTGTCTACTGACGGGAACGGCGCCGCCGCTATCAGGACCGGCCGCGCCTTCGCCCCTCACGGCCTCGTCGACCGGCCTGTGCTTTCGGTGCCTGCGTCGCAGGTGCCGGTGGCAGCACCGGCAATTTTTCCTGGCTGACAAATCCGGCGGATACAATCCTGCGCATCGCCTGGTCGATTGCCGGATCCGTTTCAATCGCCTGGTAGGCGGCGAGTCGTTCTTCAACGCCATCAATGGCACGTTGGTTCAAATCCTTACTTCCTGCTTTCTCCCAGCTCTCACGGTTCTCGCGATCGATAACCGGATCAGTCAGGTATAGCTGGTCTGGCCAGTGTTTCAACGTGTGCGGACTGGTAATGAGATGATCGTCTCTCAACAGGTCGTCGACGAGGCTGGCAACCGGCAGGTCGTCCAGTACCTCTATTTCGCGTATGAAGTGCAGTGACTGGCCGCAAACCTCGTTGTCGAAAACCAGTTTCGGCAGGCTGAAGGTCAGAACGAAATCGAGCATTCCAGGTCCGGAGACCGAGTTCACACCAGCGATCGCTGCAAGCAGGGCACTGGAGAAAGTTTCTCCGCCCGCCTGTGCGTCGAGAAACTTGCCGTCCGACAGTGCCATATAGGCCTGTGTTGGTAGTTTGAGTTTTTTTGCAATGCCTACATACGCAACGTTCAGATGCTGCGCTTCGATCGCCGCCATCGGAGAACTCGCCGCCTTCATGTGGAAAGTGGCCGGAGCGCCACCGAAGAGCACCGGCGCGCCCGGGCGAATAATCTGGGCCATCGTAATACCGGTTAGTACGTCGACACAGTGAAAAACGAGCGCGCCGACCAGCGTCACCGGTGCGATGAGACCCATAAGCGTGACCGGGACGATCTCGACCGGTATCCCGGCCTCGACACAATCCAGGAGGTTCTGGCAGGAATCTTCGCCGAAGCGGAAGTTGCCGGTCGCCGTGATCGTAAATATCGACATCGGCCTAGCGATCAGGTCTGCCCGGTCATCGCGGAACATTTGCATCATGTCGGCCATACGTGGCACGCCATGTTCGCCGAACGCGCCTGATACAACCGGTTTTTTGGACGTTGTCAGTGTCATGTACAAACGCCACACATCTGATACCTGCGGCTCGATGTCTTTGTTGGTTGAAAAAGCGGTCGCCAGGTAAGCGATGTTGTCGAGGCCGTCGCAAAGCCGGGCGTACTCGATGAAATCTGTCGAGTTAGCAAGCCGTGTCCGGCCCGTTCGATGATCAAGAATTTTCAGGCCGCTGGAACCAGGCACGTAGTGGACGTTATTCCCGCCAATTTCTGTATATGCGCCACCATCACGATTGAATAACGTGAAGGACGATGGCGCGTCTGCGATAGCCTTCTCAACGACATCAGCAGGGAACAATATTCTCTTACCGCTGGCGTCGGTCTTTAAACCATGGTCCTGCAGGCGTTGCTTCATCGTCTGGCCGCGGATTTCCATTCCGACCTCGGACATCAAACGCTTGGCTTCGGTCAGGATTTTGTCAATCTGCTCGTCACTGAGGACGGTTAATGTCGGACGCATCGGAGTTCCCTAATTGATAAGTCTGGCTATTTCTTCTTTACGTTTGGCTACATAACTATACAGTGCTTCTTCTATCGCAGGGTCTATTGGCGGTTTTTCATAATTGCGGAGTAGCGCCTTCCATATCGTATTGGCACGCGATGCGGTATCGATGCAGCCGGCTTCCTCCCACGCCTCAAAATTCTGTCGATTGGAGACAAGAGGCGCGTAGAACGCGGTTTCATATCTGGCAAGTGTGTGTGCTGTGCCGAAATGATGGCCACCCGGTGGAACTTCGGCGATTGTCTCGAGCGCGAGCTCGTCATCGTTAACAATGATAGGTCTCAGCGTCTCGGTCATCATTTGCAACATCTCTGCATCGACGATCAGTTTTTCGAAAGAGGCGGTGAGACCGCCTTCCAGCCATCCAGCGGCATGATTGACGAGATTTGCGTGCCCCATGATCGCGCCCCATAACGACATCTGACTTTCGTACGCTGATTGTGCATCAACACAATTTGACGTTGTCGTATTACTGGAGCGAAACGGAATGCCAAGCCTGCGTGCAAGCTGGCCACTGGCAAATGCCATCTTCGTGTATTCGGGCGTGCCGAGGGCCGGTGCACCACTTTGCATATCAACATTCGACGCAAATGCACCATACATGACCGGCGCACCCGGTCGCACGATTTGCGCCAGAGTTACGACGGCCAGAACTTCGGCCGTTTGTTGAGCCAGTGTTCCAGCAAGCGTTGCGGGACTCATGGACCCAGCCAGCGTAAATGGCGTGATACAAGTGACCTGCAGTGAGCGGGCAAGCTCAATCACCGCTTCTGTCATCGGAATGTCGAGTTGCATCGGCGAATTCGTATTGACGATTGCGAGCAAAGCAGGCTCGCGTTGCAGTTCCTCACGTTTGATGCCGAGTGCAATGCTGGTCATTTCCAGTCCGTCGACGATTCTTGCCCGGCCGAGTGCGACGCCTTGCGCGTTCTTGTCCATCAGCGTCAGTTGGGCGAGATGCAGATCAAGGTGTCTCGATTCCGGTGGCAAATCCATTGGCTCGAAACATCCGCCTCCTTCCTGGTGGATGATGTTCAGGCTCTGTATCAGCCGCAGGTAATCGCACATTTCCGCATAATTTCCCGGGCGGCGGCCCTTGTCGAGATCGCTGACAAATGCCGGCCCGCCAACTGCTGTGAAAACGATGCTGTTGGCGCCAATGTGCAGATTGCGTTCGGGGTTGCGGGCCCTGAGCCCGAATTCGGCCGGCGCGTGTGCAAGCATTTCGGTTACCAGGTCGCGGTCAAACCTGACCATGCCGTCCGTATCAGAAGTGTCCGCACCGGCTCCCTTCAGAATTCCCCGGCTTTCCTGTTGCAGAAAACGGAATCCCTTTGTTTCAAGGATCGTGAGCGCAGCGCCAATGATACTTTCAACCTGGTCGGCGCTGAGCGATTCGATCGGTGCGAACGGGTTGCGGACAGTTTGCCAGGGCAGCTGGCGAACCGCATTGACATCGCGACGTTGTCGATGTCCGCGTCTGCTCACCGGAGCGCCTCCAGGGATTCGTGTCGCCATTTCTCGGTCGTCGCTACCTGGTTGAAACAAAACAGATGATAGCCAGCGATTTTATTTGTCGGGTCCGCCTGGTATTTGGCGAGATTCAGTACGAGTTCATCGGGATTGTAAATGCTCGATTTCATCAATTGTGCTGCGACGTGAGATTTCTTGCGGAGGAATCTCAGCGAGTCGCCTACGCCGATTCTAAGAGACGTTCTTATCAGCCGGCCCCGATCGATTACACCGGGCAAGCCGATCCAGACCGGGAGGTGGATTCCTCGTGACCGCATATCGCGCAACCAGGATCCGAGAACGTCCGCTTCAAAACACATTTGCGTCACCATGTATGTACAAAGAGATTGTTTCTTCTCCAGTTCGCGAAACAGGGTTTCGTTATCGACGTCCGGATGTCCTTCCGGGTGCGCGCCAACGCCGATTTCCTTGAAGTCGTGACCAACTTCATCGATAGCTGCAAGCAGCTGCCATGCGCTTGTGAACTCGCCTTCCGGACTTGGTCTGTCCCCGCCCGGTACGAACAGGCTTTCGATCCGGAGACTGTCCAGTCGCCGCATGATCTCGCGCAGGTGGCTCATGTCACGAACATTCCTGGCAGCAACGTGTGGCACGACACGAAAACCGGAGCCGATCAGTCGTTCTGTCATATCCAGTGTATCGTCAACACCCTTCGTGGGCGAACACGTCACTGCCACATATGAATTGGGCTCTAAAATCGCAAGTTCCTTTTCAATATCCGGCGAGGGAAAGACTTCCATGTAGGCTTCTCGCAGATCATGTATCAGAACGCGACGTTCCGTGTCAGTTTCCGGTCGCCTCATCGCCTCTTTCTCCGTCGCCCGGTTGCTTCGTTCTGATTCCTGCGCGCCGGAAGATTCACGACCTTCTGTAATTCATCAAATCTATCAATGTCGTGCGGTATTGCCATCGCGGCAACGAAGTGTTCCTGAAAGCGCACCTCGACTGCTGTTTCTATCTTCTCGACGTTGCGCGTTTGTGTTTCGATCAGCACTCTCGATTTGCTATCAAGCAATGCGATGCGAGCACCCGTGCCCGCTGCGTTTCCGGCCGAAGAAACCATGTCCAGCTTACAATCGGGGATCATCCCGAGAACCATCGCGTATTTGACGTCAATGTGCGCGCCAAATGCCCCGGCCAACCGGATGCGATCAACCTTTTCGATTCCGAGTTTTTCCATCAACAGCCGCGCGCCCGCGTACAACGCTGCCTTGGCAAGCTGAATGGCCCTGACGTCGTTTTGTTGAATACTGATGCCGGGCTCACCTTGTACAAGAGTGTAGGAGAATGTCCTGCCATCGGCCCTGACCCGGTCTGATCTCTCTGTGGCGTCCGCCGCTATCGTGCCGTCGGCACGAATAACGCCGGCGAGAAACAACTCGGCAATTGCCTCGATAATTCCTGAGCCACAAATACCAGTGACACCGCACGCCGGTATCGAATCCATGAATGCCGGGTCGTCCGACCACAGGTCGCAGCCGATGATCTTGTACTTTGGCGTGAGCGTTTCCGGGTCAACCCTGACTCGTTCGATGGCGCCCGGGGCAGCGCGCTGACCAGCGCTGATCTGTGCACCCTCAAACGCCGGTCCGGTTGGACTAGACGCAGCCAGAATTCTGTTGCGATTTCCGAGCAGCATCTCCGCATTCGTGCCAACGTCGACGATCAGGGATACTTCGTCGCGTTCATAGGGTGCCTCTGCGAGTAAAACGCCCGCCGCATCCGCACCGACATGGCCGGCAATGCAGGGCAGGGCATAGACATAGCCGCCGCCGTTGATGGTTAATCCAATGTCTCTTGCCGGAATCCGCATCGCAGCGTCGCTGGTCAGCGCGAATGGCGCCATGCCCAGTTCAACGGGATTCAGCCCAAGCACAAGATGCATCATGATCGGATTGCCAACGATCGCGACTTCGACGACTTCGTCCAGCTGCAATTTGGCACCGGCGACAACTTCCCCGATGAGATTGTTGAGCGCTTCACGGACAACAGACGTCAGTTCTTTCTCGCCGCCTTTGTTCATCATGATGTAGGAAACCCGGCTCATCAGGTCTTCGCCGAATCGAATCTGTGGATTCATCTGCCCGGCACTGCCGAGCACATCTCCGCTGGCCAGATCGCAAATATGTGCGGCGATAGTGGTAGAGCCGATATCGATGGCGACTCCATAAAGTCGGGTCTTAAGTCCGGGCCAGACAGATACGATTTCACCATCGG
This sequence comes from Pseudomonadota bacterium, assembly GCA_027621915.1. Lineage (GTDB taxonomy): Bacteria > Pseudomonadota > Gammaproteobacteria > Steroidobacterales > Woeseiaceae > SZUA-117. Next base: position 10,099 of record JAQCAD010000008.1, read on the forward strand.
TTCTGATCGCAGCCGTTACTTGCCAGTCGCCTTTTCGCAAAGTTGCCTGCAATCCTTGCAGCGCGGCAAACGAAATCGTCAGGTTCTTAAGGTCCCAGTCGCGCCCGAGCGCCGCTATCAGACGTTCCAGGTCGCCACTCGGGTCATGCATGTCAGGTTCCGCAACTTCGACAAAATAGGAATGTGTTTCCGGGTTGATCTCGATGTCGTGCGCTTCATGGGGTTTGCGGATGACCTGCTTGTGAACCTGGCTCGAAGCAGGCACATCGATTGCGACATCTCCAAGCAATGTCGCCTGACACCCCAGGCGCCTGTTGGCGGCCAGGTTCCTGCGCGCGGAGTACCGCGCTTCCGTCTCCCCTCTTGCGGTCAGATTTTGAAGTTGCGAATCGATTCCGTGTTTCGCCAGCTCTCCCTCCGTCACGACCACCTGGCAGCGGCCGCACATTGCGCGGCCACCGCAGACAGAATCGAGATCAACATTCAGACTTCGCGCCGCGTGCAGGACAGAAGTGCCCACAGGAAAACGACCACGCTTTCCGGACGGGGAAAAGACTATCAGCGGTTGATATGGTTTTGTCATCACAACTAACCGTGAACGGCGAGCCGCCGCCTGTTACCGCATCGCCCGGTCCGCGGCGACTGCCCGGAATTCGTTCCGCGACCGGAGTGAATCCAGACGGAACAATTGACATCGGGTCCCTTGATGACTTTCTTGTTGGCAGAGCTGATTACCGTATGGGTCATTTCTTTGATCTCTGTTGTAGGTCTGATAAATGCCGGTCAGTTCTGCCAGGTAATGACCTGCTCCCTGATGATATTCTCGACGAGCTGTAGTCCGGTTCGGTGCTCGATGTATTCGAGACCGAGAAATTCTGCATGCCCCCTGGCGAGCGCCGCCAGGTCTTCATTTTCAGACTGCGCCAGAAACACGAGCCTTCTGTAGTTGCCAAAGTACTGATCTTTGAGTTCCGGGTGCCGATCGAGCCCAAGTCCCTTAACGACCAGTCGATCGAAATGCCGCGCAAGAAAATCAGTCAGGTAAAACGTGCCAGGTTCGGCCTCGGCAAACTCGCTGAAAGCGTCTGCGCCGGTGAAAAACTCGTAGCAATGCGCGCCGGGGATCCGCTCAACATCATATTTTTCGAGAACCTTGTCGAGCCGACCGCCAGTGCCACAGTCTGCATAGGCGACGAAAATATTCGTATAGTCGTCACGAAATTTTTCGATGGTTGCCGCAACAGCGTCCGGTATTCGTTCCGGTCGATTGTGCAATTCGGCAGGCAGACATTGAATGCGAATATGCTCCCATTCGTTGCGGCGCAGTATCTCGACCAGTTCCCGCGCCAGCGCACCGCACGCGATGACCAGAGCACCGGCAGCCATTTCGTTCGTTACATCGCGCGTCGTTGAGCAACCAAACTCTTGGCTACTTCAACGGCGGTGGCGGCATCCCGACAATAGGCATCTGCACCGACGGCCTGACCGAACTCTTCGTTGAGTGGTGCGCCACCGACCATGACGATGTAGTCGTTTCGGATACCTCGTTCTTTCATCGTATCGATAACCACTTTCATGTACGGCATCGTCGTCGTCAGCAAAGCGGACATACCCAGAATGTCCGGTTTTTCTCTCTCGAGGGCTGCGATATAGGCGTCAGCGTCGGTATTGATACCCAGGTCGATTACCTCAAACCCGGCCCCTTCCATCATCATGCCAACGAGGTTCTTGCCGATATCGTGGATGTCGCCTTTGACAGTACCGATCACCATTTTACCTACGGGCTTCGCACCGGTTTCGGCCAGGAGCGGCCTTAGTATCGCCATACCGGCTTTCATTGAATTTGCGGCGAGCAGCACTTCCGGCACGAACAGGATACCGTCGCGAAAGTCTGCGCCAACAATATTCATGCCGCCGACCAGCGCATCGTCAAGCACTCTGCTGGGGTCCCATCCCCGCCCCAGCAGGATATTGGTACCGTCTCGAATTTCATCGGCAAGACCATCGTAAAGATCGTCGAACATCTGTTCGACGAGTTCCTCGTCCGAAAGGTCTGCCAGGACAATGTCGTCCCCGCTGTCGTCGTAATCTGTCATCTGTCTGTCCAGTTTGTGCGTTGTATCGATTGCGCGGGCCGCCGGCTCTCTAAGTACCTGTGCTCATATTGTTCCAGCTATCGCCGCTGCGTTTCGCGCGAGTAGCGGGGCTGTGATTTCGACAAAATTATCGATCGTCACAGCGGGCTCCAGTCAACAGGTAAGTTGCGCCAGATCAGGCCAGGCAATTGATTGAACGGGAATTCTAACGAATGCGGGTCATGCGGAACTACAGACTATCTCACAATGTAGAACGACAGGTCAGGATATGAAACAGCAAAAGGGGTCAGAGCCCATATCTGGCAAACGGGCTCTGACCCAATAAACGACCCAATATAGGGCTAACGTCGAGGGGTATATTTGACGATCTGCTTCGGTCCGACTTCCGCGCCGTAGATATTGCCGTCCCGATCGACAGCGACACCCTCGGCAGCAGTGGTGCCTGCATTATCAGGATCCGGATTAGGATCCGGAATGTGCGCAGTGACCCAGCCATCGAACGCGCTGCCAATGTAGATTCCGCGTGCATAGCCGCGATTCATTCCCCAGGTCGTATTCGATTCGGAGTCCGCAGCGTAGAGAACGTCGTTCTGATCGATGAACAGGCCGCTCGGCCGGCCAAACTGCGTCCAGGTCTCGAGGTGATTACCTTCCTGGTCGAATATCTGGATACGATTATTCGCCCGGTCACCGATGAAGAGCCGTCCGGTCGAGTCCATTGCCAACGCGTGTGGGTCGCGAAATTCGCCATACTCTCTGCCTGTCGAACCCCAGGTTTTGACGAACTCACCGTCGGCATTGAATTTCATGACGCGGTTGTTGCCCTCGTCACCGTGACCGTCGACCACGAAGATGCTGCCATCGGGCGCTACGAGTACATCCGATGGCTGGTTGAATTCATCCATGCCGTCGCCGGCGACACCGGCTTTTCCAAGGCTCATGAGCAACTCACCGTCGGGACTAAACTTGTGGACCTGGTGTCCCCTGCCTTCATGTCCACGGGCGTCCGTTACCCAGACATTGCCGTCTCGATCGACATGGATTCCATGCGGCCAGACGATCATGCCGGCGCCAAAACTGTTCAGCAGATTACCGTCGGAATCGAAGTGAAAAACGTTATCGAGGTCTTCATGTCCAACGCATGTATTCTCACCACAGCGTTCGGCCACCCACACAGTTCCGTCAGGTGATGTATAAACAGCGCTGGTTGATCCCCACGCTCGACCAATGTTTCCCCAACCGGCTGTGCCTGCATACGGATTCGCGGCTGCAGCAGCCAGCGCCGCCGATAAAACGAGCAGACCGCCCATCGTGATTCGGACAAATTTCATTTGAATCTCCTGTTTTGTTTCTTCGTTAAGCAGTGTAGCCCACGCAACAGCATGCTGATGGCTCGATTCCAAAGATATCACTTAGCTTGAGAAGAATAACGAGGTTTTGACTTCGATCGTCGAAGTCAGTAGCGTCACCAGGACGACTGCGCGCCGGTGTGCACCTGGATGATTCGAATAATAAAACAGTACATCCTACCGACCATTTTTCTGATCCCGATTCTGTCCTTCGTTGCCTGCGCGGAGCGCGGCCCGGAAATAGTGCGTGGTGTGTCAATTGAGCTCGCCCGGTACCGGGCGGCAACCATTTCCGACCTCGACTACGATCTAAGCTTTTCAATTCCGGAAGATCCGGAAGCAGAAGTGGCCGGATTCGTTTCTATTTCCTTTGAACTCAGTGACACGAGGGCTCCGCTACAACTCGATTTTCGCGAGGATGCAGGCAACGTCTCCAGCGTCATCGTTAACGACTCTAAATCGAATTACGGGTTCGAAAACGAACACATCGTCATTCCGGTGCACGAAACGGTGATCGGGCATAACCAGATAGAAATCGAATTTATCGCCGGATCGACTTCACTGAATCGAAACCCGGAATTCCTGTACACATTGTTCGTACCAGACCGGGCACGCACAGCGTTTCCTCTTTTCGATCAACCCGATTTGAAGGCAACCTACGACCTTACTCTGGTTGTGCCCGCGGGTTGGACGGCGATGTCCAATGCATCGGTCCAATCTGTAGTTGAGGAGGGCGTGCGAACCGAATTTCGCTTCGCTACCTCCGACCTGATCAGTTCTTACCTGTTCTCGTTCGTTGCCGGGAAATTCGAAACGGTCGAGCGCGAAGTGCGGGGCCGATCGATGGTCATGCTTCATCGGGAGACAGATGAAGAAAAGGTAGCAAGAAATATTGAAGACATTTTCGATTTGCACGCTGCCGCACTCGATTGGCTCGAAGATTATACGGATATCGATTATCCGTATCAGAAGTTCAGCTTTGCATTGATACCTGCGTTTCAGTATGGCGGTATGGAGCACGTTGGTGCGATTCAATACCGGGCCGATGGTCTGTTTCTTGACGAGTCGCCTTCGGACACGCGATTGCTCGGCAGGGCAGGGCTTATCGCACATGAAACCGCACACATGTGGTTTGGTGATCTTGTGACGATGGAATGGTTTAACGACGTCTGGACAAAGGAGGTGTTTGCAAACTTCATGGCCGACAAAATTGTCAATCCGGGTTTCCCGGATATCAACCATGAATTGAATTTTCTGATTCAACATTACCCGAGTGCCTATTCGGTTGATCGAACTGCTGGCGCGAACCCGATTCGCCAATACCTGCCAAACCTGAACGAAGCAGGCCAGATGTACGGTGCAATAATCTATAACAAAGCGCCGATCATGATGCGGCAGTTGGAATTGATGATTGGGGAGGATCTGTTTCGCGAGGGCATGCGGGAATATCTGGCGAGATACGCGTTTGGAAATGCGACCTGGCCAGCGCTCGTCGAGATTCTCGACGGCAAGTCGAGCGATGACCTGAAGGCGTGGAGTGACGTGTGGGTGAACACTGCCGGGCGTCCGGAATTTGCCGGTGGGCTGGAGATCGATTCAGGGAGATTGCAGATCAGCCAGATCGATCCCGGTGGTGCGGGGAGAGTATGGCCGCAAAAATTCGGCGTTACCGGCGTTGCTGAGAATGGCGACATTGCTCGCTTTCGGGTTTCGTCCGTCGCTGCTGATACTGTTTTCGACAATCCCGGCATCCATCCGGACTCCGGGCTCATATTTAACGCTGACGGCCTGGGCTACGGTATTTTTCCTGTGGAACCCGATATTCTCGATCACTGGGATCAATTGAACGATGTAGAGAAGGGAGCCGTTTTGGTCAACCTGTATGAGGTGCTGCTGGAACGAGACCTCGTTGGTGGTTCTGATTATTTCATCGCGTTGAACGACATCGTGACGGACGAAAAGAATCAGTTGCTCCTGGACCTGGCGCTTGGGCAGATCAGGAGACTCTACTGGACGGTGCTGCCGGAGAAAATCCGAATCGAGCGCGCGCCATTGCTGGAAGTTGCGCTGTGGCAAACGATGGCGCTGCAATCGGAACGCAGCAACAAGAAGATCTTTTTTGACGCATTTGCCGATATCGCAACATCGCCAGATGCAGTTGAAAAGGTCTACGACGTCTGGTCGGGTTCGCGTGTAATCGAAGATCTGCCGATATCTGAAAATGACCGAATCGAACTGTCGCAGGACCTGGCAATCAAGATGCCAGGCGATGCGGAAAAAATCATCGCTGCTCAACTCGCGACCACGCTGAATCCCGACAACCAAAGAATGCTCCGGTTTCTCGCGCCATCGTTGTCTCCCGACGAGGCAACCAGAAATCAGTTCTTCGCGTCGCTTTCTGATGAAAAAAACCGCGTCGTAGAGTCCTGGGTGCTCGATGCACTTGAAAATATTCATCACCCCCTGAGAACAGAGGAGTCGGAACAGTACATTCTTCCAAGTCTGGAGCTACTCCAGGAAATTCAGACGACCGGAGACATTTTCTTTCCGAAACGCTGGCTTGACACGACACTAGGTAATTACCGCTCTGTCACCGCGGCACATACTGTAAGAACATTCCTCGATGAACGACCTGATTTTAACGAACAACTGAAAATGAAAATCCTGCAATCTGCCGACATGATGTTTCGTGCCAGCACTCTGATCAGCGCCGACGAGGCGCGCTAGGTCGGATTCATCATATATGGCTGATTTCCTGTTACTGATGTGCGGACTGGCCGGCCTGTGGCTGGGCTCGGAAACGCTGATTCGCGGCGCGATGTCCATTGCCGATCGTTATCGCTTGTCGGATGCATTGTTCGGCATGCTGGTGCTGGCTATCGGTACTGATCTCCCGGAGCTGTTCGTCGCTTTCGATGCATCTTTTCGAAGTCTGGCGGGCGAGGATCTCTCGGGCATTGTTATCGGCAGTGCCATTGGCAGCACAATTGGACAATTTGCGCTCGTGTTTGGCCTTGCCGGATTCCTGGGCTATCGCCCGATGCAACGAAAGTTTCTGGCACGCAACACGGTGTTTCTTGTCGGCAGCATTGTCGCCGTTTTTGTCTTCTCCCTGGACGGTGTGATCTCGCGTACCGAAGGTATCCTGTTATGCGTTTACTATGGTGCGTATCTCTACGTGCTGATTTTCCGGCGCGCCGAGATGCCCGATGAAGGCGAGAACCAACCGGATGCCGCGATCTGGAAAGCCTGGTTCGTTCTTTTAGTCGGGTTTGGTTTGTTGTTGATTTCCGCGGAATTGACGGTTGCCTCAGCCACGAGTTTTGCCGAAGCGGTTGGCCTGAGCAATATCGCAGTGTCTGCAATCATCATCGGCATGGGTAGCAGTCTGCCGGAGCTGTCGGTGTCATTCGTTGCGTTGTTACGAAAACGGCATGGTCTTTCAGTCGGAAACCTCGTCGGCAGCAATGTGCTTGATACTTTGCTGGTGCCGGGGCTGGCTGCAGTAATTTCGCCTCTCATTGTGCCAGTGGCTGTATTGTGGGTGGATCTGCCAGTGCTGCTTGTAACAACCGTTCTCGTGCTTGGCTTTCTTTACGTATCGAAACGTGGCATCCGGACTGTAGAGGCGGTCATCCTGGTCACAATTTACATTGGATATGCAGCAACCCGACTGGTTGGCCCGGGTTCATGAGCAACTGATCAGATACCGAGCGTTCTTTGCAACACCTCGCGCAGCCGCGGCAGGCTTTCAGGGTCCAATACGTTGAAGCCCTCGACAGCTGAGAGTTTTCGTACAAGATCGATCGCCGCCGATGTGCTTGTTGCCGGGCCGGTCACCAGGTCTGGCACCAATCCAAAAGCCTTTTCGACGCCAACGACCGCGTACGGGTCGGATGCACAAAGTATGGTGCACTTGATGTTGCCGTTTAATTCATCAATTGCCGCTGCGCCGTTATAGGGTTCGAGTGGCGATGCACCCGCCTCCGCGACCAGAAAATCGGGCTTCAGGCTGTCGATGTGATTCAGGAGAGGGCGTATTGCATTGCGAAAATCGGCCTCCGGTACCACAGTAGATGGAAGTCCGGCGTCTACGAAATCGAAGACAGCCTCGGCGCCCGCGTCGCGAAAACTCAAAATATCCCTGTACCTTCCGGCACCGGTCAGCTTCGCGCCGATAACTTTTTTCTCCATGCGATCGAGTTCATGGACGACGAGCCGGCCGGTTGTTGTTTTACCCGCGGACATAGAGGTGCCAACCAGCAGCACGGTCGGAACGTTGAACGAGCGACCCGCCGACTTTATCGCGAAGTCTGACATACAGACCTTCTTTCCGTTGCGCAGGATGTGTCCCTGATAACTGAGATTCAGTGTCGGAGGAAACAGTGGTGAAATGGATGTGACCGCGCCAAACAACCCGCCGCTGGTCATTGCGTTCATTTCATTGCCCTGAATGTCGGCCCAGCTGCCGACGCCCTCGAGCGTCGCTGAGCGATTGCCAAACGCACCTGCAACCAGGTCGCCTGGCAGCGCCAGCACCATTCGTCCCGACGCGAGTTCCAGACCGTAAAATCGATGGGGCGCGCCAGTAACCTTGCCGACAACGTAGTCGCCGCTGGCCCAAAACTCCTGGTCGATACGCGCGACGTCATAGGGATTGGATGCCAGATCAGAGATTCGCGTCATCGAGGTCATCGATGTAACTGTCATGGCGATACTCCACGACTCGGCGGCGCTGCTAACAGCAATGCCAGCAGCGCGGTCCTTTCCAGCGTCTTGTCAAGGTAAAGAAACTCGTGCTCGGCATGTGCGCCGTGGCCAACCGGGCCGAGACCGTCCAGCGTTGCGGTGTATTGACTGGTCGTATTTCCATCGGAACCGCCACCTGCACGGGCGTGTTGCAGGTTGAGTCCGAGCCTTCGTCCAAGACCCGCGGCCTGGAGCCATAAAGCGTTGTTGCGTGGTGTCAGTTCCATCGCAGGCCGACCAATGCCGCCCTCAATTTGCAGGCGAACTCCGGACGTCACGGGTTGTATTCCATGAATGGCTTTCTCGATTCGGTCTCCATCGGCCGCCGTCGTGACTCGTACATCAACAACCGCCTGGCCATACGCGGCGATGACATTCGGTTGCAGGCCGCCGTCGATCGTGCCGACGTTTACCGTTATTCCCTTGCTGGCGTCGTTCAATGCGAACAGTGCCTGGATGACGTGCGACAACTCCAGGATCGCGCTGGCACCGGCTTCCGGATCCAGGCCCGCATGTGCAGCCTTGCCGTGAACAACGATCGTAAACCGGCCGATACCTTTGCGCGCCGTTTTGAGTGAACCCTCGTCGCCCATCGCGGGCTCAAGGACGAATGCCCGCCCAACACTTTTTGCGAGTGCCCGAACATATTTCGTCGACGTACGACTACCGATCTCTTCGTCCGAGTTAAAGAAAACTACGGGCTCCATCGGCAGCGGCAGGTTGAGCTCCTGAATCGCCTTCAGTGCGAAGATGATCTGTGTGAGGCCACCCTTCATGTCAAATGAGCCCGGTCCGCGAATAACGTTGCCATCGACAGTGAATGGTCTGTTCGCCACTGTGCCCAAAGGCCAGACGGTGTCGTAGTGGCCGAGCAATAGCTGCGCCGGCTGGTGCCTGGTTCTGTCAGTACGGACGGCGTATATATGTTCGTGCGACTTTTCGGTCCACAGAACCCGAACCCTGAAACCGAGTTCATTCAGTGCGCTGGTGAGTACTGAAACAACAAGTCGGTGCGCCTCCGGATGAGATGATGGCGACTCTGCGTCAACCAGGTGCCGCAGCAGGTCGATCATGGCCGCTTTTTGGCCCCGGATGTAATGCAAGAGCCGGTCAGCAGTACTGTGACGCATAATAATGCTACCGCTTCATTTTCGCCGGAAATGGAAATGCATTTGATCGCGTGATCGAGGCAAAACGGCCCGGCGGAAGGTATGCCATCAGCGGAGCATCATGGATCAATTCCTGGTCGTCGAGCTCTGACGACCGAATGTAGTCCGGATGGGCATAGGCCGCAACGACCTTCCCCGTAATCAGGCAGTTGGGACCAAAACCATCGAATGTCTTATGGTGTTTACACTCGAGAAACAGGTAGGCATCGTCAACAAATTCGCCGTCAACCTTGCTCGCCCGAAAGGTAGGGAAGCTCTGCAATACATTTTTCTGCCCGTCGGCACAGCGCGGTGATGCCGCAAGGCTGGCATAAATTACCTGGGATGGCCTGGTGTAGCTGACCGTGAATTCGCCTGTTCGGGCAATGTTGCCGTGTGTGCTGTGACGAGAGCTGCAAACGAATCCGAAATAATTCTGCCAGCCCATCGGCATTGCCATGTGTTTGGGCGCAAGATCGAGTGAACCGTCTTCATCCTTCGTCCCGATCAGGACCAGCGGCGCGACCATAAAGCAGCGATCCCACACAGGCTGGTCGATGTCCAATTCCACGATTGCCTGCTCTGTTTCCGACACGTTCACGATGATTACCCCGGCATATTCGGCGAATGTCCGTTGCTCTCACTTAACGCTACCCGCCTCGATCTGTCGCTTGAATAGGTAGTTGCCGAGAATGGAAACGAGGACTGCTTACCTGCAGCGCCGGTCAACCGTAGCTGCGTCGATTGGACTGTCGGCCGGTCTTGAGAACCGACGAAAAACAGGCACGGCTGGCGGCAATGTTTCGGCCGGAATTGTTATGCAGCCCGGATTACTGCACTCTTCGACTCTGTCTGGATTGAGCGGGAACAATCATGAGATCGGTTTTTCTGGGTATTTTTCTGACAGCAATTTGTGCGTGTAGTGCGGATACAGGTACGGAAGTGGATAAGATATTTCAGGACTATTCGGGCGCCGTCCCCGGTGCATCGGTCATGGTCATCAGGGATGGCCAGCCGATTCTCACCCGGAGCTATGGCCTGGCAAATGTTGAAGAAGGTGTGCCGGTCGAGCCGTCGACCAATTTTCGGCTGGCATCCATAACGAAACAGTTCACGGCGACGTCGGTCTTGATGCTGGTCGATCGGGGCAAGCTCTCGCTCGATGATTCCATCAGTGAATATTTTCCCCAATTCCCGGAATTTGCAGGTGGAATCACTATTAGAAACCTGCTGCAGCACACATCAGGAATCGAAGATTATGAGCCGATCTACGGCGACCGGTTTCCAGAGCAAGTAACTGATAAAGGTGTGGTTGAAATCATTGCCGCGACTGAACGCACGATGTTCCCGCCCGGAAACGAATACCGCTACAGTAATTCGGGCTACGCGATTCTGGCTGTGCTTGTCGAAAAGTTATCTGGCCAGGATTTTCCTGAGTTTCTGCGCGCCAATATTTTCGGGCCGCTCGAGATGGAGAATACCGTTGCGTTCGTTGACGGCGTTACGTCTGTCAGAAATCGCTCCTATGGGTATTCGGTTTCGACAGATGGTATTGAGTTCACTGACCAGAGTGCGTGGAGCGGTGTGCTTGGTGATGGGGGTGTCTATTCTTCGGTGCACGACTTGTTGAAGTGGGATCATGCATTGTATGAAGGCGGCCTCCTCTCAGAAGAGCTGAGGCAGCAGTCCTGGACACCTGGCCTTGAAACCTACGGCTTCGGATTTCGTATAGACGAGTACAATGGCCACAAACGGTATCACCACAGTGGCAGTAGCAGTGGATTTCGTAATCACATGCAGCAGTTCCCTGATGACCGATTGACGATCATAGTCCTGACCAATCGGGCAGAACCCGATGTAGCGCCGCTTGCAGACAAGGTCGCGGACCTGTATCTGAAATAATCGCGGGGGACAGTGACCTTGACTCCTTAACATGCAGAAATGGTATGTTTTGTCGTGCCCGCCTACATAAGAGAACAAAAATGATGAATATCCTGAAATATTCGCCGGCTTCGATCATGTTGACCTTGCTTGCCAGCTCCCTGGCCGCCCAGGACTTCAGTGCGTTTGAGTATCGAAACATCGGGCCATCCCGCGGCGGCAGGGTGACGGCGGTTGCCGGAACCGTTGTGGCACCGTCTACCTTTTATCTTGGTGCGTCAGGCGGCGGTGTCTGGAAGACCGGGGACTATGGAACGACCTGGAACAATGTTTCCGACGGCTTTTTCGAAACCCCCTCGATCGGTGATATCGCTGTTGCCCAGAATGATGCAAATATCGTATACGTCGGTACGGGATCGGATGGCCTGCGCAGCAACGTTATCGTCGGCAAGGGTGTTTACAAATCGATCGACGGTGGCGACACGTGGGAACACGTCGGTCTCAGGGACACGGGGCACATCGGTGCGGTAGAGATTGATCCGACAGACCACAACATCGTCTGGATTGCCGCAATCGGCCAGGCATTCAATTCGAATGAAGAGCGTGGCGTGTACAAGACCGCCGATGGCGGGCAGACCTGGGAGCGGGTGCTGTTCATTTCGGATACCGTCGGTTTCTCGGACGTCGAATTATTGCCGGGCAATCCGAACATTGTCTTTGCGACCGCATGGAAGGCTGAGCGCAAGCCCTGGACAATTATTTCGGGCGGTACACAGGAAGAGGGAGGTCTGTACAAATCGGTCGATGCCGGGCTGACCTGGGAAAAGCTTACCGAAGGATTGCCCCAGGGGCTCATCGGAAAGATTGATCTTGCTATCAGCAAGGCTGATTCCAAAATAGTATACGCGCTGGTTGAGGCGCCGGATGACGAGGGTGGCCTTTACAAGTCTGTTGACCAGGGCAAATCTTTCGAGCTTGTCTCAAACGATTCATCGATTCGCTCGCGCCCGTTCTACTACGCAAACATCGACGTAAATCCCATGAATCCCGATATCGTTTTTGCCATGGCGACGCGAAATATGAAGTCGATTGATGGCGGCAAGACGTGGGAACGATTGCAGCCGCCACATGGCGACAGCCATGACATGTGGATCAATCCTGACAATCCCGACCTGTTCATTCATGGCGACGATGGCGGTGCCAGCGTCACTCACAACGGTGGCAAGACCTGGTCGACACAATTCAATCAGCCGACTGCAGAACTCTACCAGGTTGAGGTTGACGATCAGTATCCGTACTGGCTTTACGCAGGACAACAGGACAACAGTACGACGGTAGCGACACCCAGCATGCCACCGTTTCGAGCACAGGATATTTCGGCCTGGCTCGTCGATGCTGGTGGATGTGAGACCGGACCCGGAGTACCGAAGCCTGGCAACCATAATATTGTGTACTCAAACTGCAAGGGCCGTTTTTTTGTGTTCGACAAGCGTATTGGTACCGAGAAGGGTTATCACATCGGCGCATCAAACATTTATGGCCACAATCCGAAGGACATGGAATACCGCTTTCAACGTGTATCGCCCATTCATGTATCGCCGCACGACCCGGACGTCGTTTACATGGCCTCGCAATTCGTGCACCGGACGACCGACGACGGCGAAACCTGGGAAACCATTTCACCTGACCTGACCGCATTCGAGGATGACAAGCAAGTCATCGCAGGCAGCCCGATTACGCGCGACATAACCGGCGAGGAGAACTACAGCACGATCTACTCGTTGCGTGAGTCCCCGGTTCAGGCTGGCGTCATATGGTCAGGTTCCAATGACGGTCCGGTTTTTGTTACACAGGACGATGGAAAGTCCTGGCAGAACGTCACACCACGCGGACTGCCTCCCGGTGGTCGTGTCGATGCGGTTGAACCCTCGCCGCACAATGCCGCCAAAGCCTACATCGCCGTGCTTCGTTATCAATTCGGCGACTGGAAACCCTACCTATACAAAACGGAAGACTTCGGAAACCGCTGGGAGCTACTGACAGATGGTCGCAATGGTATTCCGGCGGATTTCCCGACGAGGGTTGTCCGCGAAGACCCCGTTCGGGAGGGTCTGTTATTTGCCGGCACCGAGTTCGGTATGTTCGTATCGCTGGACGATGGCAAGACCTGGAAAAAGTTTCAACAAAACCTGGCGGTAACGCCGATTACAGATTTGAAAATTATTCGTGGTGACCTTGCGGTTTCGACCATGGGTCGATCCTTCTGGGTGCTCGATAACATTTCAACGCTCCGGCAAAACGCTTTCCAGTTGGCGGGCGAGGAGGCCTTGCTTTTTAAACCGAAAGACACGATTCGTTACCGAAATGTCTACAGCGGTCAAACCGCTAACAAAGTGCCGGACTATCCCCCACCGGCAGTCGTCATCGATTATTACCTGCCGGAGAAAAACGGGGGATCCGTAATATTGGAAATATTCGATGCAGGCGGAGCGCTCGTCAAAACTTTCGAGGGTAATGGCGCGGCGGGTGTTACCGATGAAGTTGTCGAAGACATGGACCAAAGCCGGGTCTCGGTAATCGCCGATCAGTCTCTCTCAAGTGAACCCGGGATGAATCGGTTTCGATGGGACATGAAGCATTCCGGTGCATGGACAGAAAAAGAAGAAGATCGCTACAAGAACGGCCCCCTGGTCAAACCCGGCGCGTACACACTGAAATTGAGGGCCGGAGGTGTCGTATCCGAACAGACATTCGAGCTTGTTGTTGACCCACGAGTTCTCGCGCAGGGAACTACGCTTGCGGACATCAACGCACAGGTAGATTTCGAGTTGGTCGTTGTCAGTCTTTTGTCCGACGTTCGGCAGTTTGAAAAAGGCGTAGCGGACGAAAGTACGCAACTCGAAAGCAGGAGTGACGAGCTTCTGCCTGCGGAGGCAAGTCGGCTTCTGTTGGTCGCAGATGTGCTCGACCAGGTCAAAACCGCCGACGTTATTTATCCGCAACCCATGTTAACCGACCAGGTCGCCTACCTTTACGAAATGGTGAGTAATGCCGATCAGGCTCCGGGTATCGAAGCTGCAGACAGGCTTGCAGATCTGACTGCGAAGTTTGCCGGGCTCCGCGCAACTTATGAATCGGGTAACTGAGTTATGAAAGGCGTATCCACACCGGTCTTGACGTTTGTACTGGTCAATTCTGCAGTCATGGCCGATGGCCTGAACGAAGACATTGATGCGGTTTTTGCGGATATTGATGGCAATAGTCCCGGTTGTGCGGCCGGCGTCATTCACAACGGCGAGTACATTCACAAGGCCGGCTACGGATTGGCTAATCTCGAATACGGAATTCCAATCACGTCTCAAACGGTATTCAGAACCGGATCCGTTTCAAAGCAGTTCACGGCCATGGCGATTGCGATTCTTTCGGAGCGCGGTGAACTCGATCTCGACGCGGACGTGCATGAGTACTTGCCGGATCTAATGGGCTATGGCCACGAAGTCACGATTCGGCAGATGGTGCATCACATCGCCGGCATGGGTGATTACGATCACGAGGCGCTGAGGAAACCTGATGGTTCTGAATTTCGCTTCGGCAACGAAGACTACTCAACGATCGATGAGTTTTACCAGGTGGTGGCGAAAGCGGGCTTGATTCACGATCCCGGCAGCAGATACGAGTATTCAAACCTTGCGTATTTCCTTTTGGCTCACGTTGTCGAAAGCGTGAGCGGCAAGACACTGCGTGAGTTTGCGGCGGAAGAAATTTTCGGTCGCCTCGGTATGGACGCGTCGCTGTTCAATGACAACGTCAATCAGCCGGTTCGAAATCGGGCAGACGGTTATCAGCGGATGGACGACGGCAGCTGGGAAATATTCATGACCAACCTGAGCTATGTTGGAGACGGTGGTGTGTTCACGAATCTCGACGACTTTATCAAGTGGGATCAGAATTTTTACGATAACAAGCTTGGCAAAGGCGGTGAGTCACTGATCAAACTGGTGACCACGCCGCATCCGGACACGATTGAATACACGGACGAGGGGCCGCGCAATGTTAATTACGCTTTCGGGCTCGGAGTCTATGAGGTGAACGGTGAATTTATGATTGGCCACACCGGTGGTTGGGTGGCATTCAGCACTGTTTACAACCGGTATCCGGATCTGAACCTGTCGATTGTTGTATTTTGCAATTCAACGGAAGTGTCAGGGCCGGCACTTGGCGGGAAAGTTGGTGAGCTCGCGGTCGCGGCGGTCAAAAGTCGCTAGAAAAAATCGCAGTGGGCTGCAAGACAGGGGAGTTTGCTATCGAAATGGCTCGCTGCGCTGCGCTTTATTTCCGATAGCAAACTCCCCTGTCTTGCGGAGCTAAAGAGCAAATTAGGGACTGCCAGATGATCCTGCCGATCAACCACACAATTACTAGATGGCCTGGTTTCGACGGATGATCTTGCCCGGTCTCGCGTCAGTAGCCTCGCCGGCCCGGTAAACGAGCTCACCGCTAACCCATACGGATTCGATCCCTTCGGAAAGCGTGTCCGGATGCTCCGGTGTCGCACGGTCGATGACCGTGTCGGGGTTAAACAAGACCATGTCGGCAACCATCCCTTCCCTGATCAGGCCTCGATCCGTGAAGCCCATGTGTTCCGCTGTCAGGCCGCTCATTTTGTGAATCGCGGTTTCGACGGACATCAATTTTTTGTCGCGTGCAAAGTGACCCAGCACGCGCGGGAACGACCCGGCGCCGCGCGGGTGCAGGTCCTGCAGGCCGCCGTCGGTGCAAATATTGGTTTCCGGCCATGACATCAACACATCAATATCAGCGTCCTTCATGCTGGTCGCAATTATCATCTCGGCGCGTCGACCGTTTTCCTGCTCCCAGCGCATAGCTTCCTCCGCGAGGTGCGTAAATGCGTCAACTGCATCGACCTCGAGGAGATCCGCAATTTCGGTCAGGCGCTTTCCGACATATTCCGGCCTGGGCTCGTACCGCGTCATCCAGATTCCTGCGGCAGGAGCAATCTGTTCCAGAACTTCTTCAATCGCCGCCCGGTCTGTGAAATCGCGCTCCGGCAAAAGCACCATCATTGTGGATTGCCAGTATTCATAGGGATAGATGTCCGCCGTGATGTTCACGCCGTCTGCACGTGCAGCATTGAGCGTGGCGATCGTTTCGTTGGCACGACCCCACAACCGTGTCATCGCGAGCTTGATGTGAGAAATTTTCACCGGCATGCCGGTCTCACGACCGATCAGGATGATTTCGTCAATCGCGTCTTCGAACCAGCGGTCCTCACTGCGAATATGGCTGATGTAACGGCCTCCGACATTCGCAGCGACGTGCGCCAACGCAAGTACCTCGGAAGTTTCGGAATAGATGCCGGGTTCATATTCCAGACCTGTTGCCAGACCGAGCGCGCCATTTTCGAGTTCGCTCGCCAGAATTTTTGACATGGCAGCGATTTCTTCATCAGTCGCGACCCGCTTGTAATCTTCACCGAGCACCTCCTCGCGAAGCGTATTGTGACCGACATACGAGGCAACATTCAGGGAAGGGGGGCTTTCTTCAAGTCGTGAATAGAATTCAGACAGTGGGTATGGCGAACCTCCGTCCTGACCGACGATGACAGTTGTTATTCCCTGGCTAATCGCAGCCAGCGCGTCCGGATGCTCGAATATCAGGCCGTCGGCATGACTGTGCGTGTCGATGAAGCCAGGCGCAAGCGTTTGGCCGCCGCCGTTGACCACAGCCTCATTTTGACATGCTTCGAGCGAACCGATTTCAGAGATTCTGCCATCTCGTATGCGCGCGCTTGCAGCGAAGGCGGGTGAACCGGTGCCATCGATAATCTGTACGTTGGAGATCAAAAATCCGGGTGCGTCGTTCATGCAGGCAGGGGTTTCATCCTGCGCGCAACCACCAAGAACAATGGCCGTCAGGAGTGCCAGCATTGGTTTAGTTATCATCGTCGACCTCGAATTGCCCGGTCAGTCTCCGCCAGACATGCGACCAGCTTAAGCCCACGGCCAGCAGAACAGACACACAAACCAGTCCGATCCACGTCGCGTCCGTCGGGTCGTCAATGTTTATTACCTTGATATCGACCAGGAGCCAGACAACCCCTCCAAGCAAAGCGCCGCCGAGCATCAGGCCAAGGAAGCCAAGCGATCGCTGGGTAGCCGCCAAAAGAATGACCCAGCCAATCAGCAACAAAACGCCAACGACGAAATGTTCCGGTCCAAGGCCAGCGGAGTCCGCGCCGCGCGCTACGACGAGCCAATTCCAGTACGAAAATTGTGTTGGGTTGTAGGTGGCCACAACCAGCACGGTCGAGGACGCCAGTCGCCATATAAAGCTCATGAAATCGAATTCTCGTTTTACACCGGAGCCGTTTTTGCTTTTCTTTTTTGCCATTGGATCTCTCTGCTATTCAGTGGGACTCTTTGTTCAGGCTAACTGTTTCTGACACAGTGCGGCGTATCCTGTCAGTATCTCCATCAGTTTTGTACTCGATCGCATTGATGTGTCCATCGGTCCGGAAACAGGAATTTACCATGACTTTCGCCTCACCACTCTTGCTATCATCGCCCACTCAATAAACCAGCCGACAGCCGTCAGGAGTCGAGCCATGTCATTCACCCCGTTTGATCTTGAATATACTCAATCGCTGTGGGAACAGAAGGTTGATATCAATCTGACAGAGAGTGGCGTTCACCCGATACGGCTGGACGAGCTGCTGGGTGATGACGAGCGCAGACTTGCGGATCTCCTGGCCACCGAAATTAACTATCCGCATGTAAATGGCAATCCCGAGCTCCGCGAGCGTATCGCCGGACTGTACGAGGGCGCCACTATTCCAAATGTGCTTGTTACTGTCGGTGCAGCCGAGGCGAACAACATCATTATGCAGACGTTGATGCGTCCCGGCGACGTGCTGCTGACGCAGACACCCACGTACAAGCAGATCTGGGGCCTTGCCAAAAACAGTGGCCACACTGTGAAGTCGTTTCGAATGCAGGCCGACAACGGCTGGGCGTTGGACATTGACGAATTGAAAGCCCAAGTGACGGACAAGACTCGCATCATCGCTGTGGTGAACCCGAATAACCCGACGGGTTACATCATGACCGACGCTGAGATGGATGCTGTTGTTGCTGCTGCAGACAGCGTGGGTGCCTGGATTCTTGCGGACGAAGTCTATCGCGGCGCCGAACGCCTGCAGGAAGCGGAAACCAAGTCATTTTACGGGCGTTACGACAAAGTTCTTGCGGTAGGCAGCATGAGCAAGGCCTATGGGTTGCCTGGATTGAGGGTCGGCTGGGTTGTTGGGCCGCCGGCTATGGTGGACGATTTATGGCGCCGTCACGAATACACGACGATCACCGCGAGCATGTTGAGCAACATACTGGCAACACATGCGTTGTCGGCAGATGTCCGGCCGAGACTGTTAAAACGCACCCGGAATTACATCAGAAATGGATTTCCAATCCTTGAAAATTGGATGAATAGCCAGGATGGCCTTTTCAGTTATTCGCCGCCGCAGGCATCGGCCGTTTCATTTATTCGCTACAACCTGGATATCAACTCAACTGAACTGATGGAGAAGTTGTGCAGGGAAGCGAGCGTTTTCGTCGGCGCGGGGGACTCGTTCGGCATGGATCATCACCTGCGAATTGCGTTTGGTCAGGAGCGGGCGGTGCTGGAAGACGCGTTTCAGAGAATTGAGAAGTCCCTTCAGTCGATCGCCTGATGCAAATTCTGACGCTCGATCAAATAAAAGCGGCGCTACCATCGGTCAACCTGATCGACGAGATTGAAAAGGGATTCGTCGCCTATAGTCGTGGTGAGGCCGTCGTGCCACCCGTCGGCGAGCTCATTTTGCAGGACCCGCCCGGCGACGTGCATATCAAGTATGGCTACATCAAGGGCGATGACTATGACGTCTTGAGTCTTGTAACCTGATCGTGACGACCACACCCTCGACGATTCCGATTTTGTCAGGGAAAGTGCGTCCTGGCACTCACATAACGGCGATCGGCTCGGATACTCACGACAAGCAGGAACTCGACGCCGGAATTCCCGGGCAGGCGGATCCGATTGTTGCTGACAGTATTTCACAGTGCCTTCTGCGCGGAGAAATTCATCAGGCATTGATCGCCGGCGCGATCGCTGCAACAGATGTTGTCGAGCTTGTAAAAGGGGTTAAAAGGGGTCAGAGCCCGTTTATTAAAAGGGGTCAGAGCCCGATTCCGACCCCGTCACTTCCTACTCGTACCTCAATGCCATCACGGGCCTCGCCGTCGCCGCTCGCCCTGCCTGCAAGGCGATCGTTATCCACGCAACGGAAAAAGCTGCAACCGCGCTGGCCAAAAACAACCACGCCCAATTACCGAGCGGCGCCTGATAAACAAAACGGCTGAGCCAACCCTTCATGTAGAAATACGCGAGTGGCCAGGCGATAACGTTGGCGAGCAGTACCAGCTTCGTGAAGTCGATTGTCAACAACATGATAATGTCTTTGACAGATGCGCCCATGACTTTTCGAATACCGATTTCCTTGGTGCGTCGTTCCGTTGTGAATGACGCAAGACCGAACAGGCCGAGAGTCGCCACGAAAATCGCAAAAGCGGAAAAGACACCGAACATCTGCGCCTGCCGTCCTTCAGACCGGTAAAGCGCGTCGAACCGGTCTTCCAGAAATTGCCAGAAAATCGGTTCGTTCGGTAACAATTTTTTCCAGGTCTCCTCGAAGTGTGCGATCGCCGCTCGATGGTCGCCGGCCGCCAGCTTGACGGAGATGTTGCGGGCGTAATCGGGACTCGGTTCTTCATACACAGTGGCTTTCATCTCATCACGCAACGACGAGAAATGGATATCCGGAACCACACCGACAATCGTCCGGTCGATGAACTTGTCAAGATCGCGACTCATCGGTGAGCGAATCACCTTCGCGATGGCCTCTTCCGGCGACCAACCGAAGCGACGCGCGGCTGATACATTGAGGATGGCAACAGCTTTGACGACGGGGTTTTCATCGGTCGGCTCCTCGATGCGCATTTCATTTTGACGAAAGGCGCGGCCAGCCACAAAATCGATGTCGTAGTGATCGAACCATTGGTAGTCAATCTTTATGTTCGCAATGCCCAGGAAATTCTCCATGACAAGCTGTTCACCCTCGGCGATGTAACCCTGACCGTCGTTATTTCCCATGCTTGGAACTCGCGAGGAATAAACAGCGGAAAGGATATCCGGGTGCGACTCCAGTTCCGCTTTCAGCGGTTCATAAACTTCCCACAAATCTACAAAGTAGGGTAGTTCGCTCGTCAGGTTCCGCGACTTATCGAAACCGAGATCCATATTTCGCGCGTAACTCATTTGCGCCATGACAACACCGGTCGCGATCAGCAATGCGATAGATGTCGCGAACTGAAAGACGACAAGTGATTTTCGTAGCAACGCTGAGCCAGTACCAGTGGCAGGACCTTTCAGTACCTCTACCGGCCGGAATTTTGACAGGTAAAGCGCAGGGTAGCTTCCAGCGAACAGTCCAACTATTACTATGCCGACAAGCAACAGACCCAGCGTTACGGGATTCGCAAGAGAAAACGACAACGGTTTTTCAAGGTAAGCAGAGAACGCAGGCAGCGTGACTTCAATGATAGCCACCGCGAGCAACATGGCGATCGCCGTCAGCAGGATTGACTCGCCCATGAACTGTGTAATCAACTGGCTGCGACTGGCGCCAACCACCTTCCTCACGCCAACTTCGCGGGCCCGTTGAGTTGATCGGGCGGTCGTCAGGTTCATGAAATTGATGCATGCAATCAGCAGTACAAACAATGCTATCGCTGAAAATGTATAGACAGTGTCGATGCTGCCATTGACTCTCCACTCGGTCTCCCGGTCCGACGTCAGGTGAATATCAGGCAACAACTGCAATCCCAGTGCAGAACTGCTCTCGGCATCTTCACTCCAGTGCCTGACAAGAAAATCGTTGAATTGCGCTTCGAGCTTCGCAGGATCATAGCCCCCTGGCAGCCGGACATAGGTGAAATAGTTGTTGCTGCCCCAGCTCTCCAGCTCCTCGGGGCCGACCATTAGTGGAATCGCAGCCATCGAGCCGATCAGCTGGAATTCCATGTGCGTGTTGTCGGGCAGATCCCTGATAACGGCAGTAACGGTAACGTCAACCTGGTTCATCAGGTTCAGAGTCTGCCCGATTGGATCTTCATTGCCGAAGTAACGTGTGGCGGCTCGTTCCGTCAGGACGATGTCGGTAGGATTCGCGAGTGCAGAGCGGGCATCGCCAGACAGGAAATCCAGATTGAAAAAATCGAATACGTTTGGATCAGCCACAACAAACTGGGTTTCCCGAAAACGAATGTCACCCCTGGATATTGTGGCCTCTGATTGCAGGATTCTTGTCGCATCCTCGACTTCTGCGAAATCCTGCTTCAGGAGCGGTGCTATTGGCGGCGCGACCCTGGCGAGCCTCAGGTTGTTGCCGAAGAAATCACGAGTCACACGGTAGGTGCGATCAGCATTTTCCCAGTGTTTGTCGTACGAGATCTCGTAGCGGACGAACAGCGTAATAATAATGCAGCATGCCAAACCGATCGCAAGACCGACGACGTTGATGGCGCTGAAAAGCGGATTTCCAACAATATTCCGCCAGGCGATTTTGAAATAGCTACTTAACATGACGGGCCTCGATTGCTTGCTCCATGCGGACAACGTTTTCCGACAGGACTCTTCCATCGAGCATATTGACGACGCGACTCGCGTGGTCAGCATGTCCCTGATCGTGCGTGACCATGACGATGGTCGTGCCGTCCCCGTTAAGCTGATTCAGGAGCTGGAGTACTTCCTCGCCATTGGCTGTGTCCAGATTTCCGGTCGGTTCGTCAGCAAGAATGAGTTTCGGGTTCGTCACAACGGCACGCGCAACTGCAACTCGCTGCTGCTGGCCGCCCGAAAGCTGTTGTGGCCGGTGATCTGCGCGGTGCGCTATGCCAACACGCTCCAGCACTTCTCTGACACTTTGGCTGCGCTTCGCGACTGCTACATCCTGATAAAGAAGTGGCAGCATGACGTTCTCGGCGACCGTCAGCTCGTCAACGAGATTGAAGCTCTGAAAAATAAAACCGATATTTTTTTTGCGAATGTCAGCAAGCTTTCTTTCGCTGTAATCTGCGACGTTTTCACCTAGGAAATCGTAACTTCCTGAGTCCGGCGAATCGAGCATACCGATGATGTTCAATAATGTAGACTTGCCGCACCCGGACGGCCCCATGATGGCGATGAACTCGCCGGCAGTTACTTCCAGATTGATGTGATTTAGGGCCGTCGTCTCTACATCAGAGGTGCGATAGGCTTTTGAAAGGTCGTGAATCTTAATCATTGTTCCGCTCCTGAATTTCGCGTCATTCGTGTTCTTATTGGTCGATAAACAAACGCTCGACCTCAATAAAATTCGCATACGATGAAATGATGACCTCGTCACCAGCGACGAGGCCACCATCGACCTCGATCATGCTCGGGTTGCGACGACCGAGCTGGACGGGCCGACGTGTTGCAGTTTTTCTGTCCGGGCCCAAGACGAAAACCCACGCGCCGCCGGTGTCGTTAAAAAATGGACCGCTGGCAAGCAGTACGGCTCGTTCGTTGCTGTCGCCGAGAACAAGTCTCAGCTGCAGTGTCTGGCCGCGACGAATGTCTGCCGGTGCATCGCCAACAAATCTGAGATCGACTTCGAACTGAGACGCCTGAACTTCCGGATATATTTTGCTGACCTCAAGCAGATGATCGCGGCCATTGATTTCCAGTTGCGCCTGCTGGCCGATTCGTACACGGTTGAGATAGAACTCGTTAACCAGCGCGGTTGCCTTAAAGCGATCAACGTCATCGATCTGCCCGAGGCGCTCGCCGCGTGATTTCGATTCACCGATTTCGGCATTCATCGATGTCAGCTGGCCAGCGCGTGGCGCACGAATCAGCAGGTTGTCGAGATTGCCACGTGCAAGCGTTAAATTCTTTTCGAGCTGCGAGACCGAACTGTTCAGTTGCTCGATCTGTGCGAAGCGAACGACCTCGTCCTGCGCCTGGCTTTCTTCGGTAACTACCCTGCGTTTCTTCCAGTACTCCAGCTCATCATTGCTGTTTTCATAGTCAGTTCTGGAAATAAACTGACTGCCTTCCAGTTCCTCGTAGCGATTGACCAGTCGCGTCAACCGGATAATCTGGTAATCAATTTCAATAAGGTCGCCTTTCAACTTCAATCGGTTTTGCTCAATTGCCAGTTGTGTGTTGCGGAGGTTGTTGAGTTGCTCGCTGACCTCAGCCTCGCGAGCGATGACGTCAAGTTGCAGCGATGTATTCGAGAGGTCGATCAGCGGCTGGCCTTCCTCAACAAAAGCGCCTTCTTCGACGAGGATCGCCTCAACGCGGCCCCCCTCAATAGCATCGAGATAAACGGTCTTTTCGGGTTCGACATTGGCGCGCAATGGTATGTAGTCCTCATACATGCCGATAGAAACTTCCGCGGTTCGAATTCGTTGTCCATCCAGGGTGAAAGACGTCGATGTATCGGTGAAGAAAACAATGGCCAGCAGCCCGCCAACGGCTGCGACTGCACCGCCAATCAGCAGCGGCTTACGCGACTTGGTTGTTATTTTTCGGTCCATGCCGACCTGGCTGGAATGAGGATTGCCCGTGTTCATACCCAACAGATTGCAATCCGCGTGCCAATGTGGGTCCTCTTTGAAATCAAGCACTTACACTGCGACAGTGCCCCTCGGCTGTTCACTTTCGAAAATGAGTGATCGATTTCGGACATCTGCAGCGATACAGTCATGCAATGATTCTTCGCGCTACAGTTCTCGTTGTCGACGACGATCCTGATGTCCTTATGGCTGCCAGGCTGTTGCTGCAACAACATTTTGAGCACGTGCTTACGTCTCAGATTCCTGACGCTGTCGAGTCGATGATGGCAAAGGGACATATCGACGTGTTTCTTGTCGATATGAATTTTGCGATAGGCCGCAACGCGGGCACGGAAGGCCTGCAGTTGCTTGAGCGAATTCTGGCGGCGGATCCTGACGCGGTTGTCGTGCTAATGACAGCTTTCGGAGATCTCAACACGGCTGTGCGCGCAATGCGTGATGGCGCAACGGACTTTATCTTGAAGCCGTGGCAAAACGACAAGCTGGTCGCGACCCTTAGTGTCGCCGCGAAGCTGCGGCAATCTCGTGCCACTGTTAACGCGTTAAGTGTCCTGCCGCCGCCCGACGAATTGATCGCTGTGTCTCCACAGATGCGTGAGTTAATGGGTGTCGTCGCCCGGGTTGCTCCGACGGACGCCAATGTCCTGATCAGAGGTGAGAACGGGACGGGTAAGGAACTGGTTGCGCACGCCCTGCACAGGCAGTCGCGGAGGGCAGACAAGGTGATCGCTACGGTTGATCTCGGCGCTATCGCCTCAAGCCTTTTTGAAAGCGAACTGTTCGGTCATAAAAAGGGGGCATTCACTGATGCAATCAGTGATCGTGCGGGGCGATTCCAGGCTGCGGATCAGGGCACGCTTTTTCTTGATGAGATCGGCAACCTCCCGGCAGCATCACAATCCAAGTTGTTACGCGTTCTCGAAAGCAGGGAGGTCCTGCCGCTTGGTAGCGACCAGGCTATCCCAATCGACGTGCGGTTGATCTCGGCTACGAATCAACCCCTCGAACAACTTGTAAACGATGGGGCCTTCCGCGAAGATCTACTGTACAGAATCAATACTATCGAGATCGTGGTTCCACCTCTTCGTGAACGTGTTGATGATGTCGATGCACTTGTCAGCCATTTCATCAAGGTCTACTCCCGTAAATACCGGCTGACAGAGAAAACTGTAACGCCAGATGCGAGATCAGCTCTTCGCGCTCATGGCTGGCCCGGCAATGTTCGGGAGCTGTCACACGCCGTTGAGAGGGCACTTATCCTCAGCGATCACAATCAGCTGGATACGCCAGACTTCCGGCTTACCACTGGTTCCACGGTTACGGCACATAAATCACTCAACCTGGAGGCTACTGAGCGACGCATAGTAGCCGAGGCACTTGAAATAGCCGGCGGGAATATATCGCACGCAGCAGTGGCACTCGGGATAACTCGCGCGGCGCTTTACCGTCGCATCGCGAAGTTTGAGCTGTGAAACGACACCATCGGGCACGATTTCGACTTCTGACAGTTGTTCAGATTGCACTGTTGATTACGAGTATTCTGCTTCTCGCCTGGTCCGTCATGAAGACGGAATTCATTGCTATCCCACTCGTAGTCGGATTTGCTGTGGGATTACAGACCATGGCGCTGCTGCGTCACGTCGAGGCACATGTTGATTCTCTCGAAGATTTTTTTTCCGCAGTGAACTATGAGGATTTTACGCGACGATTCATTGGGGACGATGTCGACACCGAGCTGAAAGAAGCTTTCAACCGGGTGCTGTCGAAATTCCAGGATGCGCGGGCAGAAAGAGAGTTACAGGCCAGTTACCTCGAAACAATCGTACGCCATGTGCCCATTCCTTTTATCGCAGCCAGGTCGGATGGTGCGGTTACTCTGGTTAACATCCCGGCGCGACAGTTGACAGGTTTGGCAGCTCTGACGCGCATTGACCAACTGGCTGAGCTGGATCTGGCACTGCCTGGACTGATGCGCTCCATCGAACCCGGCAGGCAACAATTGCTGCAAACGAAACTACGTGGTGTCCCGGCGGAGCTGCGAGTATCTGTATCGGAAATTCGGCTGGCTGCTGGCGTTGAACGTCTTTACTCGATCGAAAACCTGTCCGGCGAATTGACGGCCAGGGAAGCGAGCGCCTGGCGAAACCTGATTCGCGTATTAACACACGAGATAATGAACACGCTTACGCCGGTAACTTCTCTGGCACAAACCGCAGCAGGACTTCTGGACAATGCGGATGCAAAAGCCGACGTTCGGCTATCGATCGAAACAATTGCCCGACGCAGCGAAGGGCTGATGACGTTCGTCCTTCGTTATCGTGAGCTTCTCAAGGTGCCGCAACCTGTCCCCACGATTGTGAGCGTTTTGGACACGCTGCAGGCTGTTCGAACGCTGATGTCTGATGAACTCGCACGTGTACAGGTCGTCATTGATGTAAGTCCCGAAACGCTGGAGGTATCTGCGGACGGAAACCTGCTGGACCAGGTGTTGCTCAACCTGGTGCGAAACTCGCTTGACGCGCTGAAAGACTCCGGGCAGCCACGACTTGAATTAAGTGGCCGGCTAAGCTTCGGACGGGTTCTCATTTGCGTCAGGGATAATGGGTGTGGAATCGACGAGGAAACAATCGCGCAAATCTTCGTGCCGTTTTTTACTACCAAACGAGAAGGAAGCGGCATCGGCCTAAGTTTGAGCCGTCAGATTATGACTGCGCATGGCGGCGAGATTGCCGTGGAAAGTGACACCAATGGTACGATAGCCAGACTGGTATTTTGACAAGGTACTTGGAATGAACACCTATCTGCGAATTATGGCGACGTTCATTTTGTGCATTGCCTTCGGAACACAGCCGATGGCATCTCCACTCTTCGACGATGAAACGAGCCTGACTCTGACGATCGAAGCACCGATGCGTGATGTCATCATGAAGCGAGCGAGTAAGCCTGTGTTTGATACTGTCGTTCGCTTCAAAGACTCGTCGGGAACAACAATTGAACTGCACGGGCAATTGGCGCCGCGAGGGAATGCGAGACTTGAGGCGTGTGAGTTTCCACCATTGCAGCTTATCTTGAAGAAAAGTGAAACCAGGGGCACAGTTTTTGAGGGACAAGACGACCTGAAGATTGTCACTCAGTGCAATACAACCAGGGATGCCGAAACGTGGCTGTTGCAGGAATACGGAATTTATCGGGCTTACAACATTGTCACGGATTATTCGTACCGGGTGCGTCGTCTTGAGGTGACCTATCTTGACAGCACCTCGTCGCGTTGGAGCCGTACGCAGCCTGCGTTCTTTATCGAGTCGACCGGCGAACTGGCAAAACGAATGCAGCTTGAAACGATCAGGCCGCCAGCCGTCGGGCCTGACCAGTTTAATAGAGCGGAACTTACTAATAACGTCTTGTTCCAATTACTTATTGCAAATACGGACTTTGCAATGAAGAAAGGCCCAACCGGTGAAGGCTGTTGTCACAACGGCCGGGTGCTGACAGAGCCCGGGCAGCAAAAAGACTGGGTCTTTGTGCCGTATGACTTCGATCAGGCCGGAATCATCAAAACGAACTATGCACTGCCCGATCAGAGGCTTGGTATCAGGGCTGTGACTACCCGCCTGTATCGGGGGTTTTGCTGGCAGAGCGATTATTTGCCCGCTGCGATGGATCGATTCCGCGAACTCCGTGAAGAAATTACGACGGCACTGATTCCGCAAGAGGTGTCGCCAACCAGGCAAAAGCGGATAAAGGCCTATATTGGCGGGTTTTATAAAATTATTGACGATCCAAACGAAATGAAAAAGAGGATTGCAGATACGTGTCGTGGGCCGGATACGTATCCGATCAGAAAGACGAGAACATCCTGATATTTGCGGCGGGACTGACATCATCGAAATCGATCGACGCCTCATTAATTAGCAAACGGAGTATTGAAATGATTAGGAAGCCAGTCCAGGTTGTTGCTTGCAGTATGTTGTGTTTGTTTTTCACCGCTTCAAACAGCGAAATGCTTGTTGCCCAGTTTGAGGGAACGGGTAACAAGACAACCCTCGAATTTACGGCCGAGGCTCCGTGGATTCTCGACTGGCGAATCAACAGCGACTACAACAAGATGGTCTCTTTCGATCTGGACCTTATCGACGGCACTACAGGCGTATTGGTTGGCAATATCAAAAGTGCAAAACAACTTGGCAATGGCGTCAGGTTGTTCGAAAAAGGCGGAAAATACAAATTTCGCATTAACGCCTCATTCATTCGCTGGCATCTTAAAGTTAAAGAGCTCACCGCCGAGGAAGCCAAGCTCTATACGCCGCGATGACTCTTTAATCTTAAGAGTTGTAAACTTCCGTAAACACGCGATCGAAGGTTTCCAGATCTTCGAGTTTCCCCATGCTGACCCTTGAGTAGTTGGGATAGAGCTCGAAGCTGCCGCGAATCAGGATGTCACGCTCATTCATCCGTTTCTGGAATAGAGTGGCGTTCCGGCCAATATCTGCATAGACGAAATTTGCCTGCGACGGCAATGGCTCGATTCCGTTCTTGCGAAACGTTTCGTTAACCATGTTCCGGCCTTCAATGACTTTCGCGCGGGAGAACCGGATGAATTCGTCATCGTTGTAGCTGGCATATGCTGCTGCCAGCCCCGGACCGTTAGGCCAGGCCATGACATGGCCGGAAATAATCGAGGCAAGATCCGGTCGCGCCATGCCATAACCGACACGCAACCCCGCCATACCGAATATTTTTGAGAACGTTCGCATGACAACGACGTTTTCGTCCTCGCGTACAAGGTCAATCATAGACGTGTAGTCCGGTTCGTCCGTCAACTCGTTATAGGCTTCATCGATGATTACCGTCGCTTTCTTACCGACCGTCCGGCAAAAATGCCGCAGCAAATCGCCATCCAGAGCCATGCCGGTCGGGTTGTTCGGGTTGCAGATGTATACGAGGCTGACGCCATCGTCGACGGCTGCTGCCATTGCCTCGAGGTCGATGGACATGTCTTTGGCGAGCGGTACCGTTACCAGTTCGACACCCATTCTTATTGAATAGGCAATGTGATCCGTATAGGTAAGCGCTGGCAGCAGTACCTTTCCTTTCTTTCCCCAGGCAACGAACGCGGCCTGCAGCGCTTCATTCGATCCGGACGAAAGGACCATGTTCTCGAGCGCAACTCCGTTTTTTGTGGAAATCGCGTTCAGGAGGTCGTCGGTAATCGATATCGGATAATAGGCGCCCATTTCGAGTGCTTTCGCGGCTGCCTTCAATGCGCTTGCGCTCGGACCATACGGGTTCTCGTTGAAGCGTAACGCTATCTTTCCTGGCGGCGGCCCATGCTGGGCGAAAGTGCCTTGTGCAAATGCAAGGCTTACGGCTCCGCTGACCATTGCGCGCATCACATCGCGGCGGTTTAACTGCATAGGCATATTCTCGTTCCTCGGAATTCATTCGCGGCCAAGGCCAGCGGAGAAATCACTGATCCAGCAATATTGAAACCCTGCGATTTCGTTTACCTTTCTTCTCAACTTTTCCCACCTTAAACCTGCCCACCTCCCCCGTCGACCGGAGGTGTGTACCGCCACAGGGTTGTAAATCGACGTCCCCGATTTCCAGCAATCGAACTTTCCCGGCACCCTTCGGCGGTTGCACGGACATCGTCCTGACCAGTTCCGGCTGTGCCTCGAGTTCCGCGTCAGAAATCCAGCGGCAGGTGACCGGATGATTTGCGTCTACCAGTGCCTGAACGTTCAGAGTGACCTGCTCTTTGTCGACCGTGTCCTCCATATCGAAATCCAGTCGGCTCCTGTCGGCGGAAATGTTGCCGCCCGTGACGCCGTACTTGAGAACGGACCCAAGCAGATGCAAGGCTGTGTGCATGCGCATATGCAGGTAGCGCCGGTCCCAGTCGAGAGTCGCAATCACTGCCGTTCCCACCGGCGGCAAGGCAACTCCGTCAGCGACCAGATGGCATATTGCGCCGTCTTCACCATAGCGAGTGTCTACGATTGTGGCGTCACCAGCTTCCCAGCTGATTCGTCCGGTGTCGCCGGGTTGTCCGCCACCCATAGGGTAGAACACGGTCCGGTCCAGCACGATCGCACCCTCGCCGGCAGCTATGACAGTTGCTTCGCACTCCCTTAAATAGGAATCCTCTCTGAATAATTGTTCGCTCATCGACACGATCTTTCGGCACGGGATGGGATCAAATGTACTCTATAATCGTGCAACGTTCACGAAACGAGCACGGTTCGACCACATGACTCAAGCTCCATATTTTGGCACGACTCCGTCGGGCCGCTTTTTTGTCAAAATGCATGGCCTGCAAAATCACTTCGTTATTACCGATGCACGCAGTGAGGAATACCGGCCGTCTGACGACGAGATTATTCGTATCTGCGATCAGAAGACGGGCATTGGCGGCGATCAGTTGCTGATCATTCAACCACCGACCGAAGTGGGGCGCGCCGGTGCGGCGAGCGCATTCATGCGAATTTTGAATGTGGATGCGCGCGAAGTAGAGGCTTGCGGCAATGCCACCCGATGTGTCGCCTGGCTGCTGATGGAAGAAGAGGGGAGCGATGAAATTACCCTCGAGACACTGGCCGGGGTGATTGCATGTAAAAAAACCGGAGAACGGGAAGTCAGTTGTGCAATGGGCCGAGTTTCGATGAATTGGCAGGATGTGCCACTCTCCGAAGATCGCGACACGCTCCATCTGAATCTCGGCCAGGGGCCGCTCCGTGACGGTGTGGCGCTCAACATTGGCAATCCGCATGTCGTTTTTTTCGTTGGCGACACAGACACCGTTGATATCGAATCGATAGCGCCGGGCATTCAGACGGACGCGCTCTTCCCCGACCAGGTGAACGTAGGCGTTGCGACAATCGAATCGAGCAGTCATATGTCGCTCAAGGTGTACGAGCGAGGCGCGGGTTTGACCATGGCTTGCGGTAGTGGTGCATGCGCGGCTGTCTATGCTGCAATTGCGCGAGGCCTGACGGACAAGAACACGATGACAGTCAGCATGCCAGCTGGCGATATGCATATCGAAATTCGTGCGGATGGCAATGCCATCATGACCGGGCCCGTGGAATTTTGTTTTTCGGGCTTCTATTAATTGCGAGGACTGCTTTGTCGCCGAAAGCAGGTGTTAGAGTGATAGAGTTCTGAAGATTGAGTGCAAGGGGTGACTGATGCGCGGTTTGAAAGGTAAAAACGTACTGGTAACTGGTGGAGCCAGCGGCATAGGCGAAGCGACCGCCGTGCGTTTCCTGGAAGAGGGATGCGCCGTTTGCGTCCTTGACAGCAGCGCAAAAGCGCGTACCCGGGTTGCCCGGGACCTGCCGGAATTGAGCGGGGTTATCGACGCCGATGTATCGAGCATGGAACAGGTGCACCGGGCATTCGCGGAGGCAGTTGATTGCATGGGCTCGGTCGACGTGCTGATCAACAACGCCGGAATCAGCATCCGTCATGGCTTCCTCGATATCACGCCAGCGGAGTGGGACAATGTGCTGGACGTCAACCTGAAGGGCGTATTCCATATCGCACAGACCGCCGCTCGTCACATGATGAATAAAGGCTCCGGCGTGATTCTCAACACCGCCTCAACGGCAGGCACGACAGGATACCCGCACTACGCCGATTACAGTGCCAGCAAGGGTGGCGTGATCGGGTTGACGAAGGCGATGGCACTGGAGCTGGCGCCCATCGTACGGGTGAACGCGATATCTCCGGGATATGTGCTTACTCCGATGCAACGAGCCGAGTACACCGACGCAATGCTTGACGCCGTGAACAGCAAGATCCCGATGCGACGCCACGCAAAGCCCGCTGAGATTGCCGCATTGTTTGCGTTCCTTGCCTCCGAGGACGCCGCGTTTGCCACCGGCCACGTTTATGTGATGGATGGCGCAGAAACGACCGGGGGCCTTTGCAGCCAGTGGGCCCACGAATAAGTTTCTTAAACATGGCCCGCGGTACCACGTTTCTATCAATCGACATCAGAAGGCTAAAAGAATGAGACTGGAAGGAAAGGTAGCTTTGATCACCGGAGGCACTTCGGGAATAGGCGAAGCCACTGCTGTGCGCTTCGCACACGAGGGGGCGTCAGTCGCGATCACCGGGCGCGATGCCGATCGTGGCGAGCGGGTAGTTCAGACAATCATCGCAAATGGTGGCGAGGCGCTGTTCGTTCGCTCCGATGTGCGATTTGCCGACGAGTGTCGGCAAGCCGTCGAACAAACCCTCGAACGCTTTGGCAGGATTGACGTGTTGTTCAACAACGCCGGCGTATTCCATCCGCGAACCGTCCCCGAGTGCACGGAAGAGGAGTGGGATGAGACTATCGACTCCAGTCTCAAAGGCGCTTTTTTAATGTCGAAATTCGTCCTGCCCTCGATGATCGAACGCGGCAGCGGTTCGATCATCCACACCAGTTCCGGCTGGGGAATCCTGGGAGGCAACAAGGCGGCCGCGTACTGCGCCGCCAAAGGCGGCCTGGTCGTGATGACCAAAGCCATGGCAATCGATCATGGGCCCGACGGGATTCGCGTGAACTGCGTATGCCCCGGCGACGTGCTGACGCCCATGTTGCCCGATGATGCCGCCAAGCGTGGCATGTCCTGGGACGATTACGCGGTCGGCGCCGCCGACCGACCACTCGGTCGCATCGGTACGGCAGATGACATCGCTAATGCGGTGCTGTTTCTGGCGTCCGATGAAGCCTCGTTCGTAACCGGCGAGGCGCTTGTCGTTGATGGTGGGGGCGTCGCCGGCTAAGGAAACGGGCCGACACACGCAAATTGAATCGAAACTTGTTGACGGAGCATCATGTGAATTCTGATCGCGTAAACCGATGGCTTACGCTCGGTGCAAATCTTGGCGTATTGGTCGGTATTGTTCTCCTGATTGTGGAACTGAATCAGAACCGGGACATGATGCGGGCACAAACCCGCCACGATCTCGCCGCGGGAATTGTCGACCTGCTTCAGGTTGCAGCCAGCAATGAGCAACTTGCCGACGTCATGTACCGGGCAGAATCGGGCGGGGAATTGACGCCGAGAGAGTTGTACCAGTTTGAAGCTCGCGCTAACGCGCTTTTTCGTTATTGGGAGGATGCCCACTACCAGTATCGTATGGGTCTGTACGACGAAATTGAATTTGGGAAACAACTCGGCGCGTGGAGGAATTCCTTTGCCAAGTCCGGCCGGCAGGTAACATATTGGTGCAGAGTTCGATTACTCTACTCACCCGAATTCATGATCGAAATGGATGGCCTGATACCCGACGGCGCTTGTTGATCGAGACGAATGGGTCAGTGCCAGCAATAAAATTGATGACTGTACTTTTTGACGAGACTCTAATGAGAAAAATCGTAATTTTGTTCGCCTCCACACTGATGGTTTTCGCCGCGGCAACAGCGCAGGACGTCAACTCCGAACACGCCCGCAAGACGCTGGAGATCTACACTCGAATTATTGAAGTGGAGACGGCGAAGAATCTCGGCAACGTGCCGGAGGTGGCAAACTACCTGGCGAATGAGCTCATTGCTGCGGGATTTCCCGCAGGAGATGTTGAAGTGCTGCCAAATGGCGAGACAGCATCCCTGATTGCGAGATATCGCGGAGACGATTCGTCCGGCAGAGCGCCGATACTCTTACTGGGCCATATGGATGTCGTCGAAGCTCGCCCCGAAGACTGGGAGCGACCGCCATTCAAACTGACCAAAGACGAGACGTATTTCTACGCCCGAGGCACCATCGACAATAAATTTGGTGTTGCACAGCTCACGTCGACCTTCATTCGCCTGATGAAAGAGGGATTTGTGCCCAACCGGGATCTGATTCTCGTGTTTTCCGGCGATGAAGAAAGCGGCATGGTCACGACCCGCCAGCTCGCCTACGAACGCGAAGACCTTGCCGAAGCAGAGTTCGCATTGAACTCCGACGCAGGTGGTGGTGACCTGAGCGTGGATGGCAAGGCGCTGGTCTACAACATCCAGGCTGCCGAGAAGACCTACGTCACGTGGGAGATGACGGTGCGCAATCCCGGCGGGCACAGTTCAAGACCGAGGCCGGACAACGCGATCTACGATCTGGCGAATGCGATCAGCAAGATACAGGCCCACCGCTTCCCGGTGCGCTGGAACCCGATGACGCTGGAATTTTTCGAGGTGACGGGTTCACAAATGGGCGGCGAGCTCGGCGATGCGATGGTCCGGTTTGCGAGGAATCCTGAAGATAAAACTGCGTCGGATCGGCTCTCGGTCGAATCGTCTTACGTTGGCACCACGCGCACAACCTGCGTCGTCACGATGTTGCGAGCTGGTCATGCCGAAAATGCGTTGCCGCAATCCGCCACGGCCACCGTTAATTGCCGAATCTTCGTCGGCGTACCCGCAGCCGATGTATTGAGAACGTTGCAACAGGTCGTCGGCAATGACGCGATCGAGTTCGAGGAAACCTACGAACCCACTGAAAGCCCGGTTTCAGAATTACGCGAAGATGTTCGTGCCGCTATCAGTGAAGCGGTGCAAGGGCGTTACCCGGGCGTAAGAATGATCGCTTACATGGAATCGGGCGGAACCGACGGGATGCATTTTCGCAGGGCCGGAATTCCCACATGGGCGGCGAGCGGCATTTTCATGAATCCGGACGAAATGTTCGCTCACGGTCTCAATGAACGAGTCCCCATCAAAACCTTTTACGATGCGCTGGATCACTGGACGATCATCAT
The DNA here is from genome assembly GCA_027621915.1 of Pseudomonadota bacterium. GTDB lineage: Bacteria > Pseudomonadota > Gammaproteobacteria > Steroidobacterales > Woeseiaceae > SZUA-117. The sequence continues at coordinate 44,772 of JAQCAD010000008.1, forward strand.
TAAGGAACTGACGGGGGATTGATTGCCTGAAGTAAATCAACCAGGTCATCCAATCGAATTCTTTTCGCCAGCCGGACGTGCCCGCAACCGGAGAAAGTAATGAAAAAAGCGTGGAGCCTCGCGATACTGTTTGTCGCCGCATGCGTGCAACCAGACAACGCATCAAATTCAGGCGGTAGCAGTCCTCTCGATGGGGCATGGAAATTGGTCGCTTCCGAGGCAGTTTCGCCAAATGGCGAACGCTTTCCCGGCCACTCTCAGGAAAGCTTTCTACTGTTCGCAGGCGATTACTACAGCATGAACTGGGCGACAGGAACGTCGTCCGCACCATTTTCCAGAGAGCCACTTCGACCGAATGACGCCGAAAAGGTAGCACGGTACAACACGCTTATTGTTAACGCCGGGCGATTTGACGTATCGGGCGGAGTGCTGACGATCCATCCTGATTTCGCGCTGGTACCAGAATACGTAGGTGGTCTCGGCGAATTTGACTACGTTCTGAGTGGCGATATGCTCGATCTCGAATGGCATACGATCGAATCTGCTGACGGCACCCCTGATCCAAACACGGCTATCGGCGTGCGATTTCACTACAAGTTTGTACGTCGCCAGGCGGGGGCGCCGTAGATTTTCAGATAGCTACCTTTTCTCGCGCAAAGCGAACAGGCTACTTGTATTGCGGTATTCAGTCAGGCGATGAAGCTGAATAGGAAAAAAGCGACGGTGGCAAACGCGGCTGCGACCATTGCATAAGGTAATTGTGTCCGCACGTGGTCGATATGGTCTGTGGCGGAAGCCATGGATGCCACCACTGTGGTATCGCTGATCGGCGATGCGTGATCGCCAAATATCGCGCCGGATATCGCGGCGCCGAGCAAGAGCGGTACAGGCAAGCCAAGCGTTGTCGCAATCGGAATCGCAATCGGAATCATGATCGCAAATGTGCCCCAGCTTGAGCCAACAGAGAACGCGATGAACGACGATGTAATGAAAATGAGTGGCGCAAGGAGTGGCGTAGGGATCGCGTCTCCAACAGCGGTGGCCACGTAGAGCCCGGTGCCCAGCAGGTTGGCAACGTCGCCCAGTGCGAGTGCTAACAGTAGTATCGTTGAGATCGGTAACAGGCCACCTGCGCCCTTCATGAAAATTCTCATGAGCTCATTCACAGAGCTGGTGCCCTTCGACAAGATCATGATCCAGGAAACCAGAAGCGCGAAGCTGACAGACCAGAGTATAGACACCGATCCGGAGCCCTCAATGATGTTGCCATCACCGGTAATGTAGAGACCGACCGGCATCATCAGGATCATCGCCATAATCGGTAGCACCATCAGCATCGCCGATGGAATCTGCCCAGGCTTGTCGACAATTACCTCGGCAGAAATATCAACCATGGGCGTTGCGTCCGGCCAGAGAACTTCGCCCGCTTGCGTTCGTTCTTCGGCTTTCTTCATCGGTCCGATATTGATGTTTTTCCAAATAACGACGGCGGACAAAACAATTGCGGCAATGGCGTAGAAGTTATAAGGAATGGAAGCGATAAAGGTTTCCAGCGGGTTCTCGACTCCTGTCGATGCGATCAGGCCAATGATGACTGCACCCCAGGCGTTCAGAGGAATCATCACGCATACCGGTGCCGATGTTGCATCAATCAGGTAGGCAAGCTTCTCCCGAGAGACTTTATATCGATCGAATAGTGGTCGACTGACTGAGCCGGCGACGAGCAACGTGATATTGGATTCAATAAAGATCACGAGGCCCGTGACCCAGGCAAGAATCTGTGCACGAAAGCCATTGTGGACCCAACGCCGTGTTTCCAGGAAGTGTACAAAGCCGCGGACTCCGCCCGAGTGCTCGATGGTTGCGATCAGCGAACCGATAATCAGCGTGAAGATCAGGACGCGCGTATCACCCGGATCAGAAAACACATTGACTATGCCGTCCAGTCCGGCGGTAACACCGGTCAGCGGATTGAAGCCGTTCAATAGCGTGAAGCCCATCCAGATGCCTGCAAACAGTGACAGAATTACCTGCTTGCTCCAGATCGCAAGGACAATGGCGATGATTGGTGGCAGTACGGAATACCAGCTTGGATCGGTCATAGTCTGTTCTTGTTGTTATCAGGACGACCCCGACTGTAATGCAACAGCGTCGTTTTTACGATTTTTCCAGCGGTGACTCGACTGCATAATCGTCGCCATAGAATTTGCTCGTGCTTTTCGTGTGGAACGTGATGGCCTTGACCGGGTCGTATTTCGGCTTGCCCAGCCCAGGTAACACTTCGAGAATTTCCTCCTCCCAGACGTAAACTGCCAGAGGAAAAGATATCCGCGCCGTATCCAGATGAGACCCGTCCAGCGGTTTCCCAACGCGGTGGGACGTTGATGGCAATCGGTCATTGGAAATGCGTTGCATGTAGTCGCCCGTGTTAATAATGATCGATCCTTCGGGCGCATCCAGGCGAACCCATTTCTGGTTGTGATGATTCCAGACCTGAAGGCCGCTGACCTTTGCGGCGGGCAGTATGGTGAAGAGATCGACATCTTCATGGCCCAGCAATCGTCCGGCGCCGGAATCACCGCCGACCTGTTTCATCGGTGGGTAATAGTTAAGGCGCAAACCGAAATTCGTGTCCGTCAGTTTTTTATCGTAACTGTGCGGGTCGCAACCGAGTCCCTCGAACATTGCCTGCGTGATCGGTTTGAATAATTTCTCGTGTGCCGTCGCAAGTTCTCTGAATATTGGTTCGTACCTGATGTCGGGCCAGAAGTCTTCGGGCCGAAATTCACCGAATCTCTTCTGTGGCATGTTGAAGGCACGGCGACACCAGACCCATCCCTCGACGAGATCCGGATGAATGTCGCTTGTTTCTCTAATCGGGAAGTATCCCTGGCTGACGGAACCGAAGCGTTTCGCCCGATAACGCATCTTGTCTTTCATCGAAGTGCCGTTGAACAGCTCTTCAGTACGATCGTTCATTTCATCGTAAAGAGATTTGTCGACGCCGTGGCCTGTCAGAACCGAAAAGCCAATATCCTGAACGGCGGCGCCAAACTCTTCAGCAAAGACCTTCCGGTCACGTGCATTTCCATTGAGATAGCGACCGAAATCGAATGTTTGAATCTGGTAGTCAGTATCAAATTCGTCAGCGTCGTTCTCCGCCAGGCGATACGTATGACTCTTTTTTACCTGGTCGTAGCGAATGAAGTCCTGATTGACTGCCTCTTTGATCGCGCGGGTGTCGGGCTCGCTCATGTAGATTCTCTTACTACGTGAATCGTATCGATGCCTAGCGTATCAGAAGACGCTTCGACGTACGCTCTGGAACTAACCGTCGCTTCGGCAAATCAAGGGTAAATGCGATAATTGTACTGCGGAACAAATACGTCGTAGTGAGGCTGCAGGAAAGCGACGATGTCGATGAGTTCCTGAACTGTCATATATCCGTTGTACACTGGCATTCTCGATTGGCCGTCATTCGTGATGACTTCCAGTGGATATCCCCTGGCCAGTTTGTGCGACGGGTTTATGATTGATGTCACCAGTTCGCCATATGTTTTAACCCGCGTAACTTTGCCGCCCAATTCCACAAACGGCGGCGCCGTTCCTGTGAGTGCAGGCAACTCCTCGCCGACGACTGTATGGCACTCGTGGCAATGCATGTAAACGAACGCCTCCCTTCCGCTCATGGCATTCCCGGGCGGCAGGCTGAAGCCTTTCTCTGACATTCGGTCAGCTTCACAGGCGGCTAGTAGCAAAACGGCGAAAATTATAAAAGTGGTTGAGATCGATCGTGTCATGACGCACCCCGTCTATCGGACTACTTCCATTGGTAACACAGGGTCCGGGATATCACGATCAGGGAAAACCGCAACGACGCAGCAGGATTCGTGACAGGACGGGTATTTTCCCGCCCGGCAAAATCGACGTCAAAAACGTGAAATTGTCCTCGACATCGCCTAGGATTGCCCGCCGCGGTTGGGCCCCAATGGCAGTTTGCCTGGCGCAGCTGATTTCCCATGTTGGTTTTGGAGGTTTGGGTTCATGTTAAAGATTGGTAATTTCGTTGCTGTTTTCCTGATGATGTCGGGTGTGGCCTTTGGTCAGGCATCTCAGGCGGTCGTAGAAGAAAGCCCGTGGTCAGGTGCTTTTTCGCTGGGCTATCTGAGTACATCCGGCAATACGGACACGACAAGTTACAGCACAAAATTCAATGTCGGATTCCTGAGTGGAGATTGGGCGCATGCATTCAACGCAGCCGCGAATGGGGCCGATGACACAGGTGCGGCTACTGCCGAAGCTTTTCAGGCTGGTTGGAAGTCCGAGTACAATTTTACCGCACACGACTTCATCTTCGGCACGATCGACTGGCGCAAAGATCGTTTCAGTGGCGTCGATAAACAGTTAACCGAGGCTGTCAGCTATGGTCGTCGACTGCTCGATACACCGAAACATTTGTTGAGCGCAGGCCTTGGTGTCGGTTACCGACAGGCGGATCTTTCGGATGGAACGAGTGAAAGCGGTGTTATCGGCCGCGGCAGTATCGACTACAGCTGGAAATTCAGCGAGACGGCGGGCTTCGATGAGCACATCGTCGTTGAATCAGGATCAGACAATACCTATTTCGAATCAGTCAGCGCAGTTCGCGCAAAATTGATCAACGATTTCGCGCTGGTTCTGTCTTACACCATTAAACAGAACTCTGACGTGCCGGTTGGCAACGAAAAGACAGACAAGTTGAGCGCCATTTCCATCGAATACGCGTTCTAGTAGGCGATCGCACCGCCATCTTCCGCTCGCGGGTCGGCTGCGCCGGATAACACGCCGGATTGCGGGTCTCGGTAGACGCCCATCGCCATGCCGATACCCCGGGTCTCACGAACGGCGTGACCTTTCTGTTCGTAAAGACGCAGCGTGTCGGCTGAGAATGATCCGGATTCGATGAGCGTGCTGTCTGGCAGCCATTGATGGTGGATTCGTGGCGCGTCAATGGCGCGGGCGATGTTCATATCGAAATCGATTACGTTCAGGATCGTTTGCAAGCTGATGTTGATAATCGTCCGACCGCCAGGTGAGCCAGTGGCAAACACCGGGACACCGTCTTTAGCGACGACTGTTGGTGTCATGCTGGAGAGCATTCGCTGTTCCGGCCTGATCTGGTTGGCTTCTGTACCAATCGTGCCGCGCTCGTTAGTGACTCCCGGTTGCGCGTTAAAGTCACCCATTTCGTTGTTCAACAGAAAGCCGGCACCATCTACAACAATTTTGCTTCCATAACCGTTTTCCAGCGTGTAGGTCAGTGAGACCATGTTGCCGGATTTGTCGACGACAGAAAAATGCGTGGTCTCGTCACTTTCGTATGGCTGCGCAAATCGTGCCGGATCACTTTCGGACGCCGCGTGCATCACTATTGTGGCGCGCTGCCGCTCTGCATGTTCTTTTGACATGAGGGTAGCGACCGGAACATCTTCATTGAAATCGGTATCGCCCAGGAAATTGGCTCGGTCGGCATAAGAGCGCCGCATGGCTTCTGTCAGTAAGTGCAAATACAACGCCGAGTTGTGACCGATTTCTTTCAGATCGAAACCTTCAAGTATGTTGAGCATTTGCACGAGCCCGACACCACCGGAACTCGGCAACGGCATGCTGACGATGTCGTAACCACGATAGTTGCCGCGGATGGGTTCGCGCTCCTTTGCCTCGTATTTTGCCAGGTCTTCCAGCGTGATGATCCCGCCGTTGGCCGCCATATAACTGGCAATCATGCGCGCCGTCTCGCCTTTGTAAAAACCGTCCTTGCCCTGCGTCTGAATTCGCTCAAGTGTTGCAGCAAGGTCCGGCTGTTTCCAAATGTCGCCGGGCTCGTAAAAGGATCCGTCATCTTTCAGAAAGACTTTGCCGGAGCTCGGGTACATCTCCCAGTAATTGTTTAATCGTTTGAACGAATCGGAAAGACTCCAGCTGAGTGGCATGCCATCGCGCGCGAGATCGATGGCTGGCTGTAACAGAACTTCCCATTCCAGAGATCCGAAACGCCGATGCGCGAGCTCCATTCCGGCGACGGTACCCGGCACGCCGATTGCTAGAATGCCGGCGTGGTTGGAATTGTCACGAACGTTTCCATCGTCGTCGAGATACATCGTTTTGGTTGACGCCAGCGGTGCTTTTTCGCGGAAATCAAAAGCCGTCGCTTCACCATCGGCGCCGTGATAAATCATGAATCCACCGCCGCCGATGTTACCCGCGGATGGATATGTTACTGCCATCGCAAATGCGGTGGCGATTGCGGCATCCACGGCATTTCCGCCTTTCTTAAGGATGTTGACGCCGACTTCGGACGCGATTCGTGACGACGACGAGACGACACCATGATTGCCGCGGACCGGAAAGCGGCTCGTGGCGTCGGCGCTGATCGTTCCAAGCAGGACGATCGTCGCTAAGATCGTGACAAGGAAATTACTAATCTGGCGTCGTTTCACTGTTAGAGGCTCGCAGTCTGGATCCGGATTGCTAAACAAGCCGCGAATACTACCCCACAAAAACCGCAACGCCCAAAAAAGAAAAAAGGGGTCGGATCCAATTTACAGTGGGGCGCGAAACTGCGGAAATCGATGAAAACCGGATCCGACCCCCTTTTTGGTGGCCGAAATTTCCCCTATGTGGCGGATTAGTATAGGTTCATTCATCCGGGAAACTGGATCCGACCCCTCTATATATGTCCGAGCCTTCGTTCGTTTCGCTGATTCCCGTGTTCGTTACGCTGATCGTTGCTCTTGCGGCGCGCAACGTGCTCGTGGGTCTTTTTTCCGGTGTATTCGTCGGTGTTGCGATGGTGGCCGATACTTCCGTGCTGTTGTTCGTGCCTGCACTGGTGCAAGACCACATCGTTCCGGAAATCGCCAATACCTATAACGCCAGCGTACTGGTGCTGCTCGTATTTATCGGTGGCTTCGTCAAATTGATTCAATTCTCCGGCGGTGGCACCGCTTTCGCGCAAGTCGCGGCGCGCTGGGTGTCTGGCAGAGCGCGCGCGCAGCTCGCGGCGTGGTTTGGTGGCGTAATGATTTTCTTCTCCGATCTCGGCACACCACTGATTGTCGGACCTGTGTTTCAGCCTCTGGTGGACCAACTGAAAGTATCTCGACAAAAGCTTGCGTTCATTCTTGATTCGACATCGTCTCCCGTTGCCATCCTGATCCCGTTTATCGGCTGGGGTGTATTCATCATGAGCGTGATCGCTGATTCGTTTTCAGCCAATGGAGTTGCTACGTCGGAGTGGGATGCGTTTGTTTCCGCTATTCCCTATCAACTCTACGCGTGGCTTGCGATCGCGATGGTGCCTGTCCTTACTGCATTGAATTTTGACTACGGAGCGATGGCGCAAGCCGAAAAAGAAACCGCGAACAAAGTCCAGATGCTGCCGATATCACCGATTGGCACACACAGTCGTGCGAAACCCGTATTGGTATGGCTGCCGCTGCTCGTGCTCGGCGTTACGCTGTTCGCGACCCTCAACCATCATGGCTTTCCGTTTGCGCAGGTTGCGGGGTCAGATTTTCGGGCGGGTTTGTCAGCAGCTTATTTCCTGGCGGCGGTCGTGCTGGTCATCCTGATCGTCTACATGGGCGTGCAGGGTTTGCTCGATACATTCACCAGGTATATCGAGGGCATGACGGGAATGATGCCGATTGCAGCGACGCTCGTGCTCGCCTGGACGCTCGGGAGTGTGAGTGAAACACTCGGCACCGGCACTTTCGTCGCTGACATTGCGCGCGACGGATTGCCCGGGGGCTTGCTGCCTGCCGTGACGTTCCTGTTAGCCGCTGTCATTTCGTTTGCGACCGGATCGTCGTGGGGCACGATCATAATCATGATGCCACTGGCGGTTCCGGCAGCGCTGGCTACCGGCGCTGCGTTGCCGGTGGCGATCGGCGCCGTGCTATCCGGCGGATTGTTCGGCGACCATTCTTCGCCGGTCTCGGAAACAACTATACTTTCTTCGACAGGCGCGGGTACCACTCCGCTTGAACATTTCCGCACACAGCTGCCCTATGCGCTGACCAATGGCGTAATCGCGCTAATCGGATTCGTCCTGGCCGGCTACCTGCACCTGCCCTGGATTTCGGTATTCGCGATCGGAGGCCAGATCGCGATACTCTGGGCCCTCAGAAACCGCTTCGCGAAATAGAATGAGTCACGATTATTTCGTCGAGGCAACAAGAGCGGGCAGAGGAGTTTCCGGACAATTTTGAATCAGGCAATATGCTCAGTTGTCGGATAGAACAACGCGGTGGCAGATTGGTCTGAGCAGCAGACCGACCCTTAATTAATCCAGGAAGAATGAACATGAAACGACCAACGCTCCTACTCCTCAGTTTCTTCGTGACGGCCTGCGCGACGGCTAACGAAGATTCGTGGCCGTTTGACGCTACTCCGGTAGCTCAGTTTGAAGAACCGTGGGCGATGACTTTCTTACCGGACGGTCGTTTGCTGGTTACTGAGAAGCCGGGCCGTGTGCTTATCGCCACACAGGACGGGAAAAAATCCGCGCCGTTAGCGGGTGTTCCGGAAGTGGACTATGGCGGCCAGGGCGGACTCGGTGACGTTGTCCTTCATCCTGACTTCGCCGAAAACGGTGTTATCTATCTCAGCTATGTTGAGGCCGGCGATGACGACACGCGCGGTGCCGCACTTGCCCGCGGCACACTGACGCTCGACAACGGCGGCGGTGCGCTGCAAGACATGACGGTTATCTGGCGACAGGACCCCAAGGTCACAGGTCGCGGCCATTTCAGTCATCGCATCGCGTTCTCGCCGGACGGCTACCTGTTTGTTTCCTCTGGCGATCGGCAGAAGTTCGATCCGGCACAGGACATGAAAATGAACCTTGGCAAAGTCATTCGACTGCACGATGACGGATCCGTCCCGGATGACAATCCATTCGCAGATCAGGGCGGCGTGACAGCACAGATTTGGTCACTTGGTCATCGGAACCTGCTTGGCCTTGCTTTCGATTCGCAAGGTCGCCTCTGGAACCAGGAAATGGGTCCGCAGCACGGCGATGAACTGAACCTTGTCAAGAAAGGCCATAACTATGGCTATCCAATCGTCTCTAACGGCGATCACTACAGCGGCGAAGAGATTCCCGACCATGATACGCGTCCGGAATTCGAAGCGCCCAAAGCCTATTGGGTCCCCGCGATCTCGCCGGGTGGGTTGATGTTCTACGATGGCGACATGTTCCCGGACTGGAAAGGCGACGCGTTTATCGGTGGTCTGAGCTCAATGTCGCTGGTGCGAGTCGAGTTCGACGGAGATGAAGCACGCGAAGCGGAGCGATTCGAAATGGGCCGGCGGATTCGCGAAGAAGAGCAGGGGCCGGACGGCGCGATCTGGATTCTTGAAGATCAGCGCGACGGCGAGGGTGGAAGGCTATTGAAGCTGACGCCGAAAGCGCGATAACCGTGCGAACCGGTCAGTGCCTGTGTGGTGCCGTGCGATTCAAGGCGGCATATGTGCAATCAGGCTACTCCGCTTGCCACTGCGTAATGTGTCAACGATGGGCAAGCGGGCCCTTCTTGTCGGCATCGGTCGAGAAAGTTGAGTTTCAGGGGGAAGAGAACCTCACGCGTTACCGGTCGTCCGAGTGGGCCGAGCGCGCGTTCTGCAGCATTTGTGGTTCCAACCTGTACTTTCGCGTTCTGAAACTGGACAACGTCGAAATGTGCGTCGGCGTATTTGATGACAAAGAAGGTCTCGTCTTGAGCAGTGAAATTTTCGTGGACCGAAAGCCTGACAGCTATGCGTTCGCGGGCGATCATCCGCGCCTGACAGAAAAGGAAGCCCTCGAAAAATACTCCAGCCTTGCGAAGTAGCGACGGCCAATGGGCGAGCAAGCGGGGCCAGAGGTATCTGAAAGTTGGGTCAACAAAGTCGAGCTCGCGATCGCGATCGCGCTGCAGATCAGTATATTCCTGGTCACCGTCGGTGCGTTTGTTGAGGCGCAATGGCTTGTCGCCTTTAATGGCGCGCTTGTACTTATCCTGAGTTTTGCACCGGCGATCATCGAGCGGCGCCTTCGCGTGCCGCTGCCGGTTGAACTGACGCTTATTACCTGCGTTTTTCTCTACGCCAGTTTTGCCCTGGGTGAGGTGCGTGACTTTTATGAAAAGATCTGGTGGTGGGATCTCGCACTGCATGGACTGTCCGCGCTAACGGTCGGCATCATTGGTTTCTTGAGTATCTACGTGTTCTATATGACGCGGCGGATTCGTGTCGCGGCGGGCTGGATAGCCACGATTACTTTCGCACTGGCAGTTTCTGTAGGCACGATCTGGGAGATATTCGAATTCTCGATGGACTGGTACTTCGGCTTTAATATGCAGAAATCCGGGCTGACTGACACAATGACTGACCTGGCTATCAACGCGGCTGGTGCGGCAATCGCCGCGGCAATTGGTTACTTTTATGTTTATGGCGAAGATAGCCTCCTTGGCCACCGCCTGATTCAGGCCATGGCAAGGCATAAAAATAGAAAAGAGGCACGTCAGTCAAGTGAGTAATCCAGAAGTTTCCGGGCCTGTCGGCGGTTCCGGCGAGTGAATTCCGACGCGAGTTCGCGCACGCCGGTTCCTAAATCGGAAGCCGTCAGCGGATTTCAGATCGGCGTTGTTATCATCGGCATCTCGATCACGTTGCCACTGATGTACAGCGCGGGTGAGCTGGCACAGGGAGTCGGGTTTTCGCGCGCCATGATCGCTGTCGTCGCCGGCGCAATTATCCTGAGTCTGATGTCGGTTCCCGCTTCCATTGTTGGAGTCCGGACGCGACTGTCGAGTTACATGATCATCGAGCATACCTTTGGTTATGCCGGTGCGAAGTTTGTCAACTTCTGGTTTGGCCTGTTCCTTCTCGGCTGGTACGCGGTAACAGCAGAATTGTTCGGGCGCACATTGTTTCTCGCGGCGAACGAGCTGACGCCGCTGAGCCTCGGCGAACCGGTATACACGATGCTCAGTAGCATCCTGGTCATTGCAACAACAATCTACGGATTCAGGGCGATAGATCGACTCGCGTTGATTGCAGTTCCTTTTCTTCTGCTTGCGCTCGCATCCGTCGTCATTATCTCGCTTCGTCAATCGAACTTTGCGGACCTGCTTGTCGTCGAAGGCATCGGCATGGATATGCCGACGGCAATCTCTGCCGTTGTTGGCGCGGCGATAGTTGGTGTCGTATTGATGCCCGATCTGACGCGCTATGCTCGTAATACGCGCGACTGCGTTGTTGCATCATTCCTTGGCCAGGGCGGCGGAATCATCATTGCCTATGTGTTTGGCATGATCCCGGTACTTGTCTGGAATGAACTTGAACCAATGACCTACATGTTCATGGTTGGTTTTGGTGGCCTGGCGCTGGCTGTCCTGGTATTCGCGACCTGGACGACGAACGTGATTAACCTGTATTCCACGGCGCTCGCTGCGCGCGCGTCAGTGCCGATTGGAAACTACCGACTGGTCGTCATTATCAGCGGCATCCTGGGAACCGCAGCCGCTGTTATCGGCGTTGCAGATCACCTGATTAACTTCCTGGTCGTGCTCGGCCTTCTCGTGCCGCCAATCGCCGGCGTGTATCTGTGTGATTTCTTTGTACTCGGGCGCACCGATTTTTCTCCAAAGCACCTTGAAAATCGTCCCGCGGTCAAGGTCAACGCGATGATTGCCGGCATTGGCAGCGGCATCATCGCGACCTGGATGTATTTTTCCGATTACTCACTGACGACTGTCGCCCCAATTGATTCGTTGATCATAGCTCTGGTTGTTTATCTCGGACTGGAGATGGCTGGTCGAAAGATGGGCAAGACTTAATATGCGAGTTGGAATCGATGTTGGCGGTACGCACACCGATGCAGTGGTGCTCGATGGCCAGGACGTCATCACCTCAACCAAGGTGCTGACGTCGCAAAATATCAAAGATGGTGTCGTAAACGCGCTTGACGAAATCCTGACCGCGAGCGGCATTGCCCATAATGAAATCGATGCGGTGATGATCGGAACAACGCAGTTTACAAATGCTGTCATTCAGCGGCGCGACCTTGCGCCGACTGCAATCATTCGTGTGGCACTGCCGTCCGGCGAGCTCGTACCGCCAATGATTGACTGGCCAGACGATATCGCCGCCGAACTGGGTCGGCATGTCTACATGATTCATGGAGGGCGGACCTATGACGGTTTTCCGATAGCGCCGCTTTCCGACGACGAAATAGACAAGGTCATCGATGACATTCGCGCGAAAGGCATTCGGCTGGTTGCGATATCGGCCGTGTTTTCGCCCTCCGACCCGACGCAGGAGGAGTATGTTGCCGCCCGTGTAAGAGCAAGGTTTCCCGAGGCTCGCGTCACGCCATCACACAGTATTGGTCGCATGGGTTTGCTCGAACGGGAGAATGCGGCGCTGTTGAATGCCAGCTTGCTGCCGCTGGCGGAAAAGGTTGTGAATTCGTTCGCCGCAGCGTTGCAAGAACGGCGGATCGAGTGTCCCTTCTATATCAGCCAGAATGACGGCACGCTGATGTCCGCGGAATTCGCGGCCGAGTTTCCGGCGCTGACTTTCGCTTCCGGCCCGACGAACTCGCTGCGAGGCGCCAGTTTACTAACGCAACTCAATGATGCCGTGGTTGTCGATATAGGTGGAACCACATCTGACATCGGTGTTTTACAGGACGGCTTTCCGCGGCAATCGAACATTGCGATTGAGGTCGGGGGCGTACGAACGAATTTTCGGATGCCGGATATTCAGGCGATTGGGCTTGGCGGCGGAAGTCTCGTCAGAAATGACGGTGCCACGATCGGACCGCAGTCTGTCGGCTATCGACTGGTAACGGATGGCATGGTATTCGGCGGCGACACATTGACGGCGACCGACGTTGCCGTAGCGGCAGGTTACGCGGACATCGGTGATAAGAGAAAAGTCGCGGCACTGGATGCGTCGATGGTCGAAACGGCGATAGCGAAAATTCATGACATCATCGATAACGGCATCGATCAGATGAAGTCGAGTCGGGAGCCTGTGCCGGTCATCCTGGTCGGTGGCGGCGCTGTCCTGGTTTCGCGAAGCCTCGGATCTGCTTCGGAAATTCGTCGGCCGGAGCACTCCGGTGTAGCCAATGCAATCGGTGCGGCGAACGCGCAGGTTGGCAGTGAGGCGGAGCGCATCGTTTCGTACCGGCGCATACCGCGTGAAACGGTACTTAATGAGATGACAGCGGAACTAACGTCCGGACTGGTGCAGGCGGGCGCGGATCCGGACACGGTTCGGATCGCAGATATAGAAGAGACCGCGATTTCCTATATGGCTGACGAGTCAACCCGGATTCGGGTCAAGTTGGTAGGTGATTTGTCAATCGCGAAGCGGAGAAACAGCTGATGCCGGTGACCATCACGCACGCCGATATAGCCGATCTGTGCTGTGGGTCAGTGTTTCTCGCTACCGGTGGTGGCGGTGACCCTTACGTAAGCCAGATCCTCGTCGAGCAGGCGTTGAAAAAACATGGTGCCGTAGATCTCGTACCGCTCGCTGACGTGCCGGATGATGCGTTCGTTGTGGCAATCGGAGAAGTGGGTGCGCCGACGGTCAGTCTTGAGCAGTTGCCGATCGGCACGGAGTGTCTCGATGCCGTCGATCGTTTCGAGGCATGGGTTGGGAAAAAAATTACACACATCGTTTCATTCGAGGTCGGCGGAGCCAATTCGGTTATTCCGTTGATTGCTGCTGCGGCGAAAAAAATCCCGCTCATCGATGGTGACGGCATGGGCCGTGCGCTGCCGGAAGCGCAGATGATGACGTTTGCGATTGAGGGTGTACGACCAACCCCGGCGGTCGCGGTTGACTACGCGGGTGGTGCGACCTATTTCGATACGGCAGATACTCTGTTGTACGAGCGTCAGATCAGAAATATCGCGATGGCAATGGGAGGCATGGTTTTCACGGCCGAGCATCCGATGTCAGCCGAGGAGGCGCGTCGCGCCATCGTGCCCGGCACTATCAGCTTCGCGCTCGAGGTTGGTCGCACGCTGACCCGCCACTACGGCAATGCGAAGCACGTCGAGGCACCCCTTAGAGCGCTCTTTGACCGGTCTGACTACGGCATCCTGAAGCACCTCTACACGGGAAAGATCGTCGACATCAATCGCAAGATCGTGGGTGGGTTCGACGTCGGTGAGGCAACGATTGAATCGGTGGGTGGCAATGCACCAGCAATGAAATTATCGATCAAGAATGAATTCCTGGTAGCGACCGTCGATGGGCGAGTCGTTGCTTCCGTTCCCGACCTGATCACGATGGTGGACCACGAGACGTCGTCGCCGATCAATTCAGAACGAATCCACTACGGGCAGCGGGTTACCGTATTTGGGATTGGTTGCCCACCGCACTACCGGAGCGAGCGGGCCTTAAAGGTCGTCGCTCCGAGGGCATTCGGCTTCGATTTCGATTTTGTTCCGATCGAAAAGTTATAAACACGGCCAGGCCCGGCTGACAAAAATCTGTTGCTCTCCAGCAACGTTGCCCTGGTAGCCGAACATTGACAATGGCCGTGAGAACGGCTATGACTAAGCCTATCAAGATATTTGGTGATTCTGAGCCGGTTTGACTACTTTTGTTGCCTGATACCAACAATAGAGATCGGCGGCCAGATTTTTGTTCGCGCTTGTGAATCTAGAGGGAATGACGATGCAATCTTCACTCGGTAGGAAGTGGTTGACCAATGGTCTGACGTTCGCCTTATCTGCGTTGGGACTCTGCGTATTTTCCGGAACCGTCTCGGCCCAGGGGGAGCAGGTTGAGGAAATAACGGTAACGGGTTCCCGTATCGCACGTGATGCGAACCTGACCGGCGCGCTGCCGGTTCAGTCGGTCAGTGAACAGGAAATTCAGATGTCGGGCGAGTTTTCGTTGACGGACGTCGTTAATGATGTACCTGCGCTGCTGTCCTCGACGTCATCTGAGAGTTCGATCGACTCGGCATTTTCCGACGGTGCGAATATTCTTAATCTTCGCGGCCTTGGCTCCAACCGGACGCTGACGCTTGTTGATGGTCGCCGTCATGTCGGCGGAGTACAGGGTTCGGCGGCTGTGGACGTCGGCTCGATCCCGATGCGACTGGTCGAGCGGGTTGAAGTGCTGACCGGCGGCGCATCCGCTATTTACGGCGCTGATGCAGTCACCGGTGTGGTCAACTTCATCCTCAAGGATGACTACGAAGGTTTCAATATTGATGCCAGCTACGGCATGTCCGGTGAGGCCGATGGCGCTCAGACGGCATTAACCGCGACCTGGGGCACCAATTTTGCAGGTGACCGAGGCAACATCGCTGTTTCCGTCGACTACCGTACTGACGAAGGCCTGAAGATGGGTGACCGGCCGGGCGCCAATTTCGGCACAGGTGGAGACTGGGTGAACCCCGCGCTGCGATTCCAGCGCGGTGAAATTGGTGGTTCGACACCTTTGTTTGAACAGTACTACGACTACACGAATACGGGCCTGATCAACTATGGACTTCGTATTCCGACAGCGGACAGTTTTATTGCCAACTACAATACGGCATTTGGTACCACACTGACTACCGGCGATCTGTCGTCAGAGGAAATGGCGCTGATCAGCCGCGCAGCAACGGCCCCGCAACGTGCAGTACATCCCGAAGTCACGTTTCCGTTCACCGGTGGTTACGGTTATGTGGGCCCCGGCGAGGGCTTTGGTTTCGGCGGCTGGGACGCGGAAGAGCCGGTCGACCTGAATAACAATGGCACGCCGGATTGCCTCGATTCGTTTACCGGCTACAACTCGTCGTTGACCGGTGCTGCGTCATTCGGCGTTGTCGGTGGTTGCTGGCGCGTCGACCAGGATGGCTCCTATTCGGTCGTTGAGGATGGTCTGGTGTCCGGTAACTTCCAGGGATTTGGTGGCAGTTCCTATGACGTCTACCGGCAGGACTATTACGACTTCCTGCTGCCGGACGACAAGGTGTCTGTCAATGTCATGGGCCACTTCGATGTCACTGACTCGACCACATTATTCGGTGAGCTTAAATACGTATCCCAGGAAACGGATACCGCTGCCGACCCCAATTCATTCTGGGATCTCATTCTCGGACAGCCTGACAATCCATTCCTGCCACCATTCCTGCAGACCATTGCAGCTAGCACCGGTGGCGTCAGCATTACGCCCGATCCGATTGGTTTTCGTGCCCATCGCACGACCGAGAGAGATACATTCCGCGCGGTTGTTGGTATGGAAGGCGAACTGGACAACGGCTGGGGATATGAAATTTCCGCAAATTACGGTCGGTTCGAGCAAGAGATTTCCCGAACCAATCAAATTGTTAATGATCGCTGGTTCGCGGCGCTGGATGCGACTACTGATGTCAATGGAAATCCGGTCTGTCGTTCGTCGATAGATCCGTTGACGCCTCCTGGAAATACGCCGTTCGAAATACCGGCGTATGAGGCAGGTTATTTCACATTTACGCCGGGCGACGGATCTTGTGTGCCGCTCGACATGTGGAATGGTCTTGGAGGAATTACCCAGGCTGCGAAAGACTTCATGACGACCGACACGTGGGACAAGCTGGTTATGGATCAGTTCGTGTTTTCGGCGTTCCTGACCGGCGACTCATCGGGCTTTTTCGAGATGCCGGCTGGCGCAATCAGTTTTGCGGCCGGCCTTGAGTATCGTGACGAATCTTCCGACGCACAGTTCGATCCCTGGCAGCGAGGCGTGATTCCTGCGGGCGCACCATTTGCGGCGGGTACTCAGATTTCCGATTACTCGGCAAACAGTTCACTCGTGTTTCGGCCACAGCTGTCGACCAAGAACGAGAACGGAAGCTATGACGTAACCGACGTTTTCGTCGAAGCGTCAATTCCGCTGTTACGCGATGCTGCAATGGCCAAAGAGCTGACGCTGGATTTTGCGGCCAGGCTGTCTGATTATTCGACAATCGGACAAACGACGACCTGGAAGACGAACCTGATCTGGGCGCCTGCGGACTCTTTCGCGGTACGTGGAACATACTCGGAAGCGGTACGCGCGCCGAATATCACGGAGCTTTTTGGCCCTGAGGTTGGTCTCAACTTCCGTCCGGATGATCCTTGCGATGCGGCGCAAATCGCTGCAATCGCTGTAGATAACCCGACGCTGGCTGCTCAGACTCAGGCCAATTGCGTGGCGGTATTCAACTCGTTCGGCCTCGACCCGTTTGTGGCCGGCGTTTATTCCTTTGCCGATCCGCTGTCTGCGTCATTCGGCGGTCTGACAGGCGGCAATCGACTGTTGCAGGAAGAAACGGCCGAAACATTTACGATTGGTTTCGTATTCCAGCCTGATTTCGTGCAAGGCCTGAGCCTGACAGTTGACTACTGGGACATCAGCATCGCGGATGCGATCGAGGCAGTTTCTGCTCAGAATATCGTCGACGGCTGTTATCAGGGCGCTGTATTGAATACCGCGTTCTGTGCCTTATCAGGACGCAATGAGGATCCTTTGTCTGCCCAGTATGGGGGCTTCAACTTCCTCCGCCAGACGACGCTGAACTTTGCGAAGGTTGAGACCAGTGGCATCGATTTTTCCGTGAAATATGCGTTTGAAGTGGGCGCTCACGGATTCGACGCGACAGTCCAGGGAACACAGGTTGACGAGATCAACGACTTCGAGAATCCGCTGGATCCGACTTTCTCGAATCCCGAGCTCGTCGAAATCAACCGGCCGGAGTTTGCGGGCAACGTGTTCCTGAACTGGACTTTTGGTGACCTTCGAGTTGGCTGGCAGTCGCAGTACATGGGCGAGATGTTGTTCGGTGGCATAGAAGTCGAAACGGCGCAGACACTCTACGGCCGTTCCGTGTTCCAGGAGGCCAACTGGCAGCATGACCTGAGCGCGAGCTACTTCCTGACTGACGACATCATGGTCTATGGTGGCGTCAAGAATGTGACTGATGAGCAACCGTTCATTACCGAGAACGCGTTCCCATACAGCCCGCGTGGAACGTTCTTCTTCTTCGGTGTTGATTACACGATGAAGTAGTATTCAAATCGCAGTAAACCAAAAACCGGGGCATTGCCCCGGTTTTTTTTGGTACGAAAAGTGCGGATTCAGAATCGCTCGACGCGAAAATCTGCCAACAGGTTAACGGATACACCATCGAGAATTTCCATCGCTGCCAGATGACCAACAATGGGTGCCAATGTGACACCGCTGTGCATTGAGGCAAGATAGATTTCCGGAAGCTTTTTCGGACGACCGATCACCGGCAAACCATCGAGCGGCAGCGGCCGCCAACCGACGCCAACGCTCTCGATCTCTGCGTCGGAAAACTCCGGCACATACTTTTTCGCGATCTCGATGACTCGATTCGCGTGCTGCATCGCGAGTTCGGCGGATGCGTAGGCGTTCGGCCGTTCTGTCAGGTACGCGAGGTGCTGATCAGTCTCCGGTGGCCCGGCTTTCTCTCCAAGAATGACTCGGCCATCGTTCAGCTGGTGAAAGTGAGTGTCCGTTGTATACGCGACGGAATTGATCAAAGGTGGCATCGGTCTTGTTGTCACGATGATGCCCGGCGTCGGCGCCTTGATAAGGTCCGTGCCGAGCTCGAGCATTGCAGCAATTTCGTTGGCACCTGTCCCCGCGGCAACAACGACCTGGTCAACCTCGAATGTCTCAACATCAGTCTCAACCAGCATTTTCGCTTGCCGTTTCAGGACGCCGGTTACCGTCGCCGGAAACAGGGTGGTTCCGCCGTTCTCGATAACGCGTCCAACCAGCGCATGAGTCGTGTCACCCGGATGAATGGCCGCGTCGCGCGAACACCAGGCTACCTGCCGGTTACCAGGCAGGCGGAGGTTCGGCTCAAGCTCGGCAACTCTGTCCGCGCCGATCATCCACACGGGCGCGCCGTAGCCCTGAATATGGCGCACGCCATCGACGACTTCCCTTTCCCTGTCGTCAGAGTGATACCACTCGAGGCTGCCACCCCAACGGATCGGTATGTCGACATCTGCAGCCAGCCGGTGATACTCATTTAGCGAAAGTGTTCGAAGCGCGAAATAGCTCTGTGGCATGTCGAAGTAGGAGGCGTTGATCCATGCGAATGAATTGCCGGACGCTTGTGCCGCCGGTTCGTGTTTTTCGATCAGGATGACATCGCAACCGCGTTTCGACAGGTTGTATGCGATGGAAGCGCCAACAATACCGGCGCCGATGATGGCTACGCGATTGACGCTTCCGGCTGGCAGGACGTCGCTGGCTGCGAATGCCGGACGCAGCGGAACGCTCAGGCCGGCAAGCCCCGCTGCTGTCATGCTGGTTAGAAAATCGCGACGGTCCATTAATGCTCCCTCAGCGAGTACCTGGAAAAGTCAATTGCGGCACAAATTCGAGCTATGCCTAAAACGCGTGACCGATTTCGGTCACCGGCCCATATGCGGCTCGCTCCGAATACCAGACGCCGCCGTCCTTGATGACAATGTCCACATAATCGAGCACCTCAATGTTCCGAAGCGGATTGCCATCGACGATGATGATGTCGGCAAGTTTGCCAGGCTCGATCGTGCCCAGTTCGTCGAACTGCCCCAGGATTTCTGCATTCGTTTTTGTCGCGGCTGAAATCACCTGGATTGGCGTCATGCCACTCTCGACCAGCGCCGACATTTCCCGCCACATCGCCTCGGTGTGCATGTTGATCGGGCTTGCGGCATCTGTGCCCACTCCCATGTAGGCTCCAGCGTCGATGAACTGGCTCGCCGACTTTTTCGCGTTCCGGGTTTCCTGCCCGATATCCTGCATATATGACAGCCGGTGAATATTTTCGAACGACGAGATGAACTCCTCGTAGATGTCGGCAGGCATGTCCTTCCTGTAAACCGGGTCGTACAGGCGCTCCGGAAATGCAACGGTTGCCGGATACACCCAGATACGGTGAGAAATCGTCTGCACGATCGGAATATTCTTGTGTGCGATTTCTGAAACCAGCGCATCGTCATACGGCGGGTTGCGAGCCGAACCCACATGCTGGAATACATCGACGCCGGCGTCGATCGCCATCCGTATCGCCTCCGGGTCATACAGATGCGCGTGAACCTTGACGCCTGACTTATGTGCCTCGTCAACGACGGCTTTGTAGTCTTCGGCCGTCAGGCCGACCCATACTTTGATGACATCGGCACCACGCTCGATCAGCTCCCGCGTTTTTTGGGCTGCCTGACGCGGTGAGTCAATGATGATTTCGTATTCATCCGGGATGGTGTCGTAATCAAGTCGTGTGATCCAAGGTCCGGAGATTGTCAATCGCGGTCCGGGGATCTCGCCGCGTCGAATTCTTTCGCGAAATTCCAGGATCTGAAACGGTGCACCGAGGTCGAGGCCGCTTGTCACGCCGGCGCGCAGCATCTGCTTCGCCGCTATAGGCATAAATTCGTCGATTCGCTCCATGCCGTTCATGAATTCGTAGTAGCGCTCATAGGAGCCATGGCCGATAAGGTCAATGTGCATGTGCGCATCGATGAGTCCCGGCATCACGGTCTTTCCACCGGCGTCGATGATGACAGCGTTGGCAGGGATAACCGTATCGTGTTTCTGGCCAACCTGAGTGATGCGTCCGTTTTCAAAAACAACTACGGAATGATGGATGGGCTCGGCTTCGTAACCGTCGAGCAACATGCCGCCAACTATCGCGACGGGGACATCCGGACGAAGGCTTTCCTGAGCATGCAGGGAAGGCGCGACAACCAGAATTAGCATACCGATCAGTTTGAGGTTCATTGCCAGTTACCTGTATTTTCCGCCATTGTAGCGTTTGCAGAGCGTGATGCCACAACAGGGTAAGGTGCGCCGAATACCGATTCTCTAACTGGCGCATGAAATAACCGAAACAGTTATGATTGGGCACTCAAGGGCAAGGGAATAATTATGACAACCCCCAAATCTCCGTCTCTGATCCACGCGTTGATTCCGATTATGGCCCTGGCCGCGATGCTTGCGCTTTCCGTTTACATTTTTGGTGATGGATCGTCTGCAGGTCCAAACCAGGTCGTTTTGACATTTGCTGCTGCGATCGCTGCCATCATCGGAGTGCGGCTTGGGCACAAATGGGCCGACCTGCAAAAGGCGATTATCGCCGGAATCAGTACGGCAATGATTGCGGTACTGATTCTCCTGTCGGTCGGAGCACTGATCGGGACGTGGCTGATGGCCGGCACGGTTCCATCGCTTGTCTACTATGGATTGGAGCTCCTGAGCCCGCAGTGGTTTTTCGCGGCAAGCTGCCTGATTTGTGCGATCGCCGCTCTTGCGACCGGAAGCTCGTGGACTGTTGCAGGTACACTCGGCGTCGCGCTGATCGGCGTGTCAATGGGCCTTGGTCTTTCGCCGGAAATAGCGGCGGGAGCGATTATTTCAGGTGCGTATTTTGGCGACAAAATGTCGCCTTTATCCGATACGACCAATCTTGCTCCGGCGGTCGCCGGTACCGATATTTTTTCGCATATTCGCCACATGGCCTGGACGACGGGGCCGTCGTTCACGATAGCCTTGATTCTGTTCGCGATCGTAGGTATGGGTGCGGATTCTACGGCGGATGCTTCTGCGCTGGACTTGTTGAAGAATACCCTTGAGCAAAGTTTCAATATCTCGGTGATAGCGCTTTTGCCGCTGGCGGTCGTTCTCTACCTCGCATACAAAAAGACACCGCCATTGCCGACAATATTATTCGGTGCCCTTCTCGGCGGCATCCTTGCGGTACTGCTTCAACCGGAAGTGGTTCTTGCATTCGCGAATTCGCCCGAATTGCCTACTGGTCTCGCCATGACGAAAGGCGTCTGGGTCGCAATGTTCGGCGGCTACGCCTCTGCCACGGGCGTTGCGTCGGTCGACGAACTGCTCTCACGCGGTGGAATGGCCGGTATGCTCGACACAATCTGGCTCATATTGACCGCACTGTCATTTGGTGCAGTTCTCGAACACACCGGAATGCTTAAGCGAATGATCGATGGCGCCGTCAAACGTGCAAAGTCCACAGGCTCTCTCGTGGCTACCGTCGTATTTAGCTGTATCGGCATAAACATTGTCGCCGCCGATCAGTACATCGCTATAGTTTTACCGGGAAAAATGTACCGGGCAGAATTCCAGAAGCGTAATCTTGATCCGAAGAATCTTTCCAGAGTCATCGAAGACTCCGGCACGCTGACGTCCCCTTTGGTGCCGTGGAACACCTGTGGTGCGTTCATGGCATCTACCCTGGGTGTTGGCACGCTCGCCTATCTGCCTTTCGCATTTTTCAATCTGATCAATCCAGTTGTTTCGATTATTTACGGGTTTACCGGCTTCACGATGGTCAAGCTGAATGAAAGGGTCGAACAGGAAGGGCAAACCGCAGCAACCGTTAGTTAACGGCCAGCAACGGGCAGACGCCGATGAACGACTCAGTCAAAAAGAACACCAATGCACTGATCAGTTTCGCGGCTGTGATCGTCATTGTTTACGGGTTGCAGGCGGCGAAAGTACTTCTGGTGCCATTCCTGCTGGCCGTTCTTCTTGCGCTCATCGCTGTTCGCCCGATGTTGTGGCTGCAAAAACACAAAGTTCCTTCTGCGCTTGCTGCGTTGTTAATCGTAATTTCGATGATGCTCGTTCTCGGTGCGGTCGGCGCAATCGTTGGATCGTCGATCGCAGACTTCACAGAAGCGCTGCCAGTTTACCAGGCACGCCTGGATGTCATCGTCCAGGGCACTCTGAATTTTGCTGCGCAATTTGTTGGAGACAAGAAATCGTTTGCTGAACTTGGTGCGTTGATTGATCCGGGTTGGGCTATGGGTCTTGCGGCAAGTATTTTGAATGGACTTCAGGATGTACTGACGAACGTGTTTCTCATTCTTTTTACGATGGTCTTTATACTTCTTGAAGCATCAAGCATGGGGACCAAAGTACAGGCCGCGTTTGGGCGGTCTACGGATACTTTAGAAGGCCCTCGAAAATTTCTGAACAATCTCGGTCGTTATCTTGGCATCAAAACCGTTGTCAGCATGGTGACAGGATTGACCGCCACGCTTCTGACCTGGTGGATTGGTCTCGATTTTCCGCTGCTGTGGGGAATGCTTGCATTTCTCTTTAACTACGTCCCCACGATTGGTTCGATTATTGCCGCTGTGCCAGCCGTGTTGCTGGCGCTGGTGCAACTCGGGCCTGCCGAGGCAACAACCACGGCGATCGGATTCCTTGCGCTCAACACGCTATTCGGAAATATTATCGAACCACGATTGATGGGATACGGCGTTGGTATCTCGCCATTAGTGGTTTTCACTGGACTGATACTTTGGGGCTGGATCTTCGGTCCGGTTGGTATGTTGTTGTCGGTGCCACTGTCTATGACCGTGAAGATGGCGTTGGAATCAGACGAGCGAACGAGGTGGATCGCGATACTGATCGGATCCGAACGCGATGCAGAATATGCGTTGGCCAGGGCCAGGACTTTGCGCGAGTCCAAAGAACGCGAGAAATCGCACCCCCTGTGATTCGGATTGTGTCGGTCCGGGGCCCCTGAGCAGTTGGAGTGTCATTCCGGACGCCCGCGTGTGAATGATGATGCGACAATAATTCAGTCTTTTCTGCTGATTCCGTGGCTTCTCAATCGAACAAATGTTTAAAGTATTGTCTTATATTTCAGCGACTTAGATCAGTACATTAAAACGAGAAGAAATACCTTGACATCAAGATAAATAGTTTTATCTTGAGGTCAAATTAACTGTCGGGGAGCGCATCGCGTGGCTGACCTCAACAACCCAAAAACAAAACCAAAATGGCAACAGCACGATCAGGAGGACCCCCTGGGATTCGATATGGATGACGATGAACTGTTTTTTGATGAAGAAGAGATAGACGAGGACTTGATTGAGCAAGCCGAAGATATTCCGTCCTGGCGGCGAATTGAGATGGCGCGGGAAGAGCAATTCCTGAAGGAAGCCATGGCGGATTTCGAAGACTATGATGAATTTGGAGACTTAGGGCGGGGATTATCCGCCGAGTTTTCACACTAGACCTGCTGACCGAAGGACAGCGACGACCGCGACTAGTGATGCTTGGGAGCAAAGGGAACGCGGTTGGTCTGGGACAGAAAATTCTGTCTCGAGAATGACTGGATCGCGCCGGTAGCTGCCAGCAAGGACCAATTCCAAGGGTCTGCCGATCACAGGAAAGTTGGTCGGTTGTTAACAGAGGTTTAAAACTGTGAACAAGAAACACATCATGCATGAAACTGATGACATGGAAAATGACGACTTTGCCATCCTTGGCAGTCGTTTTGCCAGAGTTACCGCGGACAGGGATGACCGAAAACTCGGCCGCATGCGATCTGAAAGTGATGCCAGGCAAGATCACGCGGCGAAACGAAAGCTGGTTCGAACGCGCGACAAAATGAATCGCGACGAAATGATCTGAATACAACCCAGACCACTTGAGGTCTGTCGACCTCGAGGTCTCTGGACTTCATCGGTCTTGAATGTCTCCCTGTGCGCCAATCTCGGGGAGCTGTAATCTTCGGCCTATCGTTTTAAGCTTCCCTGACTGGCGATGTGCGAGGAGTCGAAGTGTCGGCCGTTTTCTACCGAGATCCAAAAATGTCCTACCCAACTGCCGTTCGTGGGGAGGGTATGTATCTTTACGATGCCGGGGGGAAGCAGTATCTGGATATGAGCGGCGGTGCCGCGGTCTCCTGCCTTGGCCACGGCCATCCAGATGTCGTTCGCGCCGTCCAGGAGCAGGCCGGTAAACTTGCTTTTGCACACACCTCTTTTTTTACGAATGAACCCCAGGAGGACCTGGCGGATCGGCTCGCGAAACGATTTTCAGAAGAAGGCGCACGAGTCTGGTTCACCTCCGGCGGTTCAGAGTCGAATGAAACCGCCTTGAAGGTCGCATGGCAATACTGGCGCGCACAGGGAAAGCCGGAGAAAACCATAATTATCAGCCGGGAGTTCAGCTACCACGGCGGAACTCTTGGAGCGACGTCGGTAAGCGGCAGTGTTTTTCGTCGGGCGCCTTACGAAAAAGTTCTGCACGACTGGCCCCGCATCTCACCCTGTTATCCATGGCGGCATAAATATGACAGTGAGACGGACCGCCAATACGGACACCGGGTGGCGGCGGAGCTGGACGAGGCCATTCGCGTTGCCGGCGCAGAGAATGTGGCGGCATTTATAGCGGAGCCGGTCGTTGGTGCGACGCTCGGCGTCGTGCCACCGGTGCCGGGATATTTCGCGGAAATCCGGCGCATCTGCGACGAACACGATGTGCTGTTCATTGCTGACGAAGTCATGTGCGGCAGCGGTCGTTGTGGAACTTTCTATGCACACGAGCCGGACGAAATCATTCCTGATCTTGTAACCATTGCGAAAGGGCTGGGCGGAGGATATCAGCCTATTGGTGCGATAATCACTCGAAAGCACATCTGTGAAAGTATTGCGAATGATCCGGGCGGGTTCGCGCATGGACATACCTACATTGGCCACGCGATTTCATGCGCAGCGGGGGTCGCAATTCAAAAATGCTTCGACGACGGAATACTGGCGTCTGTCAGCGGAAAGGGCGACAGACTGCTACAGATACTAAGAGACCGATTTCAGGATCACCCGTCTGTCGGCGATATTCGTGGTCGTGGACTTTTTGCGGGCATTGAATTCGTCGCAAATCGCGATACAAAGGAAGCCTATCCGGTTGAGCGCAGGATTCCGGCGAAGCTCAAGAGCGCGGCAATGGAGCACGGCCTGATTTGTTATCCCGGCGGTGGAACCGTCGACGGTCGCAAGGGTGCACACCTGTTGCTGGCGCCACCCTTCATTGCTGAAGATCGACACTTCGAAGAGCTCGCAGACAAGCTCGACAAAGTATTCGACACAGTCTTCTCATAAGTGGTGAAACCTTTCATCGTAATGTGCGCGCCCAACGGCGCGAGAAAAACCAAAGCCCACCACCCGGCCTTGCCCGTCTCTGCGACAGACCTTGCG
The DNA here is from genome assembly GCA_027621915.1 of Pseudomonadota bacterium. Classification (GTDB taxonomy): domain Bacteria; phylum Pseudomonadota; class Gammaproteobacteria; order Steroidobacterales; family Woeseiaceae; genus SZUA-117. The sequence continues at coordinate 70,814 of JAQCAD010000008.1, forward strand.
GATTGCGCAGAATCTATCCTGTCGGCAGGCGCGTCGATCATGCACGTGCACGTTCGTGACGATGAAGGAAGGCATTCACTGGATGTCGACCGTTATCGAAAGGCTACTGACGCGATCCGCGGCAGGGTTGGTGATCAGCTGGTCGTGCAGGTAACAACGGAAGCATGCGGTATTTATGAACCGGAACAGCAGATTGCGATGGTCAGGACTCTCAGGCCTGAGGCAGTTTCTCTCGCGCTGAAAGAACTATGTCCGGGCGACATTGAAATCGAGGTCGCGAGGGATTTCTTCTCCTGGCTAAAAGCAGAGCGCGTAATGGCCCAGTACATTCTTTATACGCCGGGCGAAGTTGAGCGCTTTGGCAAACTGAGAGACCGGGGCGTCATCCCGGATGACCGACCGTTCGTGCTCTTTGTGTTGGGGCGGTACAGCGATGACCTCACGGGTGACCCGGGCGAGCTCGATGGATTCATCTCGGTACTGGATAGCGATGTCGAATGGGCCGTATGCAGTTTCGGGCGAGCCGAACAACAGGCGGCGTTACGCGCGGCATCGAGCTACGGGCATGCCCGAGTCGGCTTCGAAAATAATTTTTTGCTGCCGGATGGATCGATTGCTGCGGACAATGCGGCCCTGGTCAGATTGGCGGCGACCTGCCAGACCGAGCGACCAGTCGCCACCGCAGCCGATGTTCGCAATCTTTTTTGCTGACGAGTCAGGTCAGTTGAAATAGTCCGGCGCGTTTCCGGCCTTCCATTTTATATTGCAGCCTATGCTGGGCTTTTGCGGAGCGGGCACAGGTAACTTGTTCAGGAGGGCGTCAAGCGCAATACGGAGGTCTTTGCCGGTAACCGGAGTATCGTTTGATGGCCGGCTGTCATCCAGCTGTCCCCGATAGACGAGTTTTTTTCCGGAATCGAACAGATAAAAGTCCGGCGTGCAGGCCGCCTTGTAAGCTTTCGCGACCTGCTGATCTTCGTCGATCAGGTATGGAAATTCGTAGCGCCAGTTTTTCGCTTCTTCCCTCATTCTGTCCGGACTGTCGCCGGGATGGGAATCTGCATCGTTGCTGTTAATGGCATAGACCGCCACATCTCGAGACAGGTAGTCGTGCCCCAGCTGTGCGAGTTCCTGGCGAATGTGTTTGACGAAAGGACAGTGATTGCAGATGAACATCACGAGGCAGGCAGTCGCGTTTTCATCCAGCGAATACATTGTGCCGTCTGCATCCGGCAGGGAGAAATCCGGGGCAATGGTGCCCAGTTCCAGCATTTGCGATTCAACCGCACCCATTTCGACTCCGCTCTGGTCAGACTGAGATGTGCTGCCACTTGCGGCCGCGCCACATCTCGATAAACAAGAAAGAATTCAACGCACGACTTCCGCCCTGCAAAATCCACACCCCGAGAAGACCGAAGCCAAGAAACGGACCGACGAGGTATGCGAGGGGCAAAAATACCAGCCATTGCGTACCAATGCTAACCAGCATCACGCGGCGGGCGTCCCCGGCCCCAAGCAGTCCGTGCATGAATGCAAAGCTTAATGCCTCGATCGGCATGGTCAGTCCCATCACCCGCATGGGCCAGCGCGCAAGGTCGCGGGTTGCTGGTTCGTGGATGAAAATTGATGAGACGAGATCCGGCACAATCCACATCGGGAGACCCAGCACGCTAAGCAGGATCACCGTCACTTTGGCCACGTCCCATGTCCATTGATAAGCGTCATCAGCATTCTTTCGGCCGAGCGCCTGACCGACCAGCGTCGTGCACGCGATGCCGAGTGCGAGTCCGGGCAATATCGCGAACAAAAGAACTGTTATCAATACGTTCGCCGCAGCGAGCTCCGGTGTGCCTATCCTCCCGATGATGTAGAACATGGCAACGAGGCCGGCGGCGAAAAACAGCTGCTGTAAACCTGCCGGCAGCGAAATGCGGATTAGCGAAACCGCTTCGGCTCGAGTTGCGAGAGATTTCAGAAAGCCGTCTTTCGCAGCATGCCTGAAACCAAGGAAGAAGTAGGTCGCCGTGCCGATGCCCATCGAGATGGCGCTCGCCATTCCCGCGCCGGTGACTCCGTATGCAGGAAGCCCGAAATTACCGAAGATGAGCCCATAGTTCAGAACGATGTTGCACGCATGCATGATGACGAGTGTGTTCATATAGACGCGCGACATGTCCAGTGCGTTCCAGTACCCGCGAAAAGCGAAGTTCATGCCGACGAACACGATGGCGCCTAGTCGCCACTCTATGTAGGGCACGCCAAGTACAATGACGTCCGGGTCTTTGTTCAGAAACGGATAGGCGACTTCGGCAAGCTGAATCAATACGATCGACATCAAAGGCGCGATTACTAACACGACGAGCAACGCGGTATTGAGTGTCGCCGCCGCGCGATCGGGGCGACCCTCACCCTTTCTGCGGGCAGCGCTCGACTGGACGCCGGTGGAAATCCCCAGGATCAGCGCCTGGCACATGAAGACGACAAAGCCGCCAAGGCCCACAGCGGCCAGTGCGGGATCACCCAGGAAGCCAACCATCGCGGTATCGACAATATTCAGAAGGTTTTGCGATACCATGCCCCCGATAATCGGCAGGGCGAGCGAGAGAATCCTGGTGCGGCGGTCAGGGCTGACTTGCAGATTAATTGCCAACTTCCTTTATTGATTTAATAGCAGGTGATAACAGAATGACCTGGATTACAACTATCTCATACGATGCGGCAGAAGGAGAACTCCGAAAGCTATACGACCGTATCAAGGGTCCGGACAACAACGTAGACAACATCATGATGGCGCATAGTTTGCGACCACACACGATGGAAGGGCACATGGCGATCTACAAGTATGTGCTGCACCATCCGCGAAATGAATTGCCTAAGACTTACCTTGAGACAATTGGCGTCTATGTCAGCCTGTTAAACGAATGCCGATATTGTGTTGACCACCATTTCGCCGGATTGATGCGCCTCCTCGGCGACACCAAGCGAGGCGCAGAAATTCGTGCGGCGCTGGATGCGCGCAATCCTTCCGCCGCGTTTGAAGGCAGAGATCTCGCTGGCCTCCAGTACGTGGAAAAATTGACGATGAATCCGACGAGCATCACCACTACGACGATCGAGGGCCTCCGGAATGCGGGATTCGACGACGGGGAGATTCTCGAGATCAATCAGGTGGCCGCCTATTTCAGCTATGCGAATCGCACCGTGCTCGGGCTCGGCATCAATACTGAAGGCGACATCATCGGCCTGTCGCCCGGGGACTCAAGCGACCCGGACAACTGGTCTCATGCCTGACTGAACCGGCACCTCGGCCACACCGAAAATCAGTGTGTGGCGGTGATACCGATTCGAGCGGTCAGCTCAATAGCGCACGCGATTTTTTCACCGCAGCGATAACCCGGTCAACGTGATCAGCTGTGTTGTAAACGTGCGGTGACATTCTCAGGCCACCAGTCGCGGCAGCCTGGACTCCCGCATTGTCGTAGACCTGTTCTACGATTTGCCGGGAATTTTCCCGCGGCGCACTGAGGATAACGATGCTGCTGGTAAAAGCAGGATTTGCCGTGGATACAAATTTGACATTGAGATCCTGCAAGCCCTCGCGCAAACGGTTCGCGATCATCATCGATCGTTCTTCAATGCCGGCTGGTGTCATCGCTTCATGAAAACCCGCGGTATCGGCTAAGGCGGCAACCGCAGCGTCGTCACGCTGTCCCAGCGCATCGAATTTTCGCGCGCCGGTCGGCGCATCATCTTTTGTTCTGCCCCAGGGGATGCTGACAACATTCGGCCAGATGCTGTCGATGTGCCGCTCCCGCACATAAAGAATCCCGACTTCCCGTGGTCCCATGAACCATTTGTGCGCGCTGCCGCTGAATGAGTCGGCTTCGATGGCGCCCAGATCAATATCAACTGCGCCCCACGTTTGTGCACCATCGACATGAATGTGAATGTCACCTTTTCTCTTTCTTACAGCAGCACATATTTCGGCGGCCGGCAGACGAAAACCGGTGATATTGGAGATGTGCGTGAATGAAACGACCTTCGTTTTGTCGCCAACAGCGGCGACGAATAAATCCACCACCTCATCGATTGAGCCGGTGTCTGTTGGTACCGAGAATCGCCTGACAGTCGCGCCCAGACGGGATGCCTGGACCTCCCAGGCTACATCGTTCGATGGGTGGTTCTGATCCCAAAGCACTACCTCATCACCTTCTGCCAGTGGCATACCCTGGACGATCGTGTTGTTTGCTTCCGATGTATTGCGCACGATCGCAATTTCGTCGGCTGAAGTACCAAGCATTGCGGCTACCCGGCTGCGCGCATCTTCTTTCAATGCTTCGACGCCTGCCCGGCTCGCGGTGCTCAATGACAGGTCAAGTGCCTGTGCGTACCTCGCATGGGCCGTCACGACGCTCGATGGCATCGGACACAGATTGGCCGCGTTCATCGGAACGTTGTCGTCGGTGAAACCAAAAGCCAGCGCAGCGGGCATCGCCGCCGCTGCAGGTGTGGCATATCCGACCAGGCTGCCGGCAACTGACGCGCCACCAACCGCCTTCAAAAAATCTCTTCTCGCAAGTGCCATTTTTATCCCCCCGCTGGCATGATTGTTGGCCTATTCTACGACTTAAAATCCGTCCATATGGGGATAATTGATTTCGCATGAATCTGTTTGAAGTACCGCAGCCCGGCGTTGCGATCGATGGCAGCGATGACCGATATCCGGTCAGGCGGATTTACTGTATCGGTCGCAATTATGGCGCGCACGCGCGGGAAATGGGCCACGATCCCGATCGTGAGCCGCCGTTCTATTTCATGAAGCCCGCTGACGCGGTCGTCGAAAACGGATCTTCAGTTGCCTACCCGTCGCGAACCGCGGACTTCCACCACGAGATTGAGCTGGTCGTCGCGATCGGGAAACGTGGCAGTAATATAGAAAAAAATCAAGCACTTAACTACGTTTATGGATATGCGGTCGGTATTGATTTCACACGCCGGGACCTGCAGCAAGAAGCCAAGAAACTGGGCCGGCCCTGGGATACGGCGAAGGGATTCGATGAATCCGCGCCGATATCGGCCATTCACACCGTCACGGACATTGGCCACCCGGCCAGCGGTCGAATTTGGCTGGCGGTCAACGACGAGGTTCGACAGAATGGTGACCTGAGTGAGCTAATATGGGGCGTCGCGGAGTCAGTCGCAGAGCTATCCACATTGTTCCGGCTGGAACCGGGTGACCTGTTATTTACTGGCACACCGGCAGGCGTAGGACCCGTGCTGGCCGGAGACAGGATCACCGGCGGAATCGAAGGAATTGACGAGATAGCCATAACAATAAGATAAGCAAACAGAACTTTTGAAAGGGGAACTACCATGGATCGCCGCAAGTTTCTGAATAACCTGAGTGTCGCCGCTGCCGCAAGCATTGCCAGCGCGACCACGCTGTCCGCCAAGGCCGATGCGCTTGAAGAGGCAATGGAAGCCAGCCTGGACAAGCGCCGCGCGAAGCCCGGACACTGTTTCATCGATGGTCGTCCCGAACGGGATCCGAATGACCAGCGACCCTATTTACAGCACAACGAACCCTTGCTGCCAAAAATGTCCAAAGCCCCGACGCTGATGGATTTTTACAAACTACGCTGGTCGACCAATCATGTGACGCAAAGCGCACGTTTGGCGCAGAAAAACGGCAGCAGCGAGAAAGTCATCCTGGCCTGCCTGCTGCACGACGTCGGGCTCAACATTATGGGTACGGATCATGGCTACTGGGCCGCACAACTCGTCAGGCCCTACGTCGATCCGGAAATCGCCTGGGCAATCGAGAAACACCAGGCACTGAGATTTTTTCCGGACAAAGAAATCGGATACGAATATCCCGTACGTTACATCGAATATTTCGGTGAAGACTATGTCCCCGAGCCCTATCTCAAAGAAGAACACGATCGAGCGAAGGACCATAAATGGTATATGTCTTCCCGCGAGATAACGATCAACGACGTATACGCCTTTGATCCGGACTTGCAGGTTGATGTCGAAGACTTCACCGACATCATCGGTCGCAATTTCAAACAACCCAAAGAAGGTCTCGGCTTCGACAGCAGTCCGACTGCACACATGTGGCGCTCGATGATCTGGCCGAACAACTTTTTGTAAGACCAAAGGGGTTTGCATTGGCTAACTACATTGGCAGTGATTTCACGCCGCCGGATGTAAGAGGTAAGGTCACCGGTGCTGCGAAGTTCGCGGAAGACATTCGGGTCGATGGCCTGGTGTACGCGCGAATGCTTACCAGCCCGATGCCGCACGCGCGAGTTCGCAGTATTGACCTCACGGAGGCATTGGCGATGGAAGGCGTCGTCGGCGTGTTAACCGCCGAGGACGTTCCTGCTGCCGCGCCACCAAGAGCGGCGATCCTGACGAATGAACCGGTTTTCGTTGGTGATCCAATTCTCGCAATCGCTGCAATCGATGACACGATTGCGACCAACGCGTTGCAGAAAATCAAAATCGACTTCGAGCCGCTTCCATTTTGCGTCGACCCGCTCGAAGCCCTTGGTAAAGAGGGCGCCGCCGCGAGGACAGAAGGGAACATTTACGCTCCGGCCGGTTTCGGCGATGACTCGTCGGGCCCGGAAGAATTCAGGTGGACGAAGGATCAGCTTGACGGCTTCCTTGGCGGCGAGCCGCCGGAGGGCGATACGCCCGTTCAATGGTCATTTGGCGATATCGACGAGGGGTTCAGGCAGGCCAGTTTTGTCCTGGAACAAAACTTTGTGACGGCCGGCTATGCACACCACTCGATGGAACCGCGTTCGTCAATGGCGTACTGGCAAAATGGCCGCTGCTATTTGCACGGCCCTTCCCAGAGCCAGAGCGCGATGTTGCCTGGCCTGGCTGGAATGATCGGTATTCCGGTTGCGGACCTCGTTTACATTAACGAGAACTGCGGTGGTGGTTTCGGCTCAAGAAGTACGCCTTACCCGATGCTGGTACTTCCGGCATTTTTTTCGCGGAAGATCAATCGGCCCGTTGCGCTGCACTTGAGTCGCGCCGAGGAGTTTTATCTTGGCAAGGCCCGGTCCGGATTCCAGGGGCACGTGAAGATGGGATTTCGCGACAACGGCCGCATATGTGCGATGGATCTTTTCCTGGTTCAGGATATCGGTTGTCAAACCGGATTTCCGTCTGCGGCCTCTGCAGCAGAGGCAACCTCACTCGTCTATCAGCCGGAAACCATGCGATTTCGCGCGATACCGGTCATGACCAATACCACGCCGAAAGGCGCGCAACGAGGGCCGGGGCAAAACCAGATTGCAGCGGCTATCGAGCCACTGCTCGACCAGGCGGCAATCAATCTTGAACTGGACAGGCTGCAGATCCGAAAAACGAATGCGCCGGACAACGATTCGTTTCACGGCCCCAGCCAGCAACCGATTACGAGTGCCTATATCAAGGAAGCGCTGGACAAGGGCGCAGCGCGCTTTAACTGGGCCGAGAAAGTTCAGCGAAGCAGGCAAAGGCGGGGGTCCAAGGTCACAGGTATAGGTGTTGGCCAGGCTTATCATTCCGCCGGCAGGCGTGGCTACGACGGGCTGATACGCATTGCGCCCGATGGCAAAATTCATCTGCACAGCGGCGTAGGAAACCTCGGCACCTATTCCTACGCATCAACCACTCGCCCTGCTGCCGATCTGTTGCGTTGCGATTGGGAAAATTGTGTCGTGCACTACGGCAAGTCAACCGAGAACCTCCCGTGGAGTTCCGCGCAGAACGGCAGTAACACATCGTTTACTCACTCACGTGCCAACTACGTGGCTGCGCTCGATGTGGTGGAAAAAATAAAATCTATCGCGGCCGAGAAACTGGGCGGAAGCGCAGATGACTACGGCATCGCTGATGAGCGTGTATTCTCAAAGCGGCAGTCGGCTAAGTCATTGAGTTATGCGGAAGTAGCGCAGGCAGCTATTGAACTGGGAGGTCGTTTTGACGGATCAGTGGTTCCCGACGAAATTCACGATGTAACAAAACTCGCTGTTGCAAATCTTCGGGGCACAGGACTCATCGGCGTGGCGAAAGACACGCTTGCGATGCGCGGCGCAGTGCCGGCACTCGCGGTAGGCTTCGTTGAAATTGAGCTCGATCTCGAGACAGGCAAGTACGACATCATCGAGTATCTCGGGGTTGCAGACTGCGGCACTGTCGTTCATCCCAAAGGCCTGGCCGCGCAGGTTCGCGGTGGGGCAGTCTGGGGTTTTGGCATGGCCGGGCTCGAGCGCCATGTCTATGACCGGCAGACCGGAATTCCGGCAAACGTCGGTTTTTATCAGTGCAAACCGGCGACCTATATGGATCTGCCGGATACGATCGGCTGGGATGCAGTAGATTTACCCGATCGTGACAACCCTGTCGGCGTGAAGGGAATTGGCGAGCCGGTCATGGGATGTGCGGCGTCGGCGGTGCTATGTGCAATTTCGGACGCACTGGGCGGGCATGTGTTTAACCGGACGCCGGTAACGCCTGACATGATCATTAATCACGTCGCTGGTCGACCGCAATCGACCGACGCCATGAGCACCAATACTTTTTAAGCGCAGGAGTGCGTCGGCTACGCTTCTGCGTAGTCGTCGAACACGTCTTCCGATTCTTCCGTTTCTTCAATCTGTTCCAGTAGATTGATCGCAACACCGACGAAGTCTGTATCCGTCACGATGCCGCGCAATACGCCATCCGTAACGACCGGCAAGCATCCGATTCGGTGCTTTTCGAGAAACAGGGCTGCCTGTCGCAGGCTTGCGAATTCGGTGACCGTAACAACGTCACGAACCATGATGTCTTCAACCAGGATCTCGGTGGCATGGATGCGGCTTTTTGGATCACGCAAGATCGAATCGGTCGCTGCCAGCACGTTGGTAAGCGTCACCAGCCCGACCAGTTTCTCGTTGTCATCGAGAACCGGCAAATGATGAATCTTCTTGTCGTGCATGATATTGCGGGCCGTTTCAAGCGTGTCGCCGGGCTTCACGGTGATGAGGTCGGTACTCATAATCATTTCGAGATTCATTTTCACTAATCCTCCGCTGGCAATGACCTACACTTTCAGTCTAGTCGTCTCGGGCGGCTCTGCTATTACGGGTTTCACGTATCGTCAGGCGAAGCAGGAGAAGCTGTGAATTTCGCAAATTGCTGACAATTGGCTGCTGCTGCGTTAGCTTCTGCAAGAGGACAATCAAGGCGGAAATAATGAGACGAATGAAACTGTTTGCCACAACCGCATTTCTGGTACTGGCGGTCGGCTGCGCTCCGGATCCGGCTGACGTTGCCAGGGAAGGAGGCGCGGACCTGATTATCACTAACGCCCGCGTGTATACGCTCAACTGGGACGAGCCGGGCGTCGACGGTATTGCCAGGCCCGGCGCGCCGCACGACGAGCGCGGATGGCACCCTGATGCACAGGCGATCGTCACGCAGGGTGGCGAAATTGTATTCGTTGGAAGCACCCAGGATGCGCTGAAATTCAAGGGTGATTCGAGCCGGATCATCGATTTCGCCGGAGCAACTGTAATCCCGGGTCTCGTCGATTCGCACACGCATGTTTATGGTCTTGGTGCGTTGCTCGATCAGGTCAACCTGGTTGACGTTGCAACGGAGGAAGAGGCAGTTGCGCTGGTTGTCGAGCGTGCGAAGTCTGTGCCCGAGGGCGAGTGGATCATCGGGCGTGGATGGGACGAGGGCGCCTGGGCAAATCGTTATCCGGACAAGGCGCTTCTTACGGCAGCAGTGCCCGACCATCCGGTATTCATGGACAGCCTGCATGGATTTGCCGGCTGGGGTAACCAGATGGCCCTGGATGCCGCAGGCATTACTGCGGAAACCGATATACCCGTCGGCGGCGAAATGCGCCTCGGTGCTGACGGGGAACCAAACGGGCTGTTTCTCAATCGGGGAGTACAGCTACTGAGTGACGCGATTCCCGCGGCTTCGCGTGAAACACTGACCAATCAGCTGTTGCTTGGCCTGAATCAGATGGCGGCAGATGGCTATACCGCAGTCCACGATGCCGGTCTTGATGCGCAGGCAATGAGCATCCTGGAAGAACTGGAGGCGACGAATCGGTTGCCAATCCGGGTATACGCGATGTTGTCGTTGCGCGATGAAGACCTGATTCGCGAATGGATCGCGAAGGGCCCGGACAGTGATGCAGACAGCATGCTGGTAACGCGTACCGTCAAGGCTTATTACGATGGTGCGCTCGGATCTCGTGGCGCACGCCTTCTTTACGATTACGCGGATCAGCCCGGTCATCGCGGAATCAGTGGCGACGGCTACGGCTTCAACCAGGAATTGAATGCACAGGCGATGAAGGCCGGATTCCAGATAGCAATTCATGCTATCGGTGACGCTGGAAATCGCGAGGCAATTGACATCCTTGAAAGTGTGTTCAAGGAAGATCCTTCGACTGCGGCGAATAGACACCGAATCGAGCATGCCCAGGTGATCAGCTCAGAGGACATTCCCCGCCTGGGACAGCTGGGCATTATCGCGTCGATGGAACCGCCGCACGCAATGGAAGACAAGACCTGGGCAGAAGAACGCCTGGGACCGGAGCGAATCCTCGGCGCCTACGCCTGGCGATCGCTCAGGGAAACAGGCGCCAGTCTGACATTCAATTCCGATAATCCGGGATCGGATCACAACATATTTTACGGGCTGCATTCGGCAATCACCCGGCAGGATAAGAATCAGCAACCGGAAGGAGGCTGGTACGCGGATCAGAGAATGAGTGCCGACGAAGCCGTTCGCGGTTACACCAACTGGTCTGCCTACGCGAGTTTTCGTGAAGACGAAACGGGAGTCATCGACGTGGGTCGGTGGGCGGATCTGACCGTCATGGATGTAGACCCGTTCCTGCTTGCCGATGAGAGTCCTGGTGATATTTTGAGCGGCAGAATTCTGATGACGATTGTCAACGGCAAGATTGTCTACGAGAGATGACTGGTCGTCACGTTAACCGGGGACAACAAGATGAAGAAACAAACCTTTAGTCGACGAGATTTCGTCAATGGTTGTGCGCTTAGTTTTGCAGCGGGATCGGCCATTTCTCCGCTCGAAGCAGTTGCGCAGAACATGCTTGATCCGTCGGCGCTGCCACCCGACTACTACCCGCCAACAAAACAGGGCATGCGCGGCAGTCACGACGGTTCATTCGAAGTGGCGCATGAAATGCGCGACGGCAAGAAATGGAATGCATTGGATGCCGGTGAGCGGATCTACGACCTTGTCGTCGTTGGCGGCGGCCTCAGTGGTCTGTCCGCTGCATATTTCTTCCGCAAACAGCACGGACCCGACGCGCGCATCCTGATTCTGGACAATCACGATGATTTTGGCGGTCACGCAAAGCGCAATGAATTCTGGCATGACGGACAAATGTATCTCGTTAACGGCGGCACGCTGAACGTAGAGGCGCCGCAACAGTACAATTCCGCCGCGGCAGGGTTGCTATGGGAACTCGGTGTCGATCGGGAACGCTATTTCGAAAAAAATAAAAAGATGTGGTCGCGATACGGAGAGATGGGATTGAAGGGCAGCATGTTCTTCGGTCACGAATCTTTCGGTACAGATAAACTGGTTGTCGGTTACGGCGATGATCCCTTTGACGTTTTCATCGAAAAGACGCCGCTTGGCGATGAAGCCAAGCGCGACGCGAAAAGACTCTACGACGACAAGAAAGACTATTTCCCCGGATTAAGTTCGGACGAAAAAAGAAGCAAACTGGCTCACATGAGTTATCGCGACTACATCATGAACGTCGTGAAATGCCATCCGGATGTTGTGAAACTGTTTGACAGCAGTCTGCTGGGCATATTCGTTACGGCGATGGATGCCATCCCTGCAATCTATTGTCATGAAATGGGCTATCCGGGTTTTGCCGGTCTGAATCTCGATGAGGTTCCCCCAAATCAGCTCGCACACGAGCCAGGCGGGCAGCACGGGCGGGAGAATACGGAACGCGCGGAAAGTGGTGATCCGGACATGTATTTTCCGGACGGCAACGCAACAATTGCACGCCTGCTGGTGCGATCCCTTATACCAGGTGCCGTGCCCGGCGTTTCCATGGACGATGTCGTGAGTTCAAAAGTCGACTACAGCCTGCTGGATCGGAACGAAAGCAAAGTTCGAATTCGACTGAACAGTACGGTGGTCAATGTCGCGCACGTTAATGATCGAGAGGTCGAAACACATTATGTTCTTCGCGACCAGGCCTATTCGATCAGGAGCAAGGCCGTTGTAATGGCTTGCTGGAACCCGGTCATCCCGCATATCTGCAGCGAGTTTTCACAGAAGCAAAGCGAGGCGCTTCTCTATGGCCAGAAGTCACCGCTGGTTTATACGGGTGTCCTGGTATCAAACTGGCGATCGTTCGTTGCTGCGGGAACCTCGAGTATTTCGGCCCCCGGTGGATTCCACCCAAGCATCGGACTGCCACCGTCGTTAGAGCTTGGTGAATACCGGACATCGCGTGACCCGGATAAACCAATCGTCGTAAGAATGTCGTGTTACTTCAACGAGCCTGGGCTGTCACGACGCGAGCAACATCGGATTGGCCGAAACAGGATGCTCGCCACTCCATTTTCGACATTCGAGCATCATATCAGGGACCAGTTGTCCCGGATTCTTGGCCCGAGCGGTTTCGACGATGAGCGCGATATTCTGGGCATCACGGTCAATCGATGGCCGCATGGATACACCTATTCGTACAATCCGCTCTTTGATCCCGACGAGTGGGCATTTACAACGACTGCCGAACGTCCGGCAGTGATTGGCCGGCAGCGCCTGGGGCGTATCGCGATCGCCAATGCCGATTCGGCCGCCAGCCCGCATACTGATGCGGCGATCGGTGAGGCTTTCCGGGCTGTCAACGAACTGCTCAACTCGGCCTGACCCGCGCGGTTATTGCATATGGCGTAGGCAGTATCCGCATTGTCCGGCTGATCTGCCCATGAAATACTGCTGGCTCGAATCGTAAAGAAACGGGTGCTCTTTTGCTGCAACGTTCCTTCATCCTGTTGGTTCTTCTGGCCACGTCCACTTTTTCCGCGGACGAAGAGCGCCGATCGGCGACGGTAATTGTTCGCGATGCTTTGAATCACTGGCGGGGTCTTTCTTCGCGCAGTGAAATGACGATGACGATTCATCGACCCGATTGGGAACGAAGCATGTCGATGGAGTCATGGACGCAAGGTGAGAAGCGCTCACTCGTTCGCGTGACGGCGCCGAAAAAGGATCGTGATAACGGCACGTTAATTGACGGCAACAAGTTGTGGACTTACTCCCCCAAGATCAACCGCGTCATCCAGGTTCCGTCATCGATGATGAACCAGAGCTGGATGGGCTCCGACTTTTCGAACAAGGATATTTCGCGAACGGACGACATCATCGAACGCTACGATCATCGCTTGCTTGGCGAGACAAACCTTGACGGTCTTGTTGTTTACGAGATCGAATCCGTGCCACACGAGGACGCGGCCGTCGTCTGGGGTAAGGAGGTCTTCAGGATTCGCGAAGATAACGTAATGGTTGAACAGCGGTTTTATGACCAGGACGGCGAGCTCATAAAAACGCTGCGAACGCTCGAAGTTTCAGAAATGGGCGGTCGTACGGTTGCTGCGCAGCAGCGAATGGAGAAGACGGACACGCCTGACGAATGGACGGAAATCAGGTTGGATTCCATCTCATTCGATGTGGAACTGGGCGATAGTGTTTTTACGCTCTCAAATCTGCGGAATCCGCGCAACTAAGCGATGGCAGTGAATATTATTTCACGGCTTGCATGGCGAAATGTGTGGCGCCACCCGAGAAGAACGTGGCTGACGATTGGCGCGATGGTTTTCTCCAATGCGCTGTTGGTATTCATGATCTCCATTCAGTTCGGAATGTATGGACTGATGATCGATAACACGCTCAAGGCGTTCACCGGGCACATGCAGGTCCAGGCGCCCGGTTACAAAGATGATCTGAAGATGCGACAGGTCGTACCGGATGCGGCGACGCTGGCCGAAAAGCTCAGAAGTGAATTGAAACTCGACCGTATTTCTGCCCGATCATCGGCATTTGCGTTGTTGTCGAGTGAGGACAGAAGTTACGGCGTGCAGGTTTTTGGCGTCGATCCACAGTACGAACCAGGCGTATCAACGATTCCCGGGCTGGTGCGGGAAGGCCGTTTCCCGACCGACAACAACGCACAGGAAATCGTCATCGGCAAGACGCTTGCGCGAAATTTACGCGTTGAAACTGGCGACGAGCTGACTTTGCTTGGCAGCGGACGCGACGGCTCTTTCGCCGCCGCTGTTGCCGAGATCGTCGGTATATTCGATAGCGGCGTGCCGGACTTCGACCGGTCGATTGCGGAAATTCCGCTGGGCTTTTTTGGCGATGTGTTTTTTATGGACCACGCGGCTCACTCAATCGTGATTGTGGCGCCAGCACTTTCTGCGGTAGAGGAATATAGGCCTCGTGTGGAAGAACTGCTGTCACCCGCGGATGGGCTGGTCGTCCATGACTGGAACGCGTTGCAGCCCGGACTGAAGCAGGCAATTCAGGCGGACATCAGCAGCGCTTTCTTCATGTACGGCATCCTCGTCATCCTGGTGGCGTTCAGTGTCATGAATACACAACTCATGTCTGTGCTCGAAAGAACGCATGAGTTCGGCATTGTTATGTCTCTCGGCGTCACGCCGGGTCGACTCGGCAGGCTGGTCTTACTTGAGACGGGCATGATAGCGCTGGCCGGGTTAGTGCTGGGCGCTCTCGTCGGTGGCCTGATAACACTCTGGTTCGGCTACAAGGGGTTCAGTTACCCCGGAATGGACCAGCTGGCGGCCAATTTCAACCTGCCAAGTCGCTTCTACCCGCAGGTCACGGTTTTGACGCTTTTCCTTGGGCCCGTATTTGTCTTTGCAGGCTCGATCCTGTCTGCACTCTATCCTGCCTTGCGCCTTCAGTGGGTGCATCCCGTTGAAGCCATGAGATCTCTGCAATGAAGGTCGTGCAAATTTCCTTCCTGCTGGCGTCGCGTAATTTGTGGCGCAATTATCGACGCACGATCATCATGCTGGTCGCAATCAGCGTTGGCGCATGGGCGATGATTTTCATGACCGCATTGATGCGAGGCATGGTGAACGAGATGCTTCGAGACGGAATTCGATCACTCCCGGGGCTCGTGCAGGTACACAACTCCGCTTATCGCGATGACCCAAGCATCAACAACCTGGTGTCGATGACCGACATTGAGATTGAGACAACTTTCGCTGCCGCAGGAATCGAACGATACGCGACCCGCGTACGAGTCCCGGCCATCATCTCCAGCGAACGAGAGTCGCGCGGGGTTACGTTGCTAGGCGTTGACCCGCTGCGAGAGCGCTCCATTGAGGCAGTCGGAAGTGTTATCGCCGAGGGCCGTGGACTGGAATCGATAGACGACAACGGTATTGTTATCGGGAAAAAGCTTGCCGGGAAACTGGATACGGAAATTGGCAAGCGCATCGTCCTGATGAGCCAGGATCCGGACAATGAGGTCGCCGATCGCGGGTTTCGCGTTGTCGGTTTGTTCGAGGCAAACCTGGCCGCGCAGGAGGAAGCATTCGTTTTCGCGGGCAGGACGGTTGTGCAGAAAATGCTCGGGATCGACGGTCGAGTGAGCGAGATTGCGCTGACTGGTGACGATTATCGCAATGTTGAGCTTTTGCTAGCAGACACGCGTCGGCTGATGGATGGACGGGACGAAGTGCTGTCATGGCAGGAGCTCGATACTTTCCTCGGCACGATGCTCGGTGTGATGGACGGATTCGTCCTGGTCTGGATAGTCGTCATTTTCCTCGCTTTGTCATTTGGCCTCGTCAACACACTCGTGATGGCGGTGTTCGAGCGTGTTCGGGAAATCGGGTTGATGCTTGCGCTCGGCATGCGCCCGTCCGGAATCATGTTGCAGATCATTTTCGAATCGCTACTGTTACTTATGCTGGGGCTGTCGATCGGCAATGCGCTCGCATATGCAAGCGTTATCCCATTGAAGGATGGACTGGACATCTCCGTCGTAGCGGAGGGGATGGAGATGTTTGGCGCGGCGAGTGTTCTCTATCCCGAAATACAAGTTAATGATGTGGTGCTGGCGAATGTCGTCGTGCTCACTCTCGGCCTGATTGCAAGCCTGTCCCCGGCGTGGCGAGCATCTCGATATGAACCGGTCAAGGCAATAACAAAGGTTTAATTATGTCAGCAGTACGTTGTGTCGATTTGTGCAAGACCTATCGTCAGGGCGATCAGGATATCAAAGCGCTTGATCACGTCGATCTCGAAATATCGGACGGCGGTTTCGTTTGTTTGTCCGCGCCCTCTGGTGGTGGCAAAACAACCCTGCTCAATGCGATCGGCGGCCTGGACAAACCGGATACGGGCGAAGTCTGGATCGCGGAGCAGCGCATAGACCAGATGAGCAAGGGAGAGTTGGCGGCGCTGCGCCTTAGTCAGATTGGTTTCGTGTTCCAGGCATACAACCTGATACCCGTCTTGTCGGCGCGCGAGAATATTGAATTCGTGATGCAGGTTCAGGGCCAGCCGACTGCGCTGCGGCGCGACAAAGCGATGGCAATACTGAGAGAAGTCGGGCTGGCGGGGCTGGAGGACAGGCGGCCGGCCGAAATGTCAGGCGGGCAGCAGCAAAGGGTTGCCGTTGCACGGGCGATTGTTTCCCGACCGGCACTGGTGCTCGCCGACGAACCGACTGCGAACCTCGATTCGACGACTTCAGACGGGCTTATGGCGCTGTTCGTTGACCTGAATCAAAATCACAACACAACCTTTGTGATTGCCACGCACGATCAGCGCGTGATGGGATACGCAAAGCGTCTGATACGAATGCTGGACGGGAAAATCGTTGACGACATCGACCAGCAAGCTGCTTGAAATTGTCGTAATAACGTTGCTTTCGACCGGCAACCTGGCGATAGCCGAAGAGCCGAGGTATGAGGTCGACGGTCACCTGAAAGCGCGGGCGCTCGCCGATACGTTCCCTGGGGACAGTATTTTCAATGATTTGATCGGATCGACGTCGCTTGATGTGGAGACCGATGTTCGCCTGAACCTGTCTGTGGATCAGGGCTCGTGGTCGTTCGACGCAACCTGGCAACTGATTGCGGGCCACGGCGACCGGGTTGATCTGTCACGCCTGATTCCTGCCAACGGTTTATCGATTATCGATTCATCGATCTCAGACGACCGTCGCCTGATGAATCTGACCGACATGATTCGTGATGAGGGCAGCGCGCGCATTTTGCACAGGCTTGATCGTCTGGCCGTAGGTTATGCCAGCGAAAAGCTTATCGTGCGAGTTGGACGCCAGGCGATGAGTTGGGGTAACGGGCTGATTTTTTCGCCGATGGACATCGTGAATCCGTTCGACCCGACTGTCGTCGACACCGAGTACAAAGCCGGCGATGACATGATCTACGGACAGTATCTGACTGCAAACGGCAATGACATTCAAGCTGCGCACGTGTTTCGGCGCGACCCGCTTAGCGGAAACCCGGATACCGAATCAGCAACTTCAGCCATCAAGTATCACGGCATTCTCGGCTCGGGCGAAATCGATCTCCTGATTGCAGAGAGTTATGGCGAGTCGATAGTCGGCTTTGGTGGAAACAAGAGTATTGGTGGCGCTTTGTGGCGTGGCGACGTCGTAGTAACCGATACAGGCGAAGGTAATACGGTACAGCTGGTGACAAACCTGAGTTATTCGTGGGTCCGGGCCGGCAGAAATATGAGCGGTGTCATCGAGTATTACTACAATGGCTTCGGACAAAGCAGTGATCGCTATGACCTGCCGTCACTGGCACAGAACCCGGACCTGATTCGGCGCCTGGCGAGGGGTGATGTGTTTACGATCGGTCGCAGCTACCTGGCGGGCGGAGTCCTCGTGGAAATGAGTCCGCTTTGGTCGCTAACCCCAAATCTGTTCGTCAACCTGGACGACACAAGCGCACTGCTTCAGCTAACAACAAGACGCAGCCTCAGTGACAACAGCGATTTCCTCGCGGCGCTCAATGTGCCGCTTGGATCATCCGGCACCGAGTTTGGCGGCGTCAGCACGGGGCAGGGCAATACCTACTTCTCAACGAGCCTGTCGCTATTCGCACAATTCGCCTGGTACTTTTAGGAGATATGCGGGGAGAGTGGGCTAATGCGACGCGGCTATTTCCCGGATGCTCGATACAAGGCGACCAAAGGAGTGCTCTATCTCCGGACCGAATACCGGGTCCGACTGGCGGATGAAGTTTGCCGTATCGAAAGAGACATGTCCTTCCCTGATCATTTCGTCGACGCGGCGAAACAGATCCAGCTCCTCCCACTGCATGTGCCCCCGTAACGTATTGACGTAGCGCAAGGCGTCGGCCACAACCGCGTTTCTGCTGATGGCGTTGCCGGCGTTGATAGCGGCGATGTCATTGCGAAGCTTGACGCTGAGTTCGGCTATATGACGGTGATCCATCGTTATGCGTTCAAAACCAACCGACAAATCCGGGCGAGCGGCCTTAAGTTCCGCATAGAGCATGTCTTCTTTAGGGTGGTGCACGGCGTCCGGGTAGACCGTCATATAGTGCATGACATCGCCAAGCAACTCGTAGTCCGGTTCCCCACCCTCATAAATCCGGTTGGACTCGCGCTCGAGGAGATTGATCATCAGCGCCATGTTCTTGTGATCTGTGCGAAGTTCCGCAAGTACTGTGGCGGCGTTCTTGTTCATCTGGGTTAATCCGTCAACGATCACCCAGTCTCCGCCACCCGGGCGAGGTTGGACATCCGGATTTACACGTATCTACGCATTTAAATCAAAGACTTGCGTGAATTTATCGGCGACGATCTCCGCGACTCCAGAATTCCGCCAACTTGCCGTCCAGCGCCAGCGAACGAAAGAATGAATACGGGTCGCAGTCGACTTCGGTAATGACAGACTGTGCGGGGCTCCTGCTGTAGATTCGCAACATGTGCGGAGGGCGGGTGTAGTTCTCGGGATCGTGCAACCACATATCGCCGTGCAGGTAGCCCTCGGCGTCGATGTAGAAATGCTCGATTGTCGTCGCGTTCGCCGAAATTGGCTGGCCCATCGTGCTCATAAACGCCGGGCTCAGGTGGTTTGTCGTGACGACCAATGTTTCTCCATGCCACACACCCTTAGAAAAACCCAACATTGATTCGGACGCCGAATCCGGAAAAGCCCGACCATCCAGGTAAACTCGCCGAACCTTGTCTGCTCCGTAGGTCATCAGGATGTAGTCGTCTGCCTGGATTATTTCGAGGGGATACGGCAAGCCGCTGGACATCACGAGGCCAGGTGCGGCGCAGCGCGTATTTGGATTATCCATCTCCAGGTAATCGTCAATAATCTGCTGACCGAGTGGCGTCATGGCAAAGGTCAGTTTCTCAATCGACCAGTGGCCGCGGGCGCGGCCATAGACACCGTTAAGATTGATCGGGCTTGGCGCCAGATCCGGCGCCTTGCCGAAATCGCTTCTGCGAGTGGCCGTGAATTTTCCATCGTCTAGAATGGCCCGCGTGAACCTTGCGGCGCCGTGGTTGAGAAAATCTCCCTCAAGTTGTCCGTCATCGTTGATGCGGCCGCGAAACGTGGATAGAAATTCCTTGTCGAATCCACTCGCCCAGTCAAAATCTACCTCGAAGTTACTTCCGTTGATACGAATCGGTGCCGGGCCGTTGTAAATGAATGCCACCGGCTCTCCGTTCTGTTCTTCGATCGTCAGGTGCACGTACACAGTGCCTCCTGTTGCTGATGGTATGCCCGACGTTACGACGGTCCACTCGCCGAACAGTCGCTCGTCGGGATTAACTGCCCCGGGTGCGAGCAGTGCGACGTACTGTGGCGGCTTTTCGCCATGGGATATGTTTTCCGGCAGGGATTCGACGGCACCGCTGGTCGGGCTGATTCTGCGACCATCCGCAAATGTGACGACCTCCATGTACATCTTTTTCGCGTTGTCACGTCCAAGCGTGCCACGAACTTTCACTTTGTCGCCGACCTTCAACGTATCTTTTTTCCATCCCGATCGACCGAGCGCGATCAGGTTCATTGTCTGTAAATCCCAGGTCTCACGCGTTCCATCTGCAATGGACACTTCAAGGTAGTATCGCGCGTGCGGATTCCTGTAAATGACCTCGATGACTGTTCCCTCGATTTCACCCTCGTTGCCGGCTTCGTAGTCGGCCGAAAAAGCGTGATGTGCGAAAGCCGGCAGCATGCCGCCACAAATCAGCAGGAGCGCGAGAAGTGTTTTTCGCATCGATTTTTCCCCCTTGTCGGACCACGCAATCTTAGCGTGAAGTGCGGCCAGCCAGAAGCCGAACTGTCACGCCAGTTGACCGCCTGCTGCACACTTTATGGCCAACTGACCTGCCATTTCAAACGCCGACAGGCAGACTTTCGAAATCTGTTGCGCCATGTGTATCCAGCAATGCTTCCGCCAAGGCAGCAAGCAGGCTCTGGCTCGACAAATAGAACTCCCGGTTTACGTTCAGGAGCGTGGAAATCTGTAACTCTGAAAGCTCGCGGGCGGTAACTTCCCTGTAAATCTCCTTACGCAACGTGGCGTGAATCTCCTCGTTCTTGCTCTTGAGTTCGACGAGCATTTCGAATCGATGCGATGAAGATTGTGCGAACGAAAGTGCAGAGAGCGACTCGTAAAATTCATCCGCGGCGTCGCGAAAGCGGCCGAACCAGGCGTTGAAATGATCATCAACAGACTCCTGGAAGGCTTGCAGGTCGTGATGCGTGTCTTTCAGGTACTTCGCAGCGTGTACCGCCTGCCGGATTGCAACGATGATCTGGCCGAGCCTGGCCGACTCTTCCGTGTTCAGTGAGACTTCCTGCAGGCGCATCACATGAGACAGGATTGCGCCCTCGAGTTGTTTGACGCCGTCGTAACCCGTGCTGTAACTGGGCTCGTCGCCGAATAACGGCACGCCTTTTCGATCCAGAGCAGAGTCGTAGAAGGACCTGGTTATCGGCAGGTTGAAACTGAATTGATTGAGCGCTGCGGCCTGATCGATCAGACGCAGCGTCTCCCGACTGACGTTTTCAATAGCCGCCTCTGGCACTGCGAAGTCTGCATCTCTCAGGTGATGCAAAAGTGAATCGCCTGTATCACGAAAACGTTTGGCCAGTTGTCGACTCATTACGCCGACCAACGGCAGGAAAATGATGATACCGATCAGGTTGAACAAGCTGTGGAAAGCTACCAGTGCAAGCAACGGATTGGAAAGTCCGATGATTACAGTGATGAACAATAGCAACGGACCCAATGCGATGAACGCGATCGCATCGGTTACAACGTTGAATATTACGATTGCAATAGCGACCCGCCTTTTATCCATGGAGCCAACGAGTGCCCCAAGCAGTGCGGTAATCGATGTGCCAAGGTCGGCGCCGATCGCGACGGCAGCAGCTGATGTCAGCGGAATTGCGCCTGCATAGAGGGCGCTGAGCGTAATCATGATTGTTGCGGAACTCGATTGAATCAACGCGGTAACCAGGAATCCGACAATGAGAAAAACGATGGGGGGATATGCACTGAGGTTCGCCGGATCGAACAGAGCAGTCGCGCTGATTGCGCCGGACTTCATGAATTCAAGACCCATCAGCATCAGGCCAAGTCCGGCGACCAGGTGGCTGAACCCGGCACGCCTTGAACCCGCCCGTGACCACACCACGCCCAGACCACCGATCCCGACCAGCGGTAATGCGATTGCCTCGATATCCAGCTTGAAACCAACTGTTGCGACGATCCAGCCAGTTGCCGTCGTACCAAGGTTCGAACCGAACACGATGCCAATTGCACTGGCCAGTGAAATGATGCCCGTTCCGACAAAAGCCAGGACGATCAGGCTGACCACAGAACTTGATTGCAGTGCCGCAGTGGATACCGCGCCGGCGAGTACGCCTTTGACAGGATGCACGGTATGTTCACGGAGGAATTTTTTAAAACGCCGACCGGCCAGCAACGTCAGGGATTGTTCGAGCTGATGCATGCCAAACAGGAACAGGCCGAGGCCCGCGGCGATGCGCCATAGATCAATCTCTTCGTTCACGTTCCACTCTCCGGTCGCGCCGTTGATCGCATGATGACAAAGCGGTTGGGATGCATAATGATGCATGAATCAGCACGATGTCGTGCTGAATTTTCCGCGGAGGTCAAATGGTTGATGGCCAGTTCATTCGTGTGATCCGGCGAAAGGAAGTCCTCGCGCTTTCCTTTGGTGCCATGATCGGCTGGAGCTGGGTGGCCCTTACCGGCGGCTGGATTAACGGCGCCGGCAGCGTGGGTGCCATGCTGGCCTTTCTGCTTGGCGGAATTATGGTCGTGTTTGTCGGCTTCACTTATGCCGAACTTGCGTCTGCAATGCCAATGGCCGGCGGCGAGCACGTCTATTCACATCGTGCGCTCGGGGCTACCGCCTCATTTATCTGCACCTGGGCGATTTTGCTTGGCTATGTTTCCGTCGTTGCATTCGAAGCGGTGGCACTGCCGACCGTCACCGAATACCTGCTGCCGGGATTTAGTCGCGGGTTCCTCTGGACCGTGGCAGGCTGGGATGTTCAATTCACCTGGGTGATGGTTGGCGTTGTTGCGGCGATAGTGATGACAACCATCAACATTCTCGGCATTCGAACGGCGGCGCGACTGCAGGTGTTGGCGACGACGCTTATTTTGTTTGTTGGTGTCTTGC
The DNA here is from genome assembly GCA_027621915.1 of Pseudomonadota bacterium. Lineage (GTDB taxonomy): Bacteria > Pseudomonadota > Gammaproteobacteria > Steroidobacterales > Woeseiaceae > SZUA-117. Next base: position 93,605 of record JAQCAD010000008.1, read on the forward strand.
TGCTGGGTGGTGGCGTCGTGAATGGTGATGTCGCCAATATGCAGCCAATTTTGACAAATGGTGCGGCAGGTTTCCTGGGCGTCATGGTGATGGTGCCATTCATGTTTGTAGGCTTCGACGTCATTCCGCAATCTGCCGAAGAAGTGGATATTCCTTTCGCCGATATCGGCAAGTTGCTGATGATCTCGATCGCGATGGCAGTGTTCTGGTACATCGCGATGATCTGGGCCGTATCGGTCGGCCTGTCGAATGCGGAACTGCAGGCCTCGGCCCTGCCGACCGCGGACGCAATGGCCGTCCTGCTTGGTGGATCCTGGGGCGGAAAATTGCTGGTGCTCGCCGGTATTGGTGGAATCCTGACGAGCTGGAATGCGTTTCTTATCGGCGGCAGTCGCGCAATCTTCGCGCTGGCCCGTGCCGGCCAGCTTCCGGCTTCGCTGGGACAACTTCACCCGAAATACAACACGCCACACAAGGCCGTGTTGTTGATCGGCGTGCTGTCTGTCGTTGCGCCGCTTTTCGGCAGGCCCGCACTGGTCTGGCTGGTTGACGCCGGTGGACTTGGCATTGTCATTGCCTATGCCTTCGTCGCCGGATCGTTCCTGGTGCTGAGAAAGCGCGAACCGGACATGGACAGACCCTACAAGGTTCATAACGGGAAGATCGTCGGGTGGGTGGCTTTGATATTGTCTCTTGGAATTGCAGCTTTGTATCTACCAGGCAGTCCGGCGGCCTTGGTTTGGCCATACGAGTGGATGATTGTGCTTGGTTGGATAGTTCTGGGCGCCGTGATGTCCCAGGTTGGGTCACGAACAAGACGGAATGCGTGACACAAGTTAATATCGATGATATCGACAGAGTCGAGGACATCATGAAATTGAATTTTAAAAAGACATTGTTGACACTGTTTTCGCTGGTGCTGTTTGCCGGTTGTGCGGTCAATCCGGTAACAGGCAAGCGCGAACTAACGATGGTCAGCGAGGCCCAGGAAATTGAACTTGGCACCGCGAATTACGCCTTCATGCAGCAGTCCGGCGGTGGTGAATATGACGTCGATCCTGTGCTCACCAAATACGTGCAGGGCGTTGGCGATCGGCTTGTTGCCGTCAGCCAGGAACGCATGGCGCGCCAGTTGCTGCAGGAAGAAGTGCTTTACCTGACGGAGGAGTTGAACGGTTTCATGTCCCGCGAC
>JAQCAD010000088.1 GCA_027621915.1 Pseudomonadota bacterium
ACTATGGCGAAGCGGTAGCGAATGTGCATTTCATTCTCCTGGATGGACCGAATTCGTAATTGATCAGTTAAGAAAATATCGGGCTTTCACCGGCATGTGTCACCCGGGCTTTTTGAAACCGCTGGTAGTCTACCCAAAGGCGACATCCGGCCGATACCCGGCATCACTTTCGGGAGACGGGCGCTGGTTCTTAAGAAATGGGCGTAGTCTGCCGATACACAGGTATGACCCTGCCCAGAAAAGACATCGATTATTACGAATTGCTGCTCGTGAGCCGCAAAGCACCTGTTGAGGTCATCCGGGCGAGCTATCGAACATTAATGCAAAAGCTCAAGCACCACCCGGACCTCGGTGGTGACGTAGCGACAGCCGCGTTGATCAATGAGGCCTACGCGGTACTGTGCCATGCCGAGCGACGTGCCGAATACGACGCGTACCTCGTGGCTGTGCAATTGGCCGGCAATGGAGTCGACTTCGAATCCACGCGGAGCGGCACAGAACGTTCGGCCATCGAGAAAATAGATCCACATCGCGCCTGCATGTTCTGCGGGACAGAACACGAGCACGGTAAGTCCATCGCCGAGGCCACGGCATGCAGTGCCTGCAGAAGTCCACTCTTCCTGGCCGGTAATCACAAGCTGGAATTGAAAGGTCAGCGCGCAGTCGCGAGAATTGATAAGCGCCAGGACATTATTTTCTACACGCATTGGCCACAAGCGACCGGGTTCATTGGTCGAACCGAGGATATATCTCTCAACGGAATGCGCTTCGAGACGCGTGTGGACATGCAGCGGGGCCAATACATCAAAATCGTAAGTCAATTCGCAGATGCCATCGCGCTGGTGAAGAATTGCAGGCAAATGCGCCGCGATCCAGGTGTAGCGAACGTCGTCGGCGTTTCCTTTGTGACATTGCGGATAGGCCAATCGCGCGGCGGCTTCGTATCCGAAAAGATCTGAATTCTCGAATCGTTAGCTGGCGATCCAAGGACCTGCCTGGACGTAGTATACAGAGGAAAGTGCCAGAGTGACGTGCTCGAGGACTATGAATACCTGAGGGCTCGCATCCGGAACATTGCTGCCGCAATCGCGTCGGAAGCATCATAATAGTATTCTCGACTTTCCCTCGCTAACTGCCAGTCAGGCAAATAACATGCATCCAATTTGGCTCACTATTTTACTGCTGTCGCTCAGCAACATCTTCATGACGTTCGCGTGGTATGCACACCTCAAGGAGCTCAACCAGAAGCCCTGGGTGATCGCCGCGTTGATCAGTTGGGGAATCGCGTTCTTCGAATACATGCTGCAAGTGCCAGGTAACCGAATCGGATACACAGTGCTTTCCGTGGCACAGTTGAAGATTCTTCAGGAAATCATCACGCTCACGGTATTCGTACCGTTCGCACTTTACTATCTTAAGGAACCGCTAAAACTCGATTATGTCTGGGCGGCGATGTGCATCCTTGGTGCCGTATACTTCATCTTTCGCAGCAAGTGGGCCGCCGGGTAAAAGTGTTGTCGCATTGGCGATCTCGGCAAGAAGATAGTTACGCGTAACCCACCTGCCTGTCACCAGGCCAGAATTGACCCGAATGACCGCGAGCGATGAGAACGGACCGGGAGACAGAGACTACCCGGGCGCAAGAGATGTGACCCACAATCGACAAAGCAGCTAATAGCAAATTAACTCGAGGACCAGTCGTGACAGCAATCATTCGCCCACTCAAAAAAACGGACAAAGAAAAATGGCAGGTACTGTTCGCCGCCTATCAGAAATTCTACAGAGCCAGGATTCCGGCGCACATTGTTGATCACACGTGGGACAGGATTTTTGACGAAACCGCGAGCGTGAGTGCCCTGGGAGCGGAAGTCGATGGCGAATTGGTCGGATTTACCCACTTTCTGTTTCACGAATCAACATGGAACGATCGACCCAACTGTTACCTCGAGGATTTGTACGTGGAGCAGTCAGCTCGCGGTACGGGGGCGGCGAAGGAGCTGATACTGGGTGTTGAAAAAGTCGCGCGTGAGAAAAACGCGTTTCGCGTCTATTGGCACACTCAGCAGTACAACAGCAAAGCCCGTTCTTTGTACGACACGATTACACCGCCGTCGTCGTTCATTGTTTACCGCATGGCCCTCTGATGGAAAACGTCCACCCGGGAAAACCGACAGCTAGGCGTTGTTACGTTCTGCGTGCCGACGACGAAAAGCCTGAATCGATTTCCAATCTCGAGAACTGTAAGCTGCTTGGCTGAACCGTATGACCAAGCCCTGATGTCTGTTTGATATTCATGCCTGGTCTCCCAGTCAAACGAATGATGATTTTGCGGTCATGATCTCTTTCGATGAAATGGTGCCGCTTCGGACCGATAAACTCACAGGTCCGGAATGTTTATTGCGACGAGACACAGGTAGATTATCTTGAGAAATACGATCAGTTTAATTATAACTGCTACATGGCTTTTCGCCTGTGCATCCAGCCAGACCAACGAGTCTGCGAAATCCACGGATGACAGTGACATCGAGGCGCAGGAGAAAGTCTGCACCTACGAGACCGGCGGGAGAATTGGGTCTCGTAACAGGCGCGTTTGTCGAGATATCGACGCAGGTTAGAAGCGATTACCAGCGGCAACATGGAACTGGCACTAAGTGACGAAAACTGGTCGGGACCGCCATTTGATTCGCCAATTTTTCACACCAGACTTCTGATTGCTTGGTCCAATAGTGTCGGCATTGGGGTAGTATCAGCACTCGCAGTCGCAATAGACCCGAAGTGAAAATACGAAAGACATGAACGGCAGACTTCTGTCGACCTTTAGATGTATCTCGACTGAATTTTCCAACGTTTTCCTGCCGTCTAATTTCGACAAGATGTGCAGAGCTCCTGAAATTCCTGCTACTTTCGAGCGATAAAACAATCCCTTATAGCTGGCACACAAAACACGAGGAACGATCCTGACCATTTCTTTTACCGCCTTGATCTGGATTGGCTTCCTATCGCTGATCGTTGTTGTCGTTTCTCTGGACCTCGGCTTGTTCAACCGGAAAGCGCATGTAATCAGCCTGCCCGAAGCGCTTGGCTGGACCGCTGTTTGGGTTACGCTGGCTCTCGCATTCAACGTCGCCGTCTATTACCTCTATGAGCTGAACCCTTCCGGGTGGGACATGGACACCGAGCAGCTATCCGGGCAAGAAGCCGCTGTTCAGTTCTTTACCGGCTACCTGGTGGAGAAATCACTGTCCATTGACAATATCTTCGTTATTGCAATGGTATTCGCGCATTTTCAAGTACCGCTCGAGTACCAGCACAGAGTTTTGTTCTGGGGAATTTTCGGTGCCGTCCTCCTGCGCGCAGCCATGATTCTCGGCGGAGTCGCGCTCATAGAAAGATTCGACTGGATGGTTTATTTCCTTGGCGCATTGCTGCTGTTTTCTGCCGCAAGCATGTTGGTGATGCGTCACGACAACATAGTGCTGGAAGAGAACTATGTGATTCGCCTGGTGCGGCGACTCTATCCGGTTGCTACGAATCTTCACGGCGGTAATTTCTTTGTCCGGATCGATGGCGTGCGCACGGCGACACCGCTGTTTCTCGCCCTGATTCTGGTCGAAACCAGTGACGTAATGTTCGCTATCGACTCGATTCCCGCCATTTTTGCCATCACGCGCGACCCGTTCATCGTTTTTACATCAAACGTGTTCGCCATTCTCGGCCTGCGATCCCTGTATTTCGTCCTGGCCGGGCTAATGGAAAAATTCCGTTACCTGAAGACGAGTCTGGTCTTCTTGCTGGCTTTTGTTGGTGTGAAAATGATGCTGGTGCACCACTATCCGATTCCGAACATGGTGTCGCTCGCTATCATCGGCGGAATCCTGTTGGTAGGGATAATCGCCTCGTCTAAGACCGTCCGGGACAGCGCCGCATTGATGTCGCCGCTGGCCAATGAACTGGAACGGCTGCTAATGACGTCCTACAAGCAGGCTCGAAGAACCGTCATTCTGCTGCTGGGCTCATCGGTGCTGCTTGTTGGCTTAGCGTTGATCGTACTGCCTGGTCCCGCCTTCATCGTAATCCCTCTGGGCCTGTCGATTCTTGCTGTGGAGTTTTCGTGGGCGCGTCGC
>JAQCAD010000089.1 GCA_027621915.1 Pseudomonadota bacterium
TCTTCCTTGTAGACTGAGTGAAATCAAAATTACTATCAGTGCGCTTCGTGATGACCGACGCCGATTTGTATTCGATTCGTTTTCGACAGTGACTCGCCCACAACGATTAGGAACTGGAATGATCATGGTTACGTGTCTCAGGCGATTTCTGGCTGTAGTCGTTCTGTTCGTGCCAATAACGGTGGTTCGCGCCGACGAACCGGCAGGTACGAAGCCGATCGACATCGGTTCGCGGCGCGAACTGTTCGTTGACGATTTTCTAGTCAAGAGCATGCAGGGCGTCTCATTGAAATTACACAAGCCCGTCCCGCGAGATGTGGTACTCGTGTGCGACGCCCCGTGGGAGGGCAACGAGTCCAATTATTACACTTTCTTTCGCGACGAGGACCGTTTCCGCGTCTATTACCGGGGCTTGCATTATGGCGAGGACAAAACGGCAGCGCATCCCCAGGTCACCTGTTACCGAGAGAGCAAGGACGGCATTACCTGGACAAGGCCGAAGCTGGGTCTCTTCGAATACAACGGTTCCAGGGATAACAACATCATCTGGACTGCCGGCTATGCCGCGCACAACTTCACACCGTTCCAGGACCTCAAACCGGATTGCGCATCTGACGCACGGTTCAAGGCACTGGGCTTCGGCACCACAATCATCGACGGCAAGCAGAAAGACTGCCTGAATGCGTACAAATCAAGCGATGGCGTTCGCTGGGCGCTGCAGAAAGAAGGGGTGATCACAGCCGGTACCTTCGATTCGCAGAACCTCGCCTTCTGGGATGCCGTGCGAAACGAGTATCGCTCCTACTGGCGCATCGACGACGGAATGCGAGCCATCCGCACAGGGACATCGAAGGATTTTTTCAACTGGGAGAACCAGGCCAATTTGGAGTACGTGGACTCGCCTCGAGAACATCTCTATACGAACGCCGTGAGCCCTTACTTCCGTGCGCCACATTTATTTATCGCGTTCCCGACGCGCTTCGATGAGAAAACGGAGCAAGTCGAACCGATCTTCATGACCAGTCGCGATGGCTTCCTGTTCCGTCGCTGGAGCGACGCACTGATCCCGATCACCGCTCCAAAAGATCGCGATAGAAACCGCAGCAACTACATGACGTGGGGTGTCGTCCAGTTGCCCGGCGACGACCGCGAACTTTCGGTCTACGCGACTGAGGCGGGGAATGTAGGGCCAGGCACCCGCGTGCGGCGTTTCGTGTTCCGCATCGATGGATTCGTCTCAGCCCACGCGGACGCTGCGGGGACGATGACGACGAAAACGTTCACCTTCACCGGCTCGCAACTGTCGCTGAATGTCGTGAGCAAAGGCGTTACTCTTGTAGAACTGCAGGGTACCGACGGCCAGGCACTGCCCCGGTTTACCCTTGCAGATTGCACACCGATTACGGCGGATGCGATCGAACACATCGTCGAATGGAAGGGCGGCGACTTGGCAGCCCATGCGGGCAAGCCGGTGCGGTTGCGATTCGCGATGACCGACGCCGACCTGTATTCGTTCCGTTTTCGGGACTGAATCGAACTCTAGTCAAGGAAACCGCTCAGCATGTGGAAGCACGCAATGAAAACAATTGTTTCGCTGGTCCTGGCGCTGTTCGTCGGCCAGACGCCGGTATCCGCACTCGAGCCCCAGCGCGTGGATGTGCGCGACATGGAAGACTGGTCGATCGTCGTGTCCAGGGACGCGCTGGAGAGCGAACGATACGCTGCCGAAGAGTTTCGCGACTTTTTTGCTCTGGCGACCGGGCATCGACTCCTGATCGGCGAGGAGAGTTCCGCGGCCGGGCACAACATCTTCATCGGCGCCAGCGATTCTCTCAAGACGAGCGAAGTTGGCCATGTCCTCAGCGCGACGTACAAGCCGGAGCAACTTCGGATTGTCATCGCAGCGGAGAATATCGCCATCGTCGGGGGGCGGCCTCGAGGCGTCCTGTACGGCGTGTACCAGTTTCTCGAAGATCTTCTCGGTGTGCGATTTCTCAGTCGCGACTTCACGCATGTGCCGAAATTCGCGTCGACGGATCCGCTGCCCCGACGAGGAATTCTCGCGCCAGCGGACTATTCCTACGATCCCGTGCTGGCATGCCGATTCGTTTCGTTCCCGGAGTTGCAGGATTCCACCGCACAATTTGCAGCCCGCCTGCGCATGAATGGCCGCTACCGAGGCGATCCGAGCGTGCAACCGGAATGGATCAAGAAGGTTGGCGACTTCAATCGCAATGGATTGATTCTGCACAACGTGAACGAATGGTTGCGCTCGTCACCCAAAGACAATCCCGACTTCTACGCCGCCGATGACAAGGGGAAAAGGCCGGCCAGTCATCAGCCCTGCTTTTCCCATCCCGAAGTGATCAGCCGAATCACTAAGAACGTATTGGATAGCCTGAAAGACTTCGCAGAAGGCGCCATGATTCCCATGGCACAGGAGGACACGAGCCTGTGTCAGTGCGACCGATGCCAGGAATTGATTCGGAAAGACGGGATGGACCCCTTCGGCAACGGGGGCGAGAACTGGGGCACGCCGTTGTTTCTGATGGTCAACCATGTGGCGCGGGAGGCGGCGAAAGTGCGTCCAGATCTGACCATCGCCACGTACGCGTATGCGCCGTCGGCACGTCCTCCCAAGAACCTGAAGATGGAACCGAGCGTCCGCATTCAGTATGCGACGTACAATGCCGACCAGCTTCATCCGTTCGGGTCGCTCGCCTCGATGACCAACCTGGGTTACCAGCGCGACATCCAGGAATGGAACCGGATTTCCACAGGGATGATGTACTGGTACTACGGCATGGGCAGCTATACCGATTTTTTCGCGCCACCGGTGACCCTGCGCATGGCCGGTCCCCACATGCGCACGCTGATCGAAAGCAAAGCCAGCAGCATTTTCGTGCAGGGGGATCCGGTCGTCTTCAGCGAACTGTTGCAGTATGTCTATGCTCGTTTGCTTTGGAATCCGCGGCTGGACAGCCATGAGGTCATCGAGGAATTCGTCGATCTGTACTACGGCGAGTCGGCCGGGCCCGTTGCTGAGTTTCTTCGATTGGCGGATCGCGAGGTCCGCCAGGCCGCGACGCATCCCAATTGCAATGCTCCCGACATTTTTGCCGCCTATGGATACACAGAAGACCTCGGGTGGAACGGAATCGAATTGTTCAACCAGGCCCTCGAACGCGCTCGGACACCGGAGCTGAAGGCACGGGTGGAAAAGGCCTCCCTGAGTGCCTATCGGTTATCCCTTGGCAAGACGTGGCTGGGTGAGAAGCCCAAAGACGCGACCGAACCCCAGCGTGCACGTCTCCGCCAGAGCGCGCGGACGCTGTTTGAACTCTGTGCAAAGCTCAAGATCGAAATGGTCCACGAGGCGCGCCGGATCAAGCACGCCCAAGCGGCCGTGCGCCGAGCGCTCGATATCCCTGAGGATGAGCCGTTTTGACAACCATGACGAAAATAGAGTTGAAGCCAAGGAAATGATCACGAACGTGACCGGCGTCTGACTGTGATGTTCAGAGAGCGACTAACCCAGAGAGCAACTGACATGAATCTGTTGAGACCAACAACCACGTTCATCTGGTTTGGTGTGTGGACGATCGTGATTCTCCTGGGCAGTCCGACTTATGCTCAGCGCTCGAGCGACCTCAAGCCTCCCTTAAACGTCTTCCTCCTGGCCGGACAATCCAATATGGCCGGCGCCGATTCAGAAGTCGCGGTGCCGCCGGGATTTCAGCAGACAACCGCCGATCGGGACACGCTCTTCACCACCGCTCCGCTTCCCGACGGAGATCGATCGAAGCAGTACGTCCCCTGGGGCGAAGTTCGCGGCCACGAGTCGAAGGGCAAACTCGTGCATGGCCCTGAGGTTGGTTTTGCTCGAACGTTACACGCTGCCGGTTGGCGTAATCTGGCCATTATCAAAGTTCATGCGAATTTTGGCCGCGACGTTCAGGACTGGCCGTGGAGCGAGCGTGGGGCGTTGTTCAATGACTGGACGAAATTCGCCGATGCTCGGATCGCCGAACTCGTCGCCAAAGGACACACCATTCGCGTCCGAGGATTTCTCTGGCACCAGGGCATCGACGATGCGATCCACGGAA
>JAQCAD010000009.1 GCA_027621915.1 Pseudomonadota bacterium
GTTGTGGCTCTCGTCGCGGACGACGAAGACCGACTCTTCGCGTTGTCCTGGCGTCAGGTCATGGTGGTCAATCAGTATTACCTCGCCGCCGTGTGACGGAATGACCTGTCCGTCGAGCGCGTAGTATTCAGCTTCGGCGATGGCGTCGAGCTGTCCCGCGTCGAACTCCTCGTAGAGTTGAGCAAAAGTCTCGGTCGTTCTTACGATGACGGCATCCGGCGCACGTTGACTGACGTCACGTTCGGCCGCCATGCCGGAAACGACGCCGACGGTCTGACCGACGAAATCGTTGATGTGCTCGTAGCGCCCCTCGTCTTCGGGGTGAATACGCAGCGCCCGTCGTTCGTAGAGGAACGGCGCGGAAAACGTCGCTCCTGCATGCGCGCGATCGGGAAAGCTCGCGACATTTGTCGCGACCAGGTCGACTTCATCACGGCTGGCGAGCAGCCACGACTCATTGAAAGGAACGACTACCCAGGAGATCGCCAACTCGCGCTCGGCGGCGAACTGCTCGACGTATCGTCTGATCCAGAGCTGCGGATCGTACGCGTTGGTGGGGGCGCCCGATGTCACCGCGACAGTGAGCACGCCTGGTTGGAGCGACTCGATTTGCTGATCGCCAGCGCACCCGGTTGGAACGATCGACGCTCCCAGAATCGCCACGCTGGCGACGATACGCAGCATGGGGGCGGACGCGATACACAGGCATCTGGCGAGGGTCATGGCCAAAACAATCCAGCTCAGACCGGGTAATTCATCTAATCGCAGTATCGAAAAGCGGCGGAACAACATAGCTCTTACGCCGACTTGTTTTCTGCTTCAGCATACGATTCATCGCTAGCTTCCGGTTTGGGCGCGATCTTCAGTGGTGACTGCTTCACCATCTCAATCTTGCCATTGAAGCGAGCCCCGTCCGCCATAACAAGCCGCGCGCAATAGATATTGCCGTTCACTATCGAGCCCTTTGCCAGCGACACCAATCCATCGCTATTGATATCGCCATCGAGCTGGCCTTCGACGAGAACCGAGCTTGCATGAATGTTCGCCGATACCTTGCCTTTGGTGCCGATCGTCAGGTTCTTCTTGTGGTGCGCAATAGTGCCCTCGATCGTGCCTTCGATTACCAGGTCCTCGTCTGCAGACAGTTCCCCCCTGAAGACCAGGGTTGGTCCAATGACAGACACGTTTTTTGAGCGAACGGGTGGTTGCTCACCGATTCGCAATGGCGGCGTTTGTTTCGAATTTTCGTCCTGCCGATCTTTCTGGAACATAATCAATCCTCGGAATCCGCGTTATGCAGTCGATAGCGGTGGCTGCCCGCACCACAGGCTCAAGAGTACTCCAGATCTGTACGAGTGGCACTTTCACCGGACGAAATTTGACCGATGAAACGTGCGCCTTCCTCGACATGCAGGCAGCCGCAATTGATATTGCCACGGACATCCGACCCGTTTGCCAGTGTGACTTTGCCTTCACTGAAAATGTCGCCAGTGAGTTGCCCAAAAACGACAACTGTGGGCGCATCGATGTTGCCTTCCACTCGAGCGTGTTCACTGATCGTCAGATGCTGTTGGTGGTGCGCCATAGCGCACTCGAGAAATCCGTCAATTACCAGGCCTTCTGCCGGTGACAATTTGTGCTTGACGAACCACGTGGACGCGATGACCGACACGTGCCTGCGTGGGATTTGTAACTGTTGGATATTTTCGGACGAAGACGGGCGGTCCCGCCTGTCGTCGTCACGCGATCGTGAATATTTTGTCATACGAACTCGTACCTGCTGCGTTTCGTGCAAGAGACAAGTTATCAGATTTTTTTCCCTTTTAATGGCCACAATCAATAGATCTGACACCATTAAGCCGAGCGGGGCGATATCCGGACAATGTAACGATCACAGGCTACAGAAAAACATGTCCATGTTCGTTGACATGTTCTGATATGTCCATTAGTCTCGACATATGGATATACAAGAAGCGATTATCATGTTCGATGCGCTCTCCCAGGAAACTCGCCTGAGCGCATTCCATCTGTTGGTGGTTGCCGGCCCTGATGGGCTGGCGGCAGGCGTGCTGAGTGAGGAACTCGGGACACCACATAACACCATGTCTTTTCATCTTAATCACCTGTCAAACGCGGGGATTGTTTCATCGCGCAAAGACGGGCGCTCGGTAATCTATTCAGCGAACTTCAAAGTAATGCGAGATCTGATCGGCTTCATGGTCAGGGATTGTTGCAGCGCTGATTTCGCCAGTATTCGCGAGGACAAGAGAACCGGGTCTTCGGTCATTGAACTTGCCAGTTGTTGTGAACCCAAATCCAAAACTAAAAGGTAATTCCTATGAAACGCATGCACATTCATGTTGGCGTTGAAAACCTGGACCAGAGTATCCGGTTTTACAACGCGCTTTTTGGCGCGTCGCCCGCCAAATCCAAATCCGACTATGCGAAATGGATGCTGAACGATCCGCGCATCAACTTCGCAATCTCCACGCGGGCAGGAACGAAAGGCGTCGATCATCTTGGTTTGCAGGTCGATGACGAAAGCGAAATGGCAGCACTTCGGGAACGGTTGAAGGACGCTGAAATGTCGGTCTTTGACGAAGGCGAGACCACCTGCTGCTATGCCCGATCCGACAAGGTCTGGGTGCAGGACCCTTCGGGCGTCGCGTGGGAAGCGTTCCAGACGATGGAAGATGTCCAGTTATTCTTCGAAGCCGCAGCGGCAACGGAAGAAGTGTGCTGCACGCCGGAAACCAAGGGCCAACCGGGTTGCTGCGTGCCATCGGAGAAAACCGCGGGCTGCTGTGGCTAGTGAAAAAAGTCCTTGTACTTTGCACGGGTAATTCCTGTCGCTCGGTCATGGCGGAAGCACTGATTAACCAGCTGGGGGAGGGCAGACTCGAAGCGGTGAGCGCCGGCAGCCACCCTGCGGGACACATTCATCCGAAGGCGATCGAAACATTGCAGCGTCACGGCATTGATATTGGTACGCCGCGCAGTAAATCCTGGGACGAGTTCGCCGGTGAAAGTTTTGACTTGGTGATCACCGTTTGCGATGAAGCAGCCAGCGAGACTTGCCCGGTCTTTCGGGGCAGAAACGAAAGGCGGCACTGCAGTACGCCGGATCCGGCGAAAGCCGATGGGTCAGAAGAAAAGGTCAATCGTGCTTTTGACGGGGCGTTTCAAATGCTGAAGACGCGTATTGAAACGGAATTTCACTGTCCCTGTAAAGGTTGATCAATTCCTCACTGTCCCTCCAAATCCAACCATTGCTACAATCGACCCATGAATAAGACATTGATCAAGGGTGGCCGGATCGTCACCGCCGTCGACGACTACGTGGGTGACATCCTGCTGGAAAACGGGCGAGTCGAGGCGATTGGACGTTCGCTAAAGGTACCGGATGCCGAAGTCCATGACGCCAGCGGGCAGCTCATCATCCCCGGCGGTGTCGATGTGCATGTGCATATGGAAACGCCGATGGGCAATGGCGTGGAGACCTGCGACACATTTGAGACCGGCACCAAATCCGCGGCATTCGGCGGCACGACCACGATCCTCGATTTTGCCCAGCAGTTCAAAGGCGAGTCGCCCAAGGCAGCGCTGGACCGGCGCCTGGCATCAGCGGAACCGCAGTGCTGCATCGACTATGGCTTCCATTCGATTCTGACCGATGTCAGCAAGTCGGCACTTAGCGAGCTGCCTGATCTCGTCAACAACGACGGCGTGTCGAGCGTCAAGCTCTACATGGCCTACCCGGATGTACTGATGGTCGACGATGCCGATATTTATCGCACCATGCGCAAGCTCGGCGATCATGGTGGCATGGTTAACCTGCACGCAGAGAACGGCGTAATCATTCAGGCGCTGATCGAAGAGGCGCTGGCACAGGGCAATACATCACCGAAGTACCATCAGCTCACCCGTCCACAGTTGATGGAAGGCGAGGCCACGCACCGCGTCATCCGCATAGCCGAACTGGCCGAGGTGCCGGTTTATATTGTGCATCTCTCGGCGAAAGAGGCGCTCGATGCGGTCGTCGAGGCGCGCGACAGGGGCGTTTCCGCATTTGCCGAAACCTGCCCGCATTACCTGTTCCTGGACAACTCGGAATACGACCGTCCCGGCTTTGACAGCGCGCGATTCGTAATGACGCCGCCGCTACGCGACCGCGAATGCCAGGGCGCTTTGTGGCGTGGCCTGAAATTCGACGACTTGCAAATCGTCTCCACCGATCATTGCCCGTTCTGTTTTAACGAGAAAGCGCACGGCATCCTGAAGTCGAAACAACTCGGCAAAGATGATTTCTCGAAGATTCCGAATGGCGCGCCTGGCGTTGAGTTTCGGCTGCCGCTCTTGTTCGATGGCGGCGTCAGGGCGGGACGTATCAACCTGAATCGATTCGTCCAACTCGTTTCAACGGCACCGGCCAAAATGTTCGGCATGTTCCCGCGCAAGGGAACGATTGCCGTAGGTAGCGACGCCGATATCGTGCTATTCGACCCGGAAGAAAAACACACGTTGGGTGCGAATACGCACCACTCGAACGTTGACTATTCGATGTTCGAAGGTCGCGAGGTAACCGGCAAAGTGAAAAAAGTATTTTCGCGTGGCCGGCTGATCGTCAATGGCGACCAGTGGCTGGGGCGCGCCGGGATGGGGCAGTACCTCAAGCGCGGGGCATCCGGCCGGATCCTCTAGAGAACTTCTGATCCATTCCTCATTGCGAGGCACGAAGCGACGACGCAATCTCTCAGATTGTGTTTCAGGACCTAAGGATTGATTCGCAATGCCCGCGATGACCAGGGGGAAGTAACTTGTGGTTAGCGACACTGCCCCCTGTTTTTCTTTTCAGCGCGCCGGTCTGCGAAATTTCAGGGCCATGCGATCTGATTCCCCAATCTTTCGGTATTTTTCCTTGTCCGCGTCGCTGGCATCCAGATCCGGCGGCAACGTCCACACGCCATTCGGGTGATCGTGTGTGTCCTTCGGGTTACGAAGGTGGTCCGATCGGGCCACAAACTCGAATCCTGCCGCCTTCGCCAAAGCGATGACCCGTTCTTCCGATACATAACCGTTGCCGGCCGCCGGATCTTCCGTTTTGGGGTCCGGCCAGCGATGTTCAACAACGCCGAGTACGCCGCCAGGCTTAAGCACACGGAACATTTCTTTAAATGTCGAGATTGCACCGGCGTCCCCGCCTGCTCCGGGCTCAACCCAGTTGTGCACATTGCGGAACGTGACCACCATGTCGGCCGAGGCCAGAGGTGCGATCGGCTCACCGCCGGGTTCCGATATTGTCGTTACGACAACCTGGTTGTAGACATCGGGTGTTGCAGCCAGTTTCCCGAGAAATCCAGCCACGCTGCGACGTTCGTAGCCGCCGCCATTCATACTGTAGTGCGGCGCGTACAGTTTGCCGCTGTCACGCACTGCCGGTGCCAGGATTTCGGTATACCAGCCGCCACCCGGTGAAAATTCAACGACCGTCATATCGCTCCTGAAACCAAAAAATGTCAGTGTTTCTTTTGGTCGTCGATACTGATCACGTGCCCGGTTGGCATCGCTTCGATGGCTTCCTTTGATAGCCGCGTCAATCGCGGCGTTCGTTTTGTCATCGAGACCATGATGATCTGCATGACTGATCATTGGCGCCAGGGTGGCTGCAATCACCAGGATGGTTAGCGCGCAGACGCGATTCAGACGGTTAGTCTTTGTAAGATACATAGAGCCTCGCAGAAAATTCGTTAGGTTATCGATACAGGTTCAGCGTGAATTATGCAGAAAATATCGTCACGCGGCCATCTCCGTCGAGGTGGACTGAGGCAAAACCCGGGGTGAACCATGAATTTTCTGTGCGGTTAACAGGCTTTGACTCTTGTTACAGCGACTTTGCGCTGATCAGCAAGATGAAAATTCAATTTCGAAAACAGGTCAACGCACCTGCTGATCCTCTTCGCACTTGTAAGCGCCGACGGTAATCTCCGGGCGCCAGTCCCAGTGGCGACGCAACTGGAGCGACGTCGGGAAGGTGTTGGGATCCGTTACGGTGAGCGTGTAGTCCAACCGATTCCCGCCGTCGGCTGGGCTGAACCGTTCAAGCAGGTACAGAGCCGCACTGAACGGCGTGCCATGATCATCGAACCGCTCGGGTTCCAGCCGTGATGTCTCGATGACCAGCGTGTCCCCTTCCCACCGACCTGTTGAATATCCAAGTGATGACATTTCCAGCGAGGGTGCTCGAGACGATTCATCCATGTGGATGATGCGCACGTTGTCGTCCTCTTCGAAGCGCTGCAGGATATCGTCGCCATCTCGAATGAATTCCATCGGCAATGGATTGGCCATGATGCGCGGCATGGTCCACTTCGTGCACCCGCGGAGTGCCTGATCACCCGCGTCATATTCGCGTCGTTGTGCCGTGGCGCTTTCGGTCAAAGGATAATTTCCGTCAAACATCTTCAGCCTGTCACTTGAGCGGTCGTCAATATTGGTGCTCCAGACCCGGAAAATGCCATCGGCACTGATCCTGGCTGCCGCTATGGTCTCGTTATCGTACTCGGCTTCAAGGATGCTGCCGGCATCGTTCGCCGAAAAATAGGGCAGCGATCCCGCAGTCAAAATAACTTCCTTGCCGTTCTTCAGAAGCATATTGCGGGCAAACATTTCGTGATCGGAACGGATGGAGGAGTCGCCCATGATTTTAACGTGGTCGCCCGGCTGAACAAATTCGCGGGCAAGGCCTCGTGAACGCAGCACGCCAAGAGCGCCGGATTCAATGATCCAGGTGGTGACGTCGCCGGAATCATTTGCGACGTCGACTTCAAAGACGGTATGGGGATTTCGCCATCGGACGTTTCTAATTACGCCTTCGATTTCAATCAGTTTCTCCGGGTCGTAGAACCCTGCCACCGAATGATGCGCGAACGCCTCGTGCGCCGCGATGATCAGGCACGCGGACAGCGGTAAAAAATATCGGAACGTTTTTATGCACATAGGGCCTTTCCAGGGAGAGTCGCTTTTCAGCCGGTCAGTAAGAGACTACTTGCGCATGACGGCATGAACAAGTGTCCGGAATGGTCTGGTCGAAGAGAGTACTAATGAAATAGCAGGCAATGATTATGCAACTGTCGGTCTTTCCCGGACTGATCTAGAATCGGTATTGGTTTTATTGGCTGTGAATTCGAGGAACGAATATGCGTGCAATGTTTTCCATGGTCGCTCTGCTCGTGCTGAGTGCATCGTTAATGGCCCAGGAACAACCGCGAACGATTACAGTAAGCGGCAGCGGATCGGCCAGCGTTATCCCGGATCGGGCCAGCGTAAACATGTCGATTGTTGCCATCAGCCCGACAGTAGCCGAGGCGCAGGCGGAGGCCGCGACGGTAACCGCCAGGATACTGGCCATGACTGACAAACTGGGCATTGATCGGAGCCGAATCGACACAACCGGCTCATCAGTGCGCCCGAATTACCGCTGGAATACGCAGCGGGAGGAGCAGGAACTGCGCGGCTACGTGGCGGAAAGGCAAATGCTTGTCGATGTTCGTGACCTTGAAAAGCTGGGTGGGCTGATCGAAGGCGCGGTCGAGGCAGGTGTAAACCAGGTATCGCCGCCGCAGCTGGACAGCAGCAAGCGTCGCGATGCGTATCGGGAAGCGCTCGACGCGGCGGCCAAAGATGCCAGGGCCAATGCCGCGCAACTGGCGAATTCACTCGGAGCAAGACTCGGAGATGTGTTGCAAATTACAACCGAATCACAATACGCTCAGCCGATGCCGTACATGCGCGCTCAGGCGGCGCAGACCATGGATGCAGGCGCCGCAGAAACCTATAACGCGTCCAACCTGAGCTTTGATGCAACGATCAGTGTCGTATTTGAGTTAGAGAAACAATAGCCACTTATTTGTAGAAGGAATCGATGAAGTCACTCTGGTCCAGTTCGCGTATCAAGCTGTCATCATAAAAGTCGGTCGGTTTATATTTTCGCATCTCGTTTGAGTCATACATCTCGAACGTATTGTCGATGCCCTCGTAACAAGGATAGGGTTTTCTTGGCATCCACTGGCCTCTCTCGTATGCGTGCGCCGCAGTTTCCGTATCGGTAATTCCGTTCCATTTTGCCATTACGCGAAGCGCCAGTTCGCGATCCTGGTGGAAGAGCGCGAGGCCCTCCACGATTGCCCGCAAAAAGCGTTTCGCTGCCTCGCGACCGCGATCATTCCCGGTCCCGGATCGACACCGGCAACATGCCCGGTTGATCCTGTTCGCTTCGAAACTTCGCGTGCCAGAATTCCTGTTCCACACGCAACATCGAGTACCCGTTCGCCATGCTGAATTCGCGCGGCGTCTGCCACTTTGTGCGCCCATTGCTCGAACAGGGCGGCCACGAATAAGGCTTCGTACGCGTTAGCGCCGTCAATTTGGTCCTGCAGTGTCGGTATGCCCATTGGTTTTCTCCAATCGACGTGTATAAAAAGTCCGCAAGAACTGCCGCGCCAAATTGCTGTTCGAGTTCAATATCGTTCACCTGTCGTGGCAGCTACGGATTTTTCAGGCGACGCCCGAAACATAAGCGTTGCGAAAGGCCCATGCAGCGAGACTTCCCGTAACGATCGCGCCGATCCAGGACGCCGCCATCGGAATTGCGGTACCGTCAACCTGAACCGACAAGCTGTACAGGATTCTGAGCAGGTGCACCAAGGCAACAGCCGTAAAAAGCGTCCCTGAAATTACGCAATATCTTTTGATTGCCATTTTTTCGCCCCTTTACAAAAATGCCGCCGAGCCCCGATCGCGGCAGCCTTTCCTGATTATAGTCTGGCGGCAAGTCGTCGCATGCAAAGGTCACGATGGCTACTGGCCCCGCAAGCGCGCTAGAATTCAGCCAGAACAAGATACTTGCCGGATCGTGGTCGAAGCCTGTTAGCAGGGGCGGCGCCACTGGCATTCGGACACCTGATTACGCGGGGAATTCAATGACGATAGAACTCAAGCTCAACCAAAAGTCCGTCTCGCTGGACGCAGATCCCGATATGCCACTGTTGTGGGCGATTCGTGACCTGGCCGGCATGACCGGTACCAAATATGGTTGCGGAAAAGCGTTGTGCGGCGCCTGCACGGTGCACGTTGACGGTCAGCCGGTACGCTCGTGCTCGTACCCGATTTCCTCGGCAGCCGGTAAGTCCGTGACGACGATCGAGGGACTCTCCGCGGACGGCAGTCACCCGGTTCAGGTGGCATGGCGCGAGCTGAACGTACCTCAGTGCGGCTACTGCCAGTCAGGGCAGATCATGAGTGCCGTTGCGTTGCTGGACAAGAATCCGAAACCGACAGACGAGGACATCGATAACGCGATGAGTGGCAACATATGTCGTTGTGGCACCTATACGCGTATTCGTGCCGCAATACACAAAGCGGCCGGAGAATCGTCATGAGTAACATCATTAATGGCGTTAGCCGGGTAAGCCGACGGGACTTCATTCGAAATACCGGCCTGGCCGGCGGCGGATTGATCCTCGCTGCAAATTTCTCGGCCTGCTCAGGCGAAAAGGAACTGGCCGGCGGAGATTTCGCGCCGAATGTCTACGTCAACCTGCTGGAAAGCGGCGAGGTCGAGATAGTGTGCCACCGCTCCGAGATGGGGCAGGGTGTTCGCACATCCCTGGTGCAGGTGATTGCCGACGAAATGGAAGCCGACTGGGATCGCGTCACGCTGTTGCAGGGAATCGGCGACGCGAAGTATGGCGATCAGAATACGGACGGGTCGACGAGCATCCGCATGCAGTTCGACCTGTTGCGAAACGCAGGCGCCATTGCGCGAAAAATGCTGGTGAATGCCGCAGCAGATATCTGGGGCGTTCCCGCCGCGGAGTGTTCCGGCCACCATCACGCCGTGCACCACAAGGCATCCGGCAAGATGCTCGGTTATGGCGAACTGGCCGGACATGCTGCGACGATGCCGTTGCCGGAGCAGGTTGAGTTCAAGTCTCCGGCCGATTATCGCTACATCGGCAAGCCGATGGACCTGGTCGACGGCATGGCGTTCAGCGTCGGTACTGCCGCGTTTGGCATCGATACGGTAGTGCCCGACATGTTGTACGCGTCGATCGAGCGTTGCCCTGTGGTCGGTGGCAAGCTGATTTCGGTCGATGACACCGCAGCAAGGGCAGTAGCGGGCGTCGTCGACGTCATTCAGCTGGGTGACGGCACATCACCGCCGGATTTCAATCCCCTGGGCGGTGTCGCGGTGTTGGCCAACAATACCTGGTCGGCGCAAAAGGGTCGGGAGGCCCTGCAGATCCAATGGGACATGGGCACGAACGCGAGCTATGACTCTTCGAGCTATCGCAAGCAACTCGAAGCAGCAGTCAACGCTGCAGGTTCCGTAGTTTTAGAACGCGGTGACGTTGCGGCGGCGTTGGCGAATTCGGCGAAAACGCTGGACGCAACCTACTACGCACCCTTGTTATCTCAGGCACCGATGGAGCCACCCGCGGCGACTGCCATGATCAACGATGATGGAAGTTGCGTGATCTGGGCGTGCACGCAGGATCCACAAACCGCGCAAGCCGTCGTCGCTGGTGCGCTTGGCCTCGAGCCCGCGCAGGTTACCGTGAACGTCACGCTGTTGGGCGGCGGATTCGGCCGCAAGTCAAAGCCGGATTTTATCGCGGAAGCGGCGTTGCTCGCGAAGCTGTCGGGGAAACCCGTCAAAGTGACGTGGACCCGTGAGGACGATATTCGGCATGGCTATTTCCATTCAGTGAGCTGCCAGTACCTCCGTGGCGGAATCGATGCGGACGGCAATACCACCGCATGGATGCAGCGAACGGCGTTCCCGTCGATTAACGCGACATTCGAACCAACGGACGGGCCGTCCGCATCGGAACTCAGCCTGGGGTGCACGGATAATCCGTATGCGATCGACAACATGAAGATCGAAGCGTGTGACGCGGCAGCCCATGTCAGGATCGGATGGCTGCGTTCCGTATCAAACGTGTATCACGCGTTTGCCGCCAGCAGTTTCGCTGACGAACTCGCACACCTTGCGGGACGTGATCCCAAGGAATACTTGCTTGATCTGATCGGACCGGACCGGCATGTGGTGCCGGCCGAAAGCGGCGCCGAGTACGAAAACTATGGGCAGGATCTCGGCGAGCATCCGATCGATACGGCACGCCTGAAAGCGGTTCTTGAGGAAGCAGCATCGATGTCCGGCTGGGGCA
This sequence comes from Pseudomonadota bacterium, assembly GCA_027621915.1. Taxonomy (GTDB): domain Bacteria; phylum Pseudomonadota; class Gammaproteobacteria; order Steroidobacterales; family Woeseiaceae; genus SZUA-117. The sequence goes on from JAQCAD010000009.1 coordinate 11,229, forward strand.
GGAAGTTGCCGGGCGGGCGGGGGCTTGGCATCGCGGTCCATCGTTCCTTTTTGGGTTACGTTGCAACCGCAGCACAGGTCAGCGTCAGCGACGCGGGCAAGTTGCAAGTCGAAGAGCTGTGGACAGCAGTCGATGCAGGTACGGTCGTCAACCCGGACCGAGTACGTGCACAAATGGAAGGCGCCGGCATATTCGGCATGAGTCTTACACTGCACGGTGAGATAACAGCCAAAGGTGGTGCGATCGTTGAAGGAAACTTTGACTCTTATCCGGTGATTCGCATGAGCGAGGCGCCCAGGGCAATCAATGTCAGGATAATGCCATCAAATGCCAAACCGGGTGGTGTTGGCGAACCGGGTGTGCCGCCGGTGGCGCCTGCGATCTGTAATGCAATTTTTGCTGCAACCGGCAAGCGCGTGCGTGAGCTTCCGCTACGCAACGTGAGCTTGGCTTAGTTAGAAGCCAATCGTCAGGACAGTGACAATCACATCGTCTTTGAGCGTCGCTGTGCCTGCAACGCTCAAAGATCGATCAGCATACGATGCGCAGCGATAGACGAAACAACGTGAGTTACTTTTTTCCCCGGTGCGTAATGTTGGCATGCATTTCTGTCGCGATTCCGACGTTGGTTGATGCGCGGGATGAGATTTTGTTACCGACGCTTGAAGGACCGATCGAAAACACTGCAGCGTCACACCCCTGGAACGGAGCCATGTGGCAAAAAGTGCCGCTCCACCTGTCAGACTACGATTACGTCGAAGAAGAGTATTACGTGAGCGGTAACGCGCACGTTTACGACTGGGTTCCGGGCAGCAATTTCGAACTCGTCGTTCTCGATGCCAGCTCGGGTAAGTGGTTACCGTATGAGCAAAAAGGACAGATTGAGCCAACGGCGTACACCAGCAGGATCATGATCCGTCGACCGCAGGATATGCAGAAATTTAGTGGTCGCGTTGTCGTCGAGATTATCAATATGACGGCCGGCTATGACTGGACAGCAATCTGGGGCGCGTTGTGGGAACAAATTCTGAAGCAGGGCGATGTTTACGTCGGTCTCACCAGCAAGCCAAACGTATTTCCCGGCATGGTTCGATTCGATGCTGCTCGTTATGGGCCGCTGTCGATGCCAAACCCGCTCCCGGCCGCGGCGCAGATTTGTGGCACGCTGCCGGGTGAGCCAGACTATGATCCGAACCTGTCCAGGCTGACGGAAAATGGCCTCGCCTGGGATATGTTCTCGGGACTCGGTGCACTGTTAAAGTCCGAACGTGTCGGCAATCCGCTTGGTCAGGCGGCAAAGCGCCTTTACCTCACTGGCGAATCACAATCGGGCTTCTATCTCGCACGCTATTTTCGCTGGTTTCATCAGCGCGCAAATTTGGGCAACGGTGACCCGGTCTATGACGGATATCTTGCGGAAACGGGCGGTACGGATACTGCTGAAATCGAGGGGCTTCACCAGTGTGCAAACGAGCTGAACCCGCTGCCCGCCGATGATTTGCAACGCGCCATTCCCGGTCGTGGCGTACCGTATTTCGTCGTGCACTCGCAGTGGGATTTTCCACTGTCGAAGTGGCCACCCTATGACTGGCCCGCTTCGGTCCGCAGGCCCAATGCCAATACGGCACTGGATAAATTCATGCTGTGGGAGCTGGCCGGTGCCAGCCATGGCTGGACGTGGCAGTACGACTACAGCGACGCCGCGCGCGAGGATGTAACGGCAGCCGGTTTCGAGACCTACGATTTTTCCTGCGGGGTGAATCAACCCGAAATCAAACTTTACATGGTCGAGAAAGCTGCTTACGTCCTGCTGCATCGCTGGGTAACCACTGATGCTGCGCCGCCGGCTGCCGATTATATTGCGACGGACATTCCGGAGCATCCGCAGGATCCGCTTCGTGACGTGTATGGCAACGCGATAGGTGGGTTGCGCATGCCGGAGATCGCGGTACCCGTCGCCGCCTATACTGGTGCGTACGCGCCGGATCCGGACTGCAGGAATGTCGTTCTGCCATTCGATGCGGATACACTGAAAACACTTTACCCCGCGCCCGGCGACTATCTGGAAAAATTCACTGCCGTGACCGGGGACCTGGTAACTGACGGATTCCTGTTGCCTGCCGACGCTGCCAGGTTAATAGAAGCGGCCGGTTCACGACGCATTCACTAGCGTGCAGCACCCGCAATCTGATCGGTTCATCATGTAGAGCGGCGGGGTCACTGTACTGCCGATACCGGGTATTCTCTGAATTATGAAAAAACCTGACATTGTGATCATCGGCGCGGGCATCAACGGTCTTGTTGCGGCCAACTATCTGCAGCGCGCAGGATGCAACGTGACGATGATTGACCGCGCGGAGCGTGTTGGCGGCGCATGCGTTTCTGCGACCGCGACTGTCGACGGCCAGACTCAACCATATGCACTGGGCGCCTCGGTGCTTGGTCTTATGCAGGATTTCGTGTTCGACGAAACCGGGCTGTCGAGTCGTCTGCAAACTTTCGTTCCGGAGCATCCAAAATTTATTTTTTTCCCGGGAGACAAGGAACCAACCTGGATTTTTCGCGATCCGGTTGAACTCGATCGCGAGCTTGCCCGAAAGTGGGGCGAGAAGGGCGACGTCGAAGCGTTTCGTGAAGATGAGGCAAAGGTCGTCAGCTTTTTGCAGGAAGGCTACGTCAATGCGACCCCGCCATCGCTCGATGAGGCGAAAGAGGTTCTCGGAGACACCTTGACGAAACTGTGGATCTCGGGGTCCGCGCGAACCCTGATGGATCACTACCTGACCAGTGAACGCAGCAAGATGTACATGGCGATGACGGTGACCGAAAGCGGCCCGGTCCCGTTGAGCGATCCCTATTCGGCATTTACATTGCCGTTGATGGATTCGGGATCCATTTTCGGCGGTTACTACGGGTTCGTTAAGGGCGGCATCTGGCAGATCACCGAGGAACTTGGCAGGCTGAATGCGGAACTCGGTGTTAAGGCCCATTTATCAAGCAAGGTCGTTGCGGTTGATGCGGCGAACGGAAGCGTCTCGTACAAACAGGGCGGTACGGAACGAAAACTCAAATTTGACTATGTCGTCATGGGTACCGATCCGCTGACCGCAATTCGCCTGGTCGGTAGCCCGGAGCAGATCGCGAAAACCGAAGGACAACGATTTCTCGGTAGCAGCGGAAAGCTGAACCTGATGTTCAGGAAACCGGTCCGATGGAAATACGGATCAGATGCTGCCGATTCTGACGCGGCCTTTCGGTTTCTGTTTTCTGTTTCCAGTGTCGACGAATATGAAGACGCGACACTGAAGGTGCTGGATGCCGGGGTCGATTATGTCCCCGGTTACATGCAGATTTATTGTGAAGGCGCTGCAATGCGTCAACTTAAACACGACGAGCCTTTCGATCGGCTGGCGGTGTTTTTCAAGAACCTTTCGCTGGGAGAAAAGGGCGCTGATCTTGCCAATGTGGAATCAATGGTCAGGGAAAAATTGCTGGAGCACATTCAGAACCCGGAAGATTGTGCATGGACACGCTTGTTGACGCCGCGAGACTTGCAGCAACTGTTTTATTTTCCTGGCGGCAATCTTGATCACACGATGCTGACTGGTGGCCAGACATTTTTTGATCGAACCTATGCCGACGATCCTGCGACCGATTTTTACCGTATGGGCGGCCTCAACAACGTCTTTTTGTGCGGATCCGGCACGTATCCCTGTGGTTCAGTCGCCGGCACGCCCGGCTACATGTGCAGCCAGCAACTGCTGCGCCAGGCCGAACTCATGCCGCAAACATAGATCGTCAGTGTGCCTGTTCCAGTGCCTCGCGCATCACGTCGTAAATATGTGTGTTTCGGTAGGCGCCCCGGAACTTGTCTGCGCCAGGTCCGCGTGCGTAAGTTGGGACAAGGTCACTCGTGTGGCCGCCCGACGACCAGATGACGAATGTCTGCCGTGACAATGCCTGTCCCAGCAGCGCAGTCGCGTTGTCGCCGGGGTCGTCATTGAAAATGCGATTGTTTTTGAGCCAGGCGTCACCTGCTTCGTCCCTGACCAGCGCCTCTTTTGCCTCGTCCATCGTGATCGTGAGGCCGGTATGGGTCTGGACCCGCTCGATGAGTGTGTCCGGATCGGTGCCGGCCTGCTGCAGGATGTATTGCAAGGACGCATCCTGGCGGTGGAGCATTTCCAGCGGTTCCGTCGTCGGATACTGGTGACCCGGTTGATAATCGACTCCACTGTTGAGCTTCGTCTTGTCGATCGGACCCAGGTTCGCGTACGCGAATGAGAACCCACCGGTGCCGTGATCGCCGGTCACGATAACAAGCGTGTCTGGGTGACTCCGCTGGAACGCCAGTCCCGCGCCCACCGCGCCGTCAAAATCCAGGATTTCGTGCAGCAAAGTGCCAGGGTCGTTCGCATGCCCGGCATAGTCGATCCGTCCGCCTTCCACCAGCAGGAAGAAACCTTCATCGTTCCGCGACAGCACATCAATTGCGGCACTCGTCATGTCAGCAAGCGTCGGAACGTTCGTGAGATTCATTTGCCGACGATCGAGGACATAGGGCAGATGATCGGCTGCAAACAGTCCCATGAGTTTCCTTGCGTGACTCGCGGCCTCGCGCAACGATGGCAGATCTGAAGCGATGGAGTAACCATCTGTTACCAGTTCGTCGAGCCTTTGCGCTTCGTCCGTGCGAATCGACTGCAGGTCGAGCTCGGGAGGGATGCCCGGGAGCACCTCGGATGCCCACGCACCGGCAGGCGCCAGCGCGCGTGCACCGCCGCCCAGAAATACGTCGACGTCCCGTTGCTGCAAAAGGTCATCCATGATCTCCTGCTCGCTTACGTAGCGTGAGCCCTGGTGAACGGCAAAGGCGGCGGGTGTTGCATGCGTCACGCGCATGTTGGATACGAGGCCGGTACCAAGACCGCGCTGGTGCGCCCACTCAACAATTGTTTCGAGCGGATAACCCTCGGGATTTAATCCCAGGGTTTCCGGCAGGACCTCTTGACCGGTTGAAAAGTGCGTTGCGGCGGCAGCGGAGTCGGTGAGTATTCTTTCGTACGGCAGAGGCAATGCGTAGCCGGTATTTCCGTCCTGCATCAGGACGTCGATGTTCAGCTCGCTTTGCCCGATCAGCCGCCCGTATTGAATGCCAAGCGCTGTCTGGCCGGCCCCTAAGCCATCGCCGACGAACAGGATCACATTGCGGGCCCCAGCCGGCGGCTGTTTTGTCGTTTCGACCGGGCTGCACGCTGCGAGCAATGTGATACAAATCAACGAGTAAACAGACTTAAATAAAATGCGATCGATCACGATTCATCCTTTGTGTGGCGGCAAAGAGCCGTCGATTCTATCGCGCGGACGACGACAAGAAAGAGAATAACTCAAGTACAACTTCGTAAAAGGGATAAGTATTCTTTCCCGGCCCATCAGGCTCGCATAATGCGTTCCCACTCAGGCAGGAAAGGCATGCGACGGAAACGGTGGCCGGTTGCCGCATAGAGCGCACCAGCCAGGGCAGGGGCGATGACCGGCGTCGGTGGCTCGCCAATACCGCTCGGCGCTTCGTCGCTGTCCATCAGGTGTGCGCGGATGATACCGGGCGCTTCGTGAATTCTCATGATCCGGTAGTCGCTGAAATTGCTTTGCTCAACCCTACCGCCACTTGCCGTCAGCTCGCCGTAAAGCGCGATGGTCAATCCATAAATCGTCGCACCCTCGACTTGCGCAATCACACCCTCCGGATTGACGATGCGACCGCAATCGACGGCGGTATCGACGCTCACAACGTCAAATCCGCCATCGTCATTCATTGCGATTTCCACAATCGTTGCGGCGTAGCTGTAAAAACTGTTGTGTGCAGCAATGCCACGAAAATGCCTGTCGGGCAGGGGCTTGTCCCAGCCCGCACGTTCAGCAACAAACTCCAGCACGCGACGATAGCGTCCTGAGTCAACGGTAAGGCCATTGAACGATCCCGTTTCCTCTGCTGACGCACCCGGGTCAGCCGGTGGGGGTTCGTTCGGCGCATCGAATATGCGATCTTCACCCAGCAGTTTCCGGCGATAGGCGACCAGGTCCACACCGGCTAACTCGGCCATTTCGTCAACGAAACTATTGATGGAGAAAGCGTGCCAGACATTACAAACACTGCGAAGCCAGCCGATACGAATCGGAATGCGAGCTTTGCATCCTTCAACGCTCACGTTAGCGACATCAAATGGCATGTTGGTCCAGCCCATGCCCACTTCCCAAGGTCGTGGTTCGTCAAGGCCGGGTTGCCACATCCAATCGATTGATGGATACGCCGCCCGCATCAGCCAGCCGTTAGGCATGCCGTCCTCACCAAGCCTCGCCCGCATCAGCTGAACCGCCTCGGAATGAAAATAGCAGTTGCGGATATCGTCCTCTCGAGTCCACAGAAGTTTCACCGGCGCACCGGCCTGGCGGGATGTTTCCACTGCTTCGACGGCGAAATCGGTCTGCGACTTGCGACCAAATCCACCGCCGAGCATTGTGACATTGACAGTCACACTTGATGGATCGATGTTGAGCCATTCGGCGATCAGGGCCTGCGTCGCCTGCGAATCCTGGACCGGTGCCCAGAGTTCGCAACTCCCGTCGTCGCGAACCCACGCGGTTGCGACCGGCGGTTCCATTGGAGCCTGTGCCAGCATCGGCGTTTCGTATTGCGCTTCAATGAGTTGGCCATCGCCGGCGAGGGCCGCGTCGATGTCGCCGCGGCCGAGATGTACGGCACCTGGATTCTGAACGCTCGTCGCGAGCAGCTCGCGGTAGGCCTTCGTTTCGTAACCGGCATTCACACCAAGATCCCAATCAACGTTCAACGCGTCGCGGCCGCGCATTGCAGCCCAGCTGCTGTCCGCGACGACTGCGATACCTTCCTCGGGTCGAAAGTCGCGTGTGTGCGGTGAGAAAGGGATGTGACAGAAGCTCCGCACACCGGGCACTTTTTCAGCTGCGGCCGTATCGTAGTCCTTGATCCGCGCATCGAATACCGGCGCACGCGCGACGCACGCGTACTTCATTCCGGGCACAACAACGTCATAACCATAGATGGCACTGCCGGTCACGATCGCTTCCCGATCGACACCGGGTGCTGCCATGCCGATATAACGAAAATCCGACGGGTTTTTCAGTCTCGGTTGCGTCGGCAGCTCAAGGGTTGCTGCGCTCGCAACAAGATCCGCATATTCGAGACGCCGACCGGACGCCGCATGCATGACACCGTGATTTTCAGCGCGGACGTCGTCAACCGTCACGCCCCATTCATCTGCCGCCGCCTGCTCCAGCATAGTCCTCGCGGCTGCACCGGCTTCGCGCAGCGGCGTGAACATCATGCGTATGGATTTCGAGCCATCGGTATTCTGATCACCGAAGTCCGGATTCCCGATCGACTGTTTCAGTGTCACTCGCGCCAGGTCGGCTTCAAGCTCGTCGGCCACAATGCGCGGCAGGCTGGTTCGCACACCCTGGCCCATCTCGCTTCGGCTGACCGTGATCGTTACCAGGCCGTTCGTATCCATTGATACAAAAACGTTCGGCTGGAATGTTGCGGCAGCGTTGTTCGTTCCGGGCCGGTTCGAGCAGCCGGGCAGGCTGACGCCAATAATCAGGAGTCCGCCAGCGGTACCACCGGCTTTAAGCAGTTCACGGCGAGTCAGCTTATTCATGCGCGTCACTCAACTTCGAAGCGGCATTATGGATTGCCTTTCGGATACGCGGATAAGTGCCACACCGGCACAGGTTGCCGGCCATTGCGATATCGATATCGTCATCTGTCGGCCGATTGTTTCGTGCGAGCAAAGATGCCGCACTCATGATCTGCCCGGCCTGGCAATAACCGCATTGCGGCACGTTTTCGTCCATCCAGGCCTGTTGCGCAGCATGCAACCCTTCTGCGCCGAGTCCCTCAATTGTCGTGATTGATTTTCCGGCCACGGAAGCCAGTGGCGCAAGGCAGGACCTTGTCGCCTGGCCATCAACATGCACAGTACATGCGCCGCAAGCGCCAATGCCACATCCATACTTGGTGCCTGTCATGCCGAGCGTATCGCGCAAGGCCCACAGCAAAGGTGTGTCGGGATCAGCATCGATGTCGTACGCGGCGCCGTTAATAGTGACTGTAACCATGTGTTTTCTCCCGAATTAACGGGGACAAGATTAACGCAGGATTGACCTGTTCGGTAGGTTGATGGAGCGACAGCGACCGAAATTTCCTTGAGCTTGACGGCTTATTGGTTAAAACTGACCTGCCCGTCACGCCTGCTTTTTCAGGAGAAGATCATGTGCGATGAACTGACCGCAAAAGATACTGAAGACTATGTGCGTCGAAAAGGATTGACTCGACGTGACTTTAACAAACGCAGCGCTGGCGTCGCACTCGCCATGTTGCTGCCACCGGTCGCGAACGCGCTGGACGTGGTTGAGCAGGATGTCGTGGTACAGACGCCCGATGGCATGGCCGATTGCTATTTCGTGCATCCGGCAAGTGGAAAGCACGCAGCAGTGATTGTCTGGCCGGATATCGTAAGCATTCGCCCGGCATTTCGTGCCATGGGAAAGCGCCTGGCTGAATCAGGTTACTCCGTACTCGTTGTCAATCCTTACTACCGGACTGTCAAGGGTCAGGTCGTGCCCGATGGGAAAGGATTTCGCGATCCGGGAATTCGTGAACTGCTGATGCCGCATGCGCAGTCACTGTCTCCGGAAACCTGCGTCACGGATGGTCGCGCGTTTGTCGAATATCTCGACAAGCAGGCATCTGTCGATACCGGCCGCAAGATCGGTACCACCGGGTATTGCATGACCGGTTCCTATACGATGCGCCTTGCGGCCGCGATTCCGGATCGTATCGGCGCCGGAGGATCGTTTCACGGCGGCGGCCTGGCGACGGCGGACGATGAAAACAGCCCACACCTGCTTGCGCCGCAGATGAAAGCAGGTTTCCTGATTGCCATCGCGGCAAATGATGACGAACGGGACCCTGACGCGAAAGTTCTGTTACGCAAAGCATTCGATGCCAACAGCGTAAGGGCGGAAATCGAGGTTTACGAAGATACGCTGCACGGTTGGTGTCCACCGGACTCGGCCGTCTACCATGAGGCCCAGGCGGAACGCGCCTGGAGCAGGTTGCTGGCGCTGTTTGAGCGCGAATTGTCCTGACCAACTAAACAAAAAAAAGGGTCAGAGCCCTTTAATGGGCTCTGACCCCTTTTTTTGGATATCGATCAGGTTTCGGCGGGCGTCCAGGGATCGGCTTCAACAATGTCAATTATTTCCAGCGAGTCGCGATCCAGGAGCATGCCCAGGTTTTTTTCAATTCCGCCAATCGGCAGGACGCCGAGATTCGGATGATCTGTTTCATAGGCAGCGATAGCCCGCCGCAATTTTTCCTGCTCGTCGGAGGTTTTGGGAACAATCTTTTCAACCGGTTTAATTCGCTGGCGAATGACGTCTGCGCCAGCTAACCAGGGTGCCCAGAATTCCGGCCGACTTTCGAGGTCAGGTTTTCCGTCGGATATCACACTATCGATATATCGCTGATGCGCTTCGGGATCTTCCGGAGGACTCGCGAATACCATCGCAAGACCCGCGAAATGTTCTGTCCCCGCTTCGTCGAATTGCATCGTTGACTGATCGATCTGCTTTTTCGATACAAATTCCAGCCTGTCGATTGCGAACACCAGGTAATCAGGTTTTTCGTCATACAGTCTGTACGAGCCGTATATCAGCGCGACAATCTGCATCAAGGCGATCACGCAAAGGTCAAATTTCAAACCGGGCTTGCCGTATTTGTAGACGACCAGCGTCAGCAGCGGGCCGATTCCCAGGTTGACACCTGCCAGAACGAGAACGATCGGCAGGACGCCGACAATCGAGAATATCGGTTCCGGGTACCAAACCCAGTAAATGATCCCAAATACGCTTCCTGCCAGCGCAGTGCTGATCATTAAATGAATAAAAGAAGCTCGATACCTGCTCATCGTTCCTGTCCTATTTTCAATCGTATGCGGGAACCTTATCAGGGCACCTCACTTGTCATAGAAAATTTCGCTTTCGCGCACACGCAAATTTCAACGAATTCTTCAGCAGGTTTCCAGTAACCTGATTCACATTCACAGGGATTTCTCATATCTAACCGACAGCACAACGACCGTTGTGACTTTCTCCCCAGCTTCGAACCGGACTTCATCATTTACGCGTTTTTTCAGGAGCGCCCGGGCGAGCGGGGAATCAATGCTGATAGCCGCAGTTCTTGCGTCTGTTTCATCGGGCCCGACGATCCGGTAGGTGTGTGTCTCTCCGGAATCGTCCCGAACTTCGACCGAAGCGCCAAAAAAAATTGCTTCATTGTCGGGAAATTCCCGAATGACTTTCAATACCGGCAGACGCTTTTGAAGATAGCGAATGCGACGGTCCAACCCACCCAGTTCTTTTTTTCTGTAGATGTATTCGGCGTTCTCCGATCGGTCACCTTCAGCGGCGGCCGCCGACAACGCCGTGACGACATCGCGCCGGCGTACCCAAAGGTCAACCAGTTCCTTTTGTAGCTTCAGGAAACCCGCTGATGTGATGTACGGCGAAGAGCTTGGAGCGGGTGGGCGCCAACGTCCCACGTCAATCGTCCGGGCAGACGGACGCGAAGCGCCGACCCCGGCCTGGAGGTGCCGGGGTCGATGTTTTCGCGAGTGTTTTCACGGGCCGACCGTTACTTGGCGGCTTTTCGATCCAGCGTTTCCTTGATCACCACGTCCGCAACGTTCTTCGGGCACGGAGCGTAATACGAAAACTCCATCGAAAACTGGCCGCGACCAGAAGTCATGGTGCGAAGCTGGCCAATGTAGCCGAACATTTCCGACAGCGGTGCGTTAGCCTTGATGCGAACTCCCGTCGGGCCCGGCTCCTGAGACTTGATCATTCCGCGGCGACGGTTCAAATCGCCGATGACGTCACCAACGTGATCCTCCGGTGTGTACACGTCAACTTTCATGATCGGTTCCAGAAGTTGCGGGGCAGCCTTGGGAATCGTTTGCCGATACGCTGCTTTCGCCGCCAGTTCGAACGCCATCGACGAAGAATCGACAGCGTGGTACGCGCCGTCCATCAACGTGACTTTGACGTCGAGCAATGGAAATCCAGCCAGCGTTCCCTGGCTCATGCTGAAGCCAAACGCTTTGTCGATTGCCGACCAGTATTCGCGTGGCACATTGCCGCCGGTAACCTTGGATTCGAATTGATATCCGCTGCCCGGTTCGCCAGGCTCAATGACGTAGTCGATTCTGCCGTATTGGCCTGAACCACCCGACTGTTTCTTGTGTGTATAGGTATCTTCAACGAGCTTGGTAATCGTTTCACGATAGGCTACTTGAGGCTTGCCCATCTGCACTTCAACACCGTGCGTACGTTTCAGGATATCGACTTTAATGTCCAGGTGGAGTTCTCCCATACCTTTGATGATGGTTTCACCCGAGTCTTCATCGGTTTCCATCCTGAAAGAGGGGTCCTCCTGGATCATTTTATTTAACGCAACACCCATTTTTTCCATGGCGGCCTTGTCCTTCGGCGCAATCGCGATGGAAATTACGGGATCCGGGAATACCATTGGCTCGAGTGTTGCCGGCTTGTCAGGATCACACAGTGTGTGGCCGGTCCGGGTATTCTTCATACCCAGCAATGCGATAATATCTCCGGCTTGTGCCGAATCACGTTCCTCGCGTGAGTTCGCGTGCATTTCGACAATTCGCCCGATACGTTCTGTTTTTCCGGTAAACGTATTCAGAACACTCATGCCTTTCGTGAGGCGACCGGAGTAGACCCGGGTAAAAGTTAACGCGCCGTAGCGATCATCCATAATCTTGAATGCCAGTGCACGCAGCGGATAGTCAGGATCAACGATCGCGGTGCCTCCGGTAGGATTACCTTCCAGGTCGATTTCAGGTTGCGGCACTACTTCGGTGGGACTCGGCAAATAGTCGACGACACCATTCAATACGTTTTGCACGCCTTTGTTCTTGAACGCCGAGCCACAATACGTCGGGAAGAAGTCGAGCGCAATCGTGCCTTTGCGGATGCAGCGTTTCAGGTCCGCTTCGGAGGGCTGTTTGCCGTCGAGATAGGCACCCATCAGATCATCATCCTGGTCGAGCGCGGTTTCGACGAGCATCTCACGATACTCCTCGACCTTGGCTTTCATATTCTCAGGCACATCGGTGATCGTGTAATTGGTCGGATCTTCCGAACCTTCCCATACCCAGGCTTTGCGAGTAACAAGATCGACTACGCCGGTGAAATCCTCTTCTGTTCCGATCGGCAACGTCATAACCAGGGGATGGGCACCCAGTACATCCTTGACCTGTCTTACCACGCTGAAGAAATCCGCCCCTATGCGATCCAGCTTATTGACGAAAATGATGCGTGCAACTTTGGAATCATTCGCATAGCGCCAGTTGGTTTCTGACTGCGGCTCAACGCCACCGGATCCGCAGAAAACGCCGACGCCGCCGTCGAGAACTTTCAGCGATCGATAAACTTCAATGGTGAAGTCAACGTGTCCTGGTGTATCAATAATGTTTAGTCGATGGCCGTCCCATATGCAGGTCGTTGCAGCGGACTGAATTGTAATGCCGCGCTCTTGTTCCTGTTCCATAAAGTCTGTTGTTGCGGCACCGTCATGCACTTCGCCGATTTTGTGGATCTTGCCGGTAAGTTTCAAAATGCGTTCCGTGGTGGTGGTCTTGCCAGCGTCCACGTGCGCGAAAATTCCAATGTTTCTGTACTTGCCAAGGTCGGTCATGATCTGCTCATTTACTCAAAAAATATAAAACGCCACGCGGACAATCGTTGACCGATGGGCGCCACAAACTCAATCGTTCCGTGCCGGAGCGACCAGGGGTTTGCCGTCAATAGTGTTTAACTGTCGATACCAGGCTGGAATCGGGTCGATCCCGTTGCCCGATTCTTAAGGCCACGCGATCAGCCTCGTGCGATCCGGGCGAGATCATACCAGCGGATATCTGCCTAAGCACTCCGATTTAGGCATTTTCTGTGAAAAAACAAGGGGTATTGCCTGACCGGCGAGCTTTTGGAATCGAGACGTTTATCCACCGACGGATTCGGGCAGGCGAAGACGAATGAGTCGCGTGCTGCGAGAGGATCGGATGGCTCGCGGCGAACAGCATGTATCGAAATAGTCATTTATAACAACTAGATATTGAGGTTACCTGACGTAAATTCTTCAGTATGCTGCGGCAGTTGCGTACCACGGTGATACGCCGTGGCCCTGCGCTGGGAGCCGCGGCGCGTCTGCCGCTATTTTTTGACCCAGCGGCCCCCGGCGTCCTGGTAGTAATGCCCGGACGCGGTTTTCTGCACCGCCAGCTCGTAAAATCGGGCGGCCACCTGGGCCACGGTTACGCCGGTTTTTTGCGCTGTGTCCGCAAAGCTCGCTTGTCGTTTGCCGTTAACTTCAGCGATTAACGCCCTGACTTCGGCGCTAGCGGGATTTTGCACGGCGGCAAGGTAGCCGGTGTTATCTTCGCCAACAAGACCCTGTTCTTTGGCTGCCCCGATGTCGATAGCCCATGCGCTTTGCAAAAACATCATCAGGCCAATGGCTGCAAAAATCTTCTTCATAGTCATCATCCTCAAAATACGTCGCTTTCTTCATCAAACAGGCTTTCCAGTTCCTTATCGACCTGAAGGCGAATGTTGTGTTCGATTTTCACGTTGAGATTTATCTCTATCGGTTTATCGGGCGCCTGAACCTTGACTGTTGGATTGCAGCCCAGAAGGAAGAGGAGTGGAACGACCAGCAAATACATCGATTTCATTTTGTCACCGCGCGCAGCATAGGGCTGCGAATAAGCTTACCTTATGTCCTCACCACCGCATACCGGTGGCGTCTACTTCTTTACCCGCTTCTCAAGAACGTCCTCGACCGCACGCGCGGCTTGCAGGCTTTTGAGCATTTGCGGCACGTTGTTTTCTACGCTGAGATTCAAAATGACCGGCCGGTTGCCCTCCATATCGGGATTTCGACCCACAAGTTTCATCTTTAACACCAGGTCACCGGCCTCGTTGTAACTCACCTCTGACGCAAGTGACTCGTATTTAAAATGGCTCAGTGCTGCCGTCACCAGTCCAACGCTCGAGCCGTCGGTTACACCCGGCGCACTGCCGGACAGGTAACGAATTACGCCGCCAGGTTCCTCGCCGGTGAGTGCGCCGCCTGCCACCGTGACGCCATCTGCCGTGAACGTGATCGGCAACGTCGCCGCAATTTTTCCACTGACTTCAATCGCCTGAAATTCCTTAAGTGTCAAAATCTCTGCAATATCCAGCGACTCAGCTCTCAGGATTACAGTATTGCTGCTGCTGTCTGTACGGAAGCTGAACGGATCGGCCGTGATCGCTCCACCGAAGGCTGACATTTTCAGGTTCGATACCACTGCAGCCAACGAGTTGAGGTCCAGCGCATAGTCAGCAGAAATATTTTCGATGGGCAGGCCCATTTCGATCAGTGCAATCCTGATGTTGGAGGGCGCAGCGCTAAAGCCGGAATCTCGGTCGTAGATGCCGTTGATGCTTGTCGTCAGACCAGTGAAGACAGTGTCGGTATAAAAACCCGCGAGGTCCGTAATCTCCATTGCCAGTCGGCCGGTGTTGAGTGACTCTTGTTCATTGAGCGCCCAGCTTGCTTCTGCATCAATCGATGCGATACCGGCGATGAGATCCCAATCTTCGTTCCAGGGTGAAACGCGCTTTGAAAGCTTTGCCGAGCCAAAAGACACGCCGACACCCTTGACGCGAACCTCACCAATACCGGAATCCAGATGTTGATTGCCTGAAATGCTTCCGTCCTCGTGAAAACCAACGGTGACGAGGTCAAACGCCAAAGCGGCATTTTCCTGACTGAGGTCGCCTTTGAGTCCGGGCAGCGTAACTGACTGTCCGTTCAGCATGGCGTGTATGGAAGGAGCGAATACGCCGAATCTGGCGGACAGTACATCGTCGAGTTCGCTGACAAGCACCTTTTCAAGGAAGAGGGGCGCTGAAAGCGATAAATTTTCGCCAATGGATGCTGTATCGAGCTTGATATCTACCGACTCCGCTGCCAGCTTCCAGCCGGCGTCAACCAATTCGATCCCTGCCGATGACGCCAGTGTCGCATCGATGGCTGCGATGTTGGCGTCGGATACCGATAGTCCGTATGCAGAAAACGTGGCACCCCGTTGAATTTCGATAAAGACCCCGTCATCGGGGAACGTGACTGTCTGCGCTGATGCGAACGAAAAACGTTCGGCTGTTCCGAATGGCAAGTCTGCCGCGCGCAGGTCGATAGCGGTATTCATCGAACAGCGTGGCCCGGTCTGGCAGGACAGCTTTGTCACATTGACGGGAATGTCACGCCATTCTTCGTAGTTCACACGAAGCGATGCCTGGCCCTCCTGCAGGTTCCACTCGACTTCGGGGAAAGTGGCCGTAATGTTAACGACGCTGCCTGACTCCACGATGATTGATGTGACGATGTCCGGCGAGTTCGAGTATTCAACCTGCAATGGCGCTGATGGGGTGAGCGTCGCAGTCAGGGACGGAGTCCGATTTGTGTCATACGGAATATCAATGTCGAATTTAAGTCCCGCAGAACCCGATAGCAGGCTTATGGCGTCCGGAACGACGCCAGCAAATTTTGTCAATGGTTCCCACGCGCGCAACTCAAGCGAAGCTGAACCGGTCAATGCAACGCCCGTTTCAGATCTTTGCAAATGAGCCGAAACTGTATGAACGTTGCTGGCCGACGGCTTGCCGGGTATCGAATACGTGATCGCATAATCGCCGGATTCGCCGTTTATCACTATGACCGACATCGCGTGCGATTCAATGCTTGCCGACAGCTCCTGTTGTCCGTCGCGTAACGTCCATTCCAGGTTCATCACTACGGGATACGGAGGCAGGACCAATTCCGCGATGCTGAATTCACTGCCGGCGAGATTTTCGGTAAGCGATAACCACTGATCAATCAGCAAGGCCATTTCGAACGGCTCACCTTCGGTTCGGGTGGCAGTGACGACAGAGACTTTCTTCGCGGAATACTTTTGGGCGGTACCGCTCGACCGGCCTATCGGCAACGTTAGTCCTTCGAGCACAATCGTCGTGCCCTTGGCATGCAACAATTCCAGTCGGCTGATGCTTGCGTCATTTGTCGCGAGGGCGTCCAGCGACACATCGATAATCTCGATATCGTAGTTTTCAAGAATGGGGCCGGAGATCCGCTGGATAATCGTATTTCGGAGGGTCCAGCTGACTGCTGCAACGACCGCAACAATCGTTAAACCGATCGCCAGGTATTTGCTGAATTTTGCCATCGACGAATCGGTCTCAGGTCGCGTCGAGGTTCTGATGGGCGCTGGTGCAACGTCGCCGTACTGCTTCAGCCGGTACATACAGTTGTTCCATCAGGTAAACCTTGAAGTCGGCGGCGAAAGGTTGTTCGTCAACCGTTTCACTCATGCAGGTGAGCCATTGATCCCGCTCTGACGTTCCAATTTTGAGGTGCGCATGAACCCGGGGGATTCCAATGGCGCCATATTTCTCCTGGTACAACTTTGGCCCGCCCAGCCAGCCGCAGAGAAATCGAAACAGTTTGTCCCTTGATACGTCGTTGGTTTTCGGGTGCATCGCATAGATTGTAGAAAAGCGATTGTCAGCACTCATTCGATCGAAAAATAGTTCGACGAGTCTTCGCAAGCCCTTTTCACCGCCTGCGGCTTGGAACGAGGCATTGCCGGTGCCATATGGCTTTTTTGGCACGGACTAATCTTGGGTTTTTTTCGCGGCGCCGGCCAGCATCATCGAAATGACCACAGAGCATATGCCGAGCAGGACTAACGTTCCTTCGACTTTTATCAGAAGTTCAAGGGCCTCGTCGCCAGTCTTCACGTCAAAAATGTACATACTGCCGACGGCAGCGAATCCGAGAATGGCGAGAAATCCAAACAGGATGATGGTCGTTTTCATGAGCTTGCTCCTTACAAAATGTCCTGATAGCTGCAGCATAACGTAGCGATCGCAGAATATACGACGGGGACCGGAAAAAGCGTGCCAAATCACACAATTAGTAGCCCGTTGCAAAATCGATTACGTACTTCAGCGGCTGTTCGTTAACGTAGCGGCGATAGTTATCGACAAAAATCGGCACCAACAGCAATGGATGACTGATCGCGGCGATATGTGCGGTTATGGACAAATTTGGCGTGCCCCAAAGCGTACTGTCTTTGGGTATGGGTTCTTCGTCAAACACGTCCAGTGCCGCACCGGCCAGCCTGTTATTTCGCAACGCATCGATCAGGGCATTGTCGTCGACGACATTGCTTCGGCCAACATTGATGAAGTATGCATGTGCGGGGAGCCTCTGCAGCGCCGTTGCATCGAGCAGATTATCAGTCGCGTCCGTTTGCGGAAGCGTCGAAACCAGGTAGTCGGTTTCCTTGAGAAATTCATGTAGCTGATCAACAGGCATTACTTTATCGAAACCAGGCGCGACTTGGCCCGACCGACTCAGGCCGGTCACTTGTAGCCCGAAGGACTTTGCAGTGTTCGCAATGTGCCGGCCGATCGAACCCGTACCCATGACACCGAGTCGTTTTCCAGCGAGAGAGCCGGAAAATCCCTTAAACCAGTTTCGTGCCTTTTGTTCCTGCATTCGACGCAGCACTTTGAGTTCGTGCGCCAGCAGATAACCGATCACGTACTCCGACATCTGTGGCCCAAACACGTCCTTAACGCCAGTTAAAACATAGTCACGGCGTTCACAGTCCATGAATGGCGTCACGCCTGCCCAGGACGATTGCACCCATTTGACGGATGGCATGCTCGGCAGAATTGGCACGATCAGGGCGGGGTTACCGAAGAGGACGGTCTCGTTTGTATACTCAGCCAGGGCCTGTTCCGAAGAGGTGCACGCTTTGAGGGGAATGGAGGAATCCGCAAGGCGAGAGATCTCATCTGCGAACTCTTTCGCCAGCGTGGTGACAATCATGCAATCTGGCATACCGATTTCGCTTCAGTCCTTTTGCAGGTGGCGTGGATTGAGGCGGTATTATGAACGCATTCGGGCCTCGCGCCCCTTTTGTCACGCAGCAGGGTATGATGCGCGCCTTCCGGTTAGGTTCTAATCGGCATTTCCAGACGCCAAAGCCATCCTATGACCAATTCCACTGCCGCGCCCGGCACCGCTCGTTTTCGGGATCTCGGGATCTCTCCGCCATTGATCAAGGTATTGAACGAGCTCGGCTACGAAACGCCCACGCCTATCCAGATTCAGGCCATCCCGCCGCTCCTGAAAGGCGGGGACATTCTGGGCCACGCGCCGACAGGAACCGGCAAAACCGCTGCATTCGCGCTGCCGCTCCTGTCAAACATCGACATAGAGAGCGGTCATGTTCAGGTCATGACGCTCACGCCGACGCGCGAGTTGGCCATACAGGTCGCAGAGGCCTTTCAACGCTATGCCGCCCACATTAAAGGATTTCATGTGCTGCCCATTTATGGTGGCCAGGAATACGGCGGACAGATTCGCCAGCTCAGACGCGGTGTGCACGTCGTTGTCGGGACGCCTGGCCGGGTGATGGACCACATGCGCAAGGGCACGCTGAAGCTGGATGGCCTGAAGGCCCTGGTCCTGGATGAAGCCGATGAAATGTTGCGTATGGGTTTCATCGAGGAAGTCGAATGGATTCTGGAACAGACACCAAAGAAACGACAAATGGCGTTGTTCTCCGCAACGATGCCGCCGCAAGTTGAGCGAATCGCACGAAAGCACCTGAACAATCCGCAGGAAATTTCGATCAAGGCCCGGACGGCGACTGCCGAAACCATCCGCCAGCGTTATTGGCAGGTCAGCGGTCTGCATAAGCTCGATGCACTCACCCGAATACTGGAAGTCGAGCCTTTTGAGGCGATTTTGATGTTCGTGCGAACCAAAACGGCAACGACCGAACTGGCGGAGAAACTGGAAGCGAGGGGTTACGCTGCCGCCGCGATGAACGGTGACATGGCGCAGAATCATCGCGAGCAAACCGTGGAGCGATTGAAAAAAGGCACGCTGGACATACTTGTCGCGACGGATGTGGCCGCTCGCGGTCTAGACGTCGATCGAATCAGCCACGTCGTCAACTACGACATTCCAAACGATACCGAGGCCTATATACATCGTATTGGTCGAACCGGCAGGGCGGGTCGCCAGGGTGAGGCGATTTTGTTTGTCGCGCCTCGCGAAAAACGCATGCTCTATGCGATCGAAAAAGCGACGCGGCAAAAAATCGACCAAATGATCCTTCCGACGACAGAGACGGTCAACAACAAGCGAATTGCGGATTTCAAACAGAAGATCACCGATACGCTGGCGGAAGGTGAGTTGGCATTCATGCAGGGCCTGGTTGAACAGTATCGACAGGAGCACGACGTGCCCGCGGTGGAAATAGCGGCTGCGCTTGCGAAGATGACCATCGGCGACAAGCCCATGCTGCTGAATCCGGAAAGCGATCGACCGGCGAAGCGCGCGGATGATTCCAGATCCAGGATGGAGGGCGAGAGATCACCACGTGAGTGGAAACGTCGCGATAAATCGCTTTCCAAACCGGATGCTGATAAAGAACGATACCGAATTGAAGTGGGCCATATACATGGTGTAAAGCCCGGCAATATTGTTGGTGCCATTGCGAATGAATCCGGACTGGATGGGGAGCACATTGGCCAGATCGAAATTGATCAGGATTTCAGCCTGGTCGATCTTCCCGTTGGGATGCCGAACGACATCCTGATGCAGCTGAAGAAAGTTCGTGTGTGTGGCGAGCAACTCGACATCTCTTTGGCTTCCGATTCCCGGGGGCCCTCGAAGCACAGGGCAAAGGCCAAACCCCGACCCGCCGACAAACGATTTGGCAAAGCGGCCGGCGACAAACGGGTCGGCAAAGCATCCGGCGACAAGCGAGTCGGCAAAGCAACAGGCGAAAAACGGGTCGGCAAAGCAACAGGCGACAAGAAAAGCTTCGGCAAGAAAAGATCCGACCAGAAAGGCAAACCGAAGTCGCGACCCGATGGAAAGCCAAAGCCAATACTGAGCCTTAACAAGAGAGCTGGCGGCGAAAAGGACAAAGGCAAAAGAATAAAACCCTCGAGTTAGGTTCTTTTCGGTCCGTTCCTAGGCGTTTTCCGATATTTCCTCCTTGCTGGAGTTGCCAGACAATGGTGCTGGCACCCCGCTGCGAGATTGGTGATATGAAAAACGCAAAACTTCTGTTTGCCACAACGCTTTTGCTTGCCGCCTGCGCATCTGATCCCGCGTACGACCCTCTTGACGATTACGAAGAGGTCAGCACGACGGGCTTCGTCGATGCCCCCACACCGCTCGTTGTTGCGCCGGAAAACAGGGAGTCCGCTACGCGAGGGGAGTATCTCGTCGAATTGCTGGGTTGTGGCACGTGCCATACCGATGGCGCGCTGGTCGGCGAGCCGAACAGGGCTCGGTTGCTTGCGGGCTCGCGAATCGGTATCGCCTTTACCAGCCCACTGGCGAATCGCTATCCGGGCGTTGTTTATCCGCCGAATATCACACCCGATAACGAAACCGGCATCGGCCGATGGTCAGATCGGCAGGTCGCTGAAGCATTACGGGCTGGAGTTGGACGACATGGCGATCGCCGCATTCTGGTTATGCCATGGCAGGGTTATGCGCAGATTTCAGACGACGACGCCTATGCGATTGTCGGCTACCTCAGAAGTATCAAACCGGTCGTACATCGGGTGCCAGACGATGTGCCGGCCGGAACGATGGCGGGAAGCCCGTACGTGCACTTCGGCGTGTATCGAAGTCGCGGGTTAAATATCGAATAAGTTCGACATATTGCCGGAGTCGACATTGTGATGATTGAAAGCACCAGCAAGAGTCGTACGCTGGTGGCCCATGCGTCTGATTTGTTGATCTGTCCTCGCTGGATTATTGAGCGGGACGTCGACTTCACTCATTGTCGCCACGGTGGTCGCTACGAGAGCGATCAGTCTGCGTGCATGGAATGCCGGTTCGGTCCGGGGTGTCGATGGCTGGATAGTAACAGGACATCGACTATCGATGCCGCGTCGCTGAGCGACCTCGTTCAGGCAATCGACAGCGCCTGCATCAACACGTAGCCGGCCATGGCGATAACGGACAGCGAACTCCACGTCCAGCAGAAGGCGCGGACGTCGTGCAATTGCGCCGTCAGATAGGCGATGAAGTGCGCCGCTCGCGCTGCGACATAAGTCCAGATCAGGACCTGGGCCAGCAACAGCGTTGGCTCCACAATAACGAACAACAACCCGACGACCAGGAAAGCGGGGATGCTCTCGAGATCGTTCAGATTCATACGGCGGGAGCGATCGACGTACTCATTGATGTCGAGTTGGCCTGCTCGTGGATTGGGGTTCAACGGGCTTTTTTTCGCGTCTTCCGGGCTGCGGTATCCGCCACCTGCCTGGACCATTCTCTGCACGGTGATCCAGGGCTGGATCATCAGCTTTAAAATCATGATGCTGGCGGCCAGCAGGTAGGTGTGGAACACGGGGTTTTCAAGACTTAATACAGCGGTCTCTACGGGCATGATGTGACTCCTGAAAAAAGGTCAAAAAAGGGGGTCGGATCCAATATTCAGTTAATTCGGAAAATGCAGAGAATTGGATCCGACCCCTTTTGTTGTCCGGGTTAACGATCAGGCAATGCGTTCCAGTTGAGGATCGCGTTCCAGACAAGGCGGTGCTCCGCGCGGTTCATGTCGCGGTGAATGCCATTAAAATTGTAGGTGATGATGTGTCCCTCACCGATCGGTGTGTCCAGGATCGCCGGGTGGCCCGCAAGTTCACGTTCGCCGCGCATCCCGCCACTCAAAACCATGTTTCCTTCACCACCCCAGGTCATGACGATGTGACGTTCATCGCGCGGGCCATTCAGGCACGACGTGCAATAAGCCATCGTCAACCAGCGGCGAGGTGTTTCGTACACCGGCAGGTTGGTGCGAAACACCGACGTCTCCGTGCGGTATCCGTAAGCGAGCGGATGGTCGGGTTTCGTGAACGTCGTGCGTAACACCGCGCCCGGCGTATACACCGCCGAATTTGAAACTCGTGGGACACTTGGAACCAGACCACCTTCCAGTGCGAGGGTGGTGCCGGTGCCGAGTGTCAGCAAGGTCCCACCGGATGCCACGAATTTCTGCAATTCCGCAAGGCCGGCATAGCCAGGGCCACCGGTAATGTCATCGGACTCGACAGGCGTGCCGAGGCTCGGGAACTCCGGCGTGCTGCGAAATGGTATCGGACCGTTCGTTGCCGCGATGCCGTGAATCTGGCCGGCGAGCTCGAGTCGCGAGAACGGGCCGTAAATGATGACATCTACCTCGTCGTTCAGTCCGCCGGCTCGCAAGTCCTCATCCCGTAAATAGGTATAGGGAATAGCGTCGCGGTCGAAGATGTACCGAATCCACCCCATCATGTCGGTATCCGCCCACGGCACCCAGAGCCCGATGCGGGGCACCGGTGACGGATGCCTGGTGACAACAGGTTCGCGGCTGGCCGAATCAAAATCCAGCGCGAGGTCGTTGCTGAGCGCGGCGACGGCAGCCGCAACTTCACTTGCAGACTGACCGTTTCCGGCAGAAATAATCCACGAGCCGGGCGGATAGGTGACGTCGCCCGATTTGAATGATTGTTCTGCAATCGAAACTCTCGAGTCGCCAAGCCTGAATCGGGCGGCCAGTAACGATTCCTGACCCTGGTCACGCAGGAGATAGACCGGACCTTTGCCACGCACCGATCCCTTGGCTATCGCGTCTTCCTGCAATAGCAGGGCGGAAACGGATTTGGCCCGTTCATCCTCGATTCGCACGGTTCGCACACCAAAGCCAACCGGGTAGGCCCAGGACATGTCGTCATAGGGCAGCTCTTGGGTCTCGGCTGGAAAACGCTGTGGCTCGAGCACGTCCAGCGCGAAGTTGCGATAAGGCTGATCCATCTTGACGATGTAGTCGCCTTGCCGGAAGTCGCCTTCGGCCAGCTCGGCGGGCATTGACAGCGTGCCGACTTCGATATGCTGATCCTGCAGCCGATTGATCATTTGCGTCACTCGCCGGCGATCCGGCTGGTTCGCCGGAATGATGTAGGCGTATGGTTTCTCCAGAACGCCCTTCTGCCACGAGTTGTAGCCTGTCTGGTAAAAGTCGCGAAGCATCTCCCTGGCGTGTTTGGCTGACCAATCGAGTATCGCCAGTGCGCCGGTTTGCTGGTAATTCACGTTATCGCGCATCGACCATCTAAAGACCGGGTCCGGTGGCCACGGGCGATACCATTCGCGTGTCAGGCTGTCTTCATCGGCATGGCGCGTTACCGTTTCGGCAGTGGCATTGCCAAAAGTTTCATAACCACGCCCGATTCCGTTGTGATTGATCGAGATGGAATCCAGGTAATGATGTCCGAAGCCGTCGCCAAAATTCCAGGTCCAGACGCCGGGCATACCGAATGAGTTCATTGTCGTCATTTCGTGAAAACTCATTTCGAGCCAACGCGAAAGGACGATGGGATCAATGTTGGGGTTGTACGGTCCCGTCCCATTCCAGCTCAACATGAGCGAGATCGCTTCGTGCAAATCGTGTACGACGGCCGGGTGGTAGTCGAAATACATCTTGCTCACCGCTCGCGTCGCCGCGAAATTTTTCTGGTGCGCATCCCGGTTGATGTCGACAAAAACGTAGCGACCCCAATAAGGGGGACTCTGACGCGGCAGCGCGTCAAAATCGGTTTTGCCTTTCAGATACTGGTAGAACCAGTCCGTGACTTTCTCTCGTCCGTCGGGCTCTGAAACGGGGTTAATCAACACAAGCACATTCTCGCGAATGGCTTTGATCATCGGCTGCTCTGATACGGCCAGGCGATAGATCAGCTCCATGCACATTTCACCGCTGCCGGTTTCGTCCGAGTGCAGGTTGCAGTTGAAGTAATAGGCAGGGCGTGCTGTCGCCATGATTTCTTCAGCCATCGCGGGGCTGGTTATGCGGGGATCGGCAAGTGCGGCATTTGCTGCTTTCAAACGGTCCAGTTCACGAATGCCCGCCTCGTCACTGATTACGGCAAGGACGATATCCCGACCTTCTTCGGACACTCCGATTGTCTCCACGTGCACGCGTGGAGAATTTGCGCCGACCTGGCGAACGTAGTCGACGATTGCCGCCGAGTGCGTGAGCTCTCCTGCCGCGCCGATGACATGACCGAGTACCTGGGTCGGCGACGGGACGCTGTCGGAGACTGGAACATAAGCGACCCAGGGGCTGAGAAATCGGGGCTCCGTCGTAAATCCGGCAATGGCCTCGACCGAGCCGGGCTCGGCCGCGTCAGGTTGCGGGTCGAATACCTGTGCGTGGCTGCCGGTTTGGATGAGCAGGACACCGGCAAAGAATAACGGCAATGCTGCGCGATTCATGTGCAATCCTTTTGCGCAGCTCTGAAAAAAAGAGATAGAAGCTCTTTTCCCGATTTAGTCATAAACGACTGCCCCTATTATCGCCAGGTGATCGATGACGCCTCGCTTGAACGCTTCCACGTTGACACGCTCGTCATTGCCGTGAATGCGTGAGAATTCGGATTCGGGTACGACGATCGGATCGAAACCATAGCTGGCAATGCCCAGATCCCTGGTGAAGTGGCTGTCGGTGAAGCCGGAAGCAACCGAGGGCATAACTCGCGAACCCGGATGACGTTCTGCGGTGACTTCTTCGATAGCCCGGTAGAGCAGGGAGTCCGTCGATGAAACCGCCGGTGTAAACGCCATGATGATTTCGATCCTGACGCCCGTGTCCTTGATCAACTCGCGCAATTCATCGATGAAAACTTCACTCGGCCTGTCCGGCAAGATTCGACAGTCCAGTTCCGCCCAGGCCTCCGGTGGAACGACATTGATCTTGTTGGACGCGCCGAAGCGCGTCATCGAGCAGGTATCCCTGGTCAATGCATGCAAAAAGGCTGAATGCGATTGCAGTTTTTCCAGAAAACCCGGCTCCTTGATAGCGTTCGCGATATTGCTGTAGGCCTCTTCCCATTCGGGCGACGCGCTTAGAGACAGTGACTGAAACATCGCGTCCACTGCCGGCACAATGCGGGCCGGGAAGGGGTTTGTCCGCAGGATGGCAAGCGCATCGACAATTCGCGTCACGGAGGAAGTGGCGTTTGGCATTGAGCCATGCCCCGGCGTGTCGACAGCAACCAACCGCAGCCAGACCGGTACTTTCTGCGTCACTTCGACATTGAAAATCAATTCTTTCGCAGACTGCTCGCCGTTACCGCCTTCATTGATCAGGAGGGCTGCACCGGCAAATATTTCGGGGTGTTTCTCAACCAGCCAACCGGCACCAAAAAGACCGCCGGCCTCTTCGTCGGCAGTGGCAACCAGCACCACGTCGCGATTCAAGGGCGTGCCAGCCCGATGCAGGCTGACGAAGGTCGCCAGTTGCGAAATACCGGTGCCTTTCATATCCAGCGTGCCACGCCCCCAAAGGAACCCGTCCCGGATTTCACCGGACAACGGGTCAGTGGTCCAGTACTGGGGATCTGCCGGTACAACATCGGTGTGCTGCAGCAGGATCAAAGCCGGTTCATCGCCACCCTCAAGACGCGCCCAGATGTTGCCTCGTCCCGGTGCACTTTCCGCTGTCTGATAGGGAATGCCTTCTGCTTCCAGAATGCTGGCGATGAACTGAACGGCCAGCGTCTCATTTCCCGGCGGGTTGATCGTGTCGACGCGGATGAACTTCTGCAGCCAGTCCAGCGCTTCGTCTTCAATAGATTGCGCGTTTAATGGAGAGGCGAGGAGAACCAGGGCAAGCGCACAAAGACGTTTGAGCATGGGCGGTCCAATTGTTGTTGTTTGGCGCGAGAGTAGCATGAACGGGGCCGCTGCCCAGCCGGGCAGGAAACGGCGAACTGTGAGTCAGGGCACACTTCAGGGTGCGACGCAGTTTGATGTATTCTGGGAATTAGCAACGCTATCATTATGATATATAAGAAAAAGGATTTACTCCTTGCACCTCACCCGCGTACCCATGAGTACTTCGAACCTCAGCATCGGCATGTATGTCGGCATGCTCGATCGACCGTGGCTCGAGACGCCGTTCCTGTTTCAGGGGTTCCTGATAAAAGACAGGACAGAACTCGAGCAGCTGCAGTCGTACTGCAGTCAGGTCTATGTCGAAATCGAGCGGGGTAAATTGACCGAGGCACAGATCATCGCCATGGCCGCCGGCAAGGCGGTCAGAATCCTGGGACCGGACGAGGCGGAGCCAGGCAAACCCGGCTGGTTGCACCGTATCGTATTTCGAATGGGCGTTGGCCGGTTTCTCAGCGCACGAAAAAGAAAGCAGTCTGCTTGCTACGAGATTACTTCGACAGTCCGTCGTGAAGCGCCGCTGGCGAAAGCGGCTTACGAAAAGTGCGTAATATCGCACCGGCGTATTTTTGAACGAACCCGTCGCTCCGGAAGAGTGGATACTGCCCGCGTTATCCGGGCGGTGACACCACTCATTCAGAGCATCCTGCGAAACCCGAATGCCATGGCGTGGACGGTGTTTTCCGGAAAACGCAGCGGCAAGCCATACAGCCGCGCCGTTGCCACGTCGGTTTTGTCAGTGATGTTTGGGCGCCACCTGGGAATCGATCGGCAGGGACTGCAGGATCTCGCTGTTGGCGGCCTGTTACTCGATATTGGCAACGTTGCAGTGCCGGATGAAATTCTGGCTGCCGCGGGCGCCATTACTCACGATGAGTACGAGCAGGTGCCGTACCATGTTCAGGCCGGCGTGGATATCCTGCATCGGTCCGAAGATATCAGCCCCACGATTTTCGAAATGGTCAATTATCATCACGAGCGGTATGACGGGTCCGGGTATCCCCATGGTATGCGTGGTAGTGCCATTCCGGCTTACGGTCGAATCGCCGCTATTGTTGATTGTTACGATGCGATGACGACCAAGTCGTCGTATTCTCCGGCCCTGGCTGCCTATGACGCCGCACGCGAACTGAACGACATTCGGAACAGGCAGTTTTCGGCGGAAGTCGTGCAGCAGTTCCTTCATACGATTGGCATGTTTCCAACCGGCACTGTGGTGGAGCTTAGCGACGGGTCGGCAGGCCTCGTGCTCGAGCAAAACCCCGTAAACCTGCTGCAGCCCAAAGTGCTGCTATTGAAAAAACCATCGGGCGAGATGAACAAGAGACCGAAAGTACTGAACTCCCAGGAATGGAAAGGAAGCGGGATCTGGATTTCCAAAGGGCATGAACACGGCGCATTCGGCATCAATCCGATGGAGTATTTCAACTAGTCGTTACACGCGGTGAAAACGCGTGTTCCCATCTGGCTGCCATTCGGTGAATAATCACCGCATGTCTCTTCTCAAAGATACCAAAGCGACTTTACCCAGCAGCTGGTACTACGACCCGGCACATTTTGCCCTCGAGCTCGATGTAATCTGGTATCGGGATTGGGTGTGCATCGGGCGACAGGAAGACATACCGCGATCCGGCGATTACTTTGTGGTCACGATCGGCACCCAGCAACTCATCGTGACGCGAGGCGAGGAAGGCCAGGTTCGCGTCTATCACAATACGTGCCGGCATCGCGGTTCGAGACTTTGCGCATCGGATCGGGGACATTTTCGCAATGGACGAATTGTTTGCCCGTATCACACCTGGACTTACTCGATTGACGGAAATTTAATCGCGACACCGGCACGTGTGGAGACCGACGATTTTCATTTCCAGGATTATTCCCTGTACGACGTTCACACCGATAGCTGGGGTGGTTTCCTGTTCATCAACCTCGGCAAAGAGCCAAGAGATTCACTGATCGATTTCCTCGGGCGTGAAGCGCATGAGCTTGGCAACTGGCCGCTTGCAGACATGGTGTCCGTGCATCAGGAGCGAAAAACCGTTGCCTGTAACTGGAAAGTGTTCTGGGAAAACTACAACGAATGTTACCACTGTCCGCGTGTGCACCCGGAATTGTGCAAAGTCGTGCCGGTATTCAAAAAAGGCCTGCAGAGTTACACGGAAGACCCCGACTGGCGTCCCGAATCTGATGGCGATGACGGACGGGCCAGAATAGCCAGCGATCTCAGGACATGGACGACCGATGGACGTTCGTCATTGCCGCAAATCGATGGTCTGACTGATGCCGAACGAAAAACCGGCATGGCATTCGCGTCTTTCACGGCAAGCATGTATGTCGTCGGTCATAGCGACTATGTGCGCAGTGTCCGTTTGTTGCCGACAGGACCTGAATCGATCGAGGTGACGATTGACTGGCTGCTGATGCCAGGGGTGAAAGAGGCGCACCCGGATGCGATATCACACATCCTGGAACTGGGCCGCCTGGTTGTCGCGCAGGATTCCGCGATTTCCGAGACAAACCAGCAGGGTCTTAAGAGTATGCGACACGACCACGGCGTGCTGGTCCCGCAGGAGTACGATCTCTGGAAGTTTCACGAATGGCTGCGGGATCGCCTGCTTGGTTCGAATTCGCATAACGACTGACGAAATCCCATACGAGATCCATGCCTGCGTGAACGGATTCACCGGTGGACTCCCGGTATCCGTCGCAGATTACCGTTGCAAAGGATTCATCAGCGGCCGGCGCATCTGCCAGGCGAGATGGAAAGCGTATAATCGCCAAAAACGGAGGCACTATGAATTTGTTCAAGAAGTCGATGGTCGTTTCGTCACTGATCCTGTCGATCCCGTTCAATACGATGACACACGCTCAGGAAATCGGAAATCACAATGATCTTGTGGCGCTTTTCGCCGAATGGCGCCAGTTCGAGAATCCGCCGCTTTTGAATGGCGCGCCGGATTACACCGCCGGGAGATTCGCAGAGCGCTACCCGGCATTTTTGGCGCTGCGGGCCAGGCTCGATAGTTTTGACATCGATGACTGGCCGGTTCCAGAACAGGTCGACTGGCATCTGGTTCGCGCCGAGATGAATGGCTTCGATTTCAATTATCGCGTGTTGAAACCGTGGGCAAGAGATCCCGCGTTCTACGCCAGCGTCTGGATGGAGCGAAGTGACGTGCCGGCGCATGAAGGGGCGAACAATCATGCGATCGTAGATGTCTGGAAATACAAGTTCCCTCTTACGAATGACGATGAGCGGCGCCTCGTCGATGAACTCGGTGCCATTCCGCCGCTGATGCGCCAGGCCCCGCAGAACCTCACCGGCAATGCACGCGATTTATGGGTTACAGGTATTCGTGACGTTCGAAGCCAGATAACGGCCCTCGACCAGGTACTCGACATGGCCGGCCCTTCGGCAGGCGTCGAACTCATGGCTGTTATTTCAGAAGCCAGGGAAGCGACACGCGAGTTGGTCAAATGGCTGGAAGATCAGGCGCCGTCCAAACGTGGTCCGTCGGGAATTGGGAAGGAGAACTACACCTGGTATCAGCAAAATGTGCACCTGGTACCCCTTTCGTGGGACGACGAAGTGCGCCTGCTGAATCGTGAGCTCGACCGGGCTTGGGCATCGCTAAAACTGGAAGAACAGCGCAATCGCGATTTGCCACCACTGGTCGCTGCCAGGAATTCTGAGGAATTTACCGTCAGGGCCGAAGAGGCCGTCGATCGCATCATGAATTTCTTTGCAGAAAAAGAAATTCTTTCGGTGAGCGATTACATGAAGCCGGCGCTGCTTGAGCATCTGGGGTCATTTGTGCCGGAAGAACGGCGAAATTTTTTCGCCATCACAGCGCATTATGATCCGGCGCCCCTGATGACGCATTCCTATCACTGGATCGAGCTTGCGCGCATGGACCTCGATCCGCATCCGAGCCCGATTCGCCAGGGCGCATTGCTCTACAACATTTTCGATAGCCGAAATGAGGGCACAGCTACCGGCGTAGAGGAGATGTTCATGCATGCGGGCCTGTATGACGACAGTCCACGCTCCCGTGAACTCGTGTGGATCATGCTGGCGCAGCGTGCCGCGCGCGGCCTGGGATCGCTGTACGCACAGGCTAACGAGATGACCATGGAAGAGGCCGGTGGCGTACACCAGGACTGGACGCCCCGGGGCTGGATGAAGACGGAACCCGAGTTGCTTGTTTTTGAACAGCATCTATATTTACGACAACCAGGTTATGGCACCAGCTATGTCACAGGTAAGTATCTGCTCGAACGCGCACTCGCCGATTTCGCCAAATTACGGGAAGAAAAAGGGGAAGAATTCCGGATGAAGGATTTTTTTGATCGGCTGAATCAAATCGACAGTATTCCTATTTCGCTCGCACGTTGGGAAATGACCGGGCTGGATGAAGACATCCGGTCGCTCATGCAAAGTGAGACGAGACTGCAATGAGAATCTACACATGGCTGATGCTCGTTATTCTCTTGCTCTCGGCGGGGCAATCTGCATTTGCGCAGGGCGAGTCGTTCGCGATCACGAATGCCAACCTCTTCAACGGGGTTGATAACCGGATATACGGGAATCGGAATGTTTTTGTAAGGAACGGGAAGATTGAGCGAATCACCGAAAACGGTGTTTCGATTTCTTCCGATTACGTAGTGATCGACGCGGAAGGCAACTACCTGATGCCCGGGCTATTCGACGCACACACGCATATCAGCACACTGGATCAGGCGAGGCGGGCGCTCGAGTCAGGCGTGACGACGGTTCGAACCGGCAGTGTGTCCGCTTACCAGGACGTCGCAATGCGTGAGCTGGTGAAAAGTGGTCAGCTGCCAGGCCCCGATGTCGTTGCCGCCGGTGTTTTTGTTACGCCGAATCTCGGCGAAACCGTGCTTGCGGATCCGAGGCTTGCCGCTTTACACGACGGCGTAAACACAGACGACGAATTGCGAATGCTGGTCAATATCAACGTCGAGCGCGGTGTCGATGTCATCAAGACTCGTGGTACACAAAGAGCAGGGCTGCCGGACACCGACCCGCGGCAACAGGTCTATACCGAGCGTCAGCTTCGGGTCGTGGTGGACGAGGCGGCGAAGCACGGCATTCCGGTCATGGTGCACGCGCACGGCGACGAGGGTGCCAGGGCTGCAGCGCTCGCGGGGGCCCGCAGTATCGAGCATGGTACGTATCTGTCTGACGAGACATTACGCCTGATGAAAGAGCGCGGGACCTGGTTGGTTCCGACCTACGTGACGATGGATGAAATGAACGAGGAACAATATGACTTTGTATTGCGACTTCGCGGCAGGCACATGGTGCCGCAGCTGGAGCGTGCGATACGCTCAGCCCATTCGATGGGCGTAAAGATCGCCACCGGCGCAGATAATTATTACGACGAAAAATCGATCAATCGAATTTCTATTGAAGTCGAGCACTATGTGCGCATGGGCATGACCAATTTCGAGGCGCTGCAGACAGCGACGGTCAATTCAGCGGACCTGCTACGCGTCGCCGATCGAACGGGGCGAATCGAACCGGGTTTTGAGGCTGACATGATCCTTGTGCCGGGCAATCCTCTGACGCACATCGAAGCATTGCAGGATGTGCTGCTCGTCATGAGCAATGGCAAGCTTGCCGTGAAGCGAATACCGTTTCGCGTGGTGGATTAGAAGAATTGTTTCGATTAACCATTCCCGGGAATCATTCTTGATCCCGGGAATGTCGTTGTCGCTACTCTTCCTCGCCCCTGACGTAAGGTTCTACCTGTTCGGAAACCTGGCTCCGGTCACCAATAACGGCAAGCGTCATGTCTTCTTCCCGCAAATAGGTCTGCGCGATTTCTGAAACCTGGCGCGGTGTTACTGCATAAACTTCGCTCACGTAGTCGGTGAGGTAGGTGTCGGGGAGTTCCTGCAGCTCCAGGTAACTCAACATGTTGATAATTCCGCCGGGGGTAGAGTTCTGCAAAACGAAAATGCCAGCCGCGTAGTTCTTGATGCCATCGAGTTCTTCTGCGGTTGGCGGGTTCTTTTGCAGATTGTCAATTTCGTACACGATCTCCTTCAGCGCTGCACCGGTCACGTCAGTGGTCACGGCGGCCGACTGCACCCAGTAGGCATCCTGGTATCGAGTGGAAATCGAGCTGAACGGCGAGTAAGTGTAGCCCTTGTCTTCGCGAATGTTGGACGTAATACGAGAAGAAAAGGAGCCGCCGAGCAGGCTGTTGGTAATCTGCAGCGGTATCCAGTCCTCATGCCCTGGCGCGATCGTCGGCAATCCAAGCATGATGTCCGACTGCGACGCGTCCGGGCGGTCAACCACATCAACCACGACCTTGCCGGTTGCACGCTTTGGCAGATCGATCAGCACATCGGGGCCTTTACGCCAATCCGTAAAACCGCTCTCGATTGCGGCACGGGTTGCTGCGGCATCGAACATGCCGGCTACATAGATTTGGGTCCGCTGCGCGCCAAAGTTGTTGTTATAGAAATTTCGTGCATCGTCCAGCGTGTATGCAGCCAATTGTTCTTCGGCCGGAAGCATGCGGCCATAGGGGTGGTCGCCATAAAGTGCCTTCCTGAACTCGGCAACTGCCATCTGTTGCGGCTGAGTTTTTGCGATACTCAATTGGCGCAGGCGGTCACGTTTCAACCGTTCCAACTCGGACGCCGGAAAAGCCGGGTTCCGCACGATGTCGGCGAGAAGTTTCACCATGTCCGGCGCAAATTCTGCCAGCACGTCGGCACTGATCGTGGTCTGGTCCTCGCCGACGCCAACGTTAACTTGTCCGCCCATGGCGGCCGCCGCCTTGGCAATGTCCTCCGCGCTGCGGTTGCTGGTGCCTTCGATCAGGAAATCAGCGCTAAGGTCGGCAAGCCAGGTCTGCTTACCCTCGTTCAGGTTCCCGGAACGAACAATGATACGGATGGTCGCTTTTGGCACGCTGCCAAATTCTACAAGCGTTCCCTGCAGCCCGTTTTCGAGGCCGAAGGAATTTGTTGCGGGCAGCGTGAAGTCTTTGGGCGTCCCACCAGCGGGTGGCACCTCTTTTTCCTGCGCGAAGATTGCTGCGACGAAGGACAGCGCCACGGCTGTTACCAGCAGATTCTTGAGATTAGTCATTTGCAGCGACCTCCGCATTGCCTGAACTCGCACCGGCTTCGAGGACCAGGATTGTCCGGTTGCTCGAGCGCAGATACTCCTGGGCGGTCTTCTGAATCATTTCCGGTGTCACGTTCGTCATCTCGGCCTCGAAACGATTTATTCGTTCCGGGTCGTCGTCATACAGAGCCAGCGACGCCAGCAGGTCTGCGCGGCCAAAGCCAAACGTTGCGCTAACGTCATTGTAGAAGGATGAGCGCCATTTTACTTTCGCCCTTTGAAGCGTTTCTGCGTCGATCGGTGCGTTCTGCACTGTCTGTATTACGCCATCGAGCGCCGCAACGATTCGGTCTTCTTCGACATCTGCATCATGGATGAATGAGGCAAGCCAAAGCATCGGGCCCTGGTAGTTCAGCATGTTGCCGAGGAGTGCATTGATGCCGCCTTCTATCTCGGCGGTAATGCCTTCGTTTTTGACGAGCACCTGGTTGAGCAGGCTGTCCTCGCCTTGCAACAGGATCTGATCAAGAAGCCCCATCGCGTACCACTCTGGAGTCAGTCGCTCGGGTACATGATAGGCAAATGCGAAACCGGGCCTCGTTGCCTGGGGGTCGAGTCGACTCGCCCGTTTCCCGGCTTCCTGGCGGGGCTCACTGATGTCTGGCAATTTGATTTCCTGGGCTGATCGGGAGATGGCGCCGAAATATTTCTCGACCAGGCGGAGCGCATCGGCATACTCGAAATCACCGACGATGGCCAACGCGGCGTTATTGGGTGCGTAGTACTGCTGGAAAAAGTCTGCTACGTCGTCGAGGCTCGCCGCATCCAGATCGTCCAGGTCGCCATAGAAGTTGTGTGAGTTGTACCAGTTCACGTTGGCGTATTGCGGCATGTCGAGCCAGGGAAATCCGCCATACGGTGTGTTTAACACGTTCACTTTCACTTCGTTTTTCACAACACCCTGCTGGTTCGTCAGGTTGTCCTGCGTAATATCGAGGCTCCGCATGCGATCGGCTTCCGCCCAGAGCATTGTCTCCAGTTTATGTGAGGGCACGATTTCGAAGTAGTTGGTGTAATCGAATCGGGTCGACCCGTTTAGTACGCCGCCATTGCTTTGCACGAGATTGACGAATTCCATCTTGCCCAGGTTCTGGGATCCCTGGAACATCATGTGCTCAAACAGATGTGCGAATCCCGTTCGTTCCCGTGGCTCGATTCGGAAACCGATGTTGTAGTAGACGGCAACGGTCACAATTGGTGTGGTTTTGTCCTGTGACAGCACAACTTTCAGACCGTTGTCGAGCGTGTGGTACTGAATCGGTACCTGGAATGCAGAAGTCGTTGTCGTGCTCGTCGCCGAAGGCTGTCCGGCGGCAGGCCCGTCTTTCGACTGGCACGCGGACAACAAGATTGCCGCAAGCAGCATCATTATTCTGGTTAGCATTTGGACTCTCCCCGGAATCGGAGTCTTTTAGAGGGGAGGGAGGTTACCAGAGTTCCCGTTCCTGCGAAAAATCCCCGGTGGGGATTCCGGGAATGGCCATGCGTATAATCAGGATGAAGCGGAGGAACATTGATGAATCTGAACAAAAAGACAATAACATTCGCGCTGCTTTCGTTGGTCGCGATGACTTATTCTCCCCTGGTCAGTGCAACAGAGGCCGATGACCTGGCTCAGTTGCTTGACGACTTTCTGGCGGGAGTGACCCAGGCTGAAACTCATGATCGATTCTGGGCGGACGATCTCATCTATACCTCCTCGCGCGGTACGAGGTCGACAAAGTCGGACATCATGTCCGGATTCGTTGTGCCCGATGACGGGGCGACACCCGCACCGGGTCCGGTTTTTTCTGCTGAGGACATACAGATTCACGTCTACAGTCAGGCAGCGGTCGTTGCGTTCAAACTGGTTGCGACGCCCCCTCCGGGCTCAGAAGAAATGGGCGTACAGAATTACTTCAACACCGGAACCTTTTTGAAGCGGAACGGCATCTGGCAGGCGGTGGCGTGGCAGGCAACAATTATTCCCTTGCAGAATGAATAATATTCCTGACGTGACGCTAAAAGCCGGTCGTGAAAAATCGATCCGGCGGCGGCACCCATGGATTTTTTCAGGCGCGGTAGCGCGCGTCGAGGGTGCTCCGGAGTCCGGATCGACCGTTCGCCTGGTGTCTCCGTCGCACGAGTTTCTCGCGTACGCGGCCTGGTCACCGTCTTCGCAGATTCGACTCAGAACCTGGTCTTTTGACGAACAGGAAAAAATCGACGCCGTTTTCATTCAAAAGCGCGTTGCACGGTCGATCGAATTGCGCCGGCAACTCGGTTTGCTGGATAAATCAGGCGCGTGTCGCCTGGTTTTCAGTGAATCCGATGGTCTGCCTGGACTGATCGTCGATCGATATGGCGAGTATCTCGTCTGCCAGTTCCTATCGGCGGGCGGCGAGTATTGGCGCGACGCCGTCGTGTCTGCGTTGGACGAATTGTTGTCGCCTCGGGCGATCTATGAGCGATCAGAGGCCAGCGTTCGCAAGAAGGAAGGCCTGGAATCCAGAAGCGGATTGCTGAGCGGCGTGGCGCCGTCGGCACCGGTCGAGTTTGCGATTGGTGGCATGCGGCAGCTCGTGAACATCGAACAGGGACATAAAACCGGTAGCTACCTTGACCAGAGTATCAATCGTCAGCGGGTCGCGACTTACGCAACCGGCGGGCGCGTGCTCGACGCTTACTCGTATTCAGGTGGTTTTGCGATTTCTTCATTGCTGCATGGGGCGGCAAACGCGACACTGATTGACAGCTCTGCAGACGCGCTGTCAATGGCGAAGCAACAAGCGGCGCTGAACGGCATTGCCGATCGAACCAGCTATACGAATGCGAATGTACCTGAGGAACTACGGAGACTTCGCGACTCACGGCAGCAATTCGATCTCATCATTCTCGATCCACCGAAATTCGTGAGTTCGGCACAGCAAGTGAAGTCCGGGTGCAGAGGCTACAAAGATATCAACATGCTTGGCCTGCAATTGCTGAAACCGGGCGGCATCCTGGCAACATTTTCCTGTTCTGGTCATGTAAGTAGTGACCTCTTTCAGAAAATTGTCGCGGGTGCTGCTGTTGACGTGGATCGCGACGTGCAGATCATAGAAAGAATGTCACAAGGCCCCGATCACCCGGTCGGGTTGCAGTTTCCGGAAGCGGAATACCTGAAGGGTTTGTTGCTTCGCGTCGTCACGTAGCGAGAGCGATGCGGGGTCCTGGCGTCGTGGTCGCCGGCAGCGTTAACGCTTCCGGCTGCGGAAACTGTAGAATCACAAACAGGCAAAGCGTTTGCGGGTGTAGTTCAATGGTAGAACATCAGCTTCCCAAGCTGAGTATGAGGGTTCGATTCCCTTCACCCGCTCCAGGAATCCGGCGATGGGCCACAACTCGAAAAGGATTTGTTGCAGCGCTTGCCTTTTGTGTTTTGTCCGGCCTTGCCGTGCCGAGTGGGGCGGCCGAATTGAGCGGCTACCTGATACTCACCACCGACTATGTGTTTCGTGGTGTATCCCAGAGCGATGAACACGGCGCGGTGCAGTTGGGCGCGGACGCAAACTTTCAATCGGGATGGTATTTCGGCGCGTGGGGATCTACCGTCGACATCGGCGCTGGTACGCCGCGGCAACGAGATCTCGAGGTCAATTACTATCTCGGTTACACGCGTGATGTCTCGCGAAAATGGACAATTGGTGGCAACGCGGTCGCTTACGCATATCCCGGCGCAGCCGGGCTAATTGATTACGACTACACCGAGTATTCACTAACTTCGAATTTCGATGATCGATTGTGGATTGAATACAGCTATTCTCCGGATCTCTACCACACGAGCGAGTCAGCACAGAACCTGTCGCTTTACACTGAATGGCAGGCTGGTGATCTTTTCAAATTCGGCGTGGGAGCCGGATATTACGATGTATCCAACCTGATCGGTGATGGCTACGCGAATTGGCAAATAGGTGTGACACGGTCTTTCAAATATTTGACGCTTGATTTGCGGTATCACGACGCCAGTCGCTGGCTGCCTATAATCAGCAGCCCGGACCACGCGGGCGCAAGAATAGTATTGAGCGCAAAGTTCCAGATCTAGAGCGTCATTATTCCTTGCAGCCAGAGGTGCTGCTCGCAAGACTCAGCGCCACGCATGCATTTACTGACGTGAAAACAGAAATGTCAGCAGATTGGGATTCTCTGAGAATTTCGCGAACGGTATCGAATGATAATTCCGGGGATTCTGCGAGTAATAACGCGATGACACCGCTGACTACGGCAGCTGACAGAGAGCTACCGGAACGAAAATCGTAGGCATTGTCAGGAACGGCAACCATTATCTGGCTGCCTGGCGCATAAATGTGCCTGCGATTCGCCGATTCCGGAAACGCCAAATTCGACGCCACCAAATGTTGCTCGCTGGCGACCACGCCAATGACCTGATCCATGTTGCCTGGAAAACCATTGCTTTCGTTTGAGTACGCTGTGCTCGCGGCGACAACGATGACACCGGCTTCCAACGTTTTCTCAATGAGTCTCGTAAGCAAACCGTCATCCGGACCCATCAGGCTGAGGTTTAGCACTTCCGGCGGATTATCCAACAGACTGTCAAGTGCCTTGGCCAGCGTGAAACTGTCGCAAACCGCGCTGATCGAACCGTCTTCCGACCAGCACGATACCAATAATTCCATGCTCGCTCCCGGTGCAATCCCAACGATTCCCGCCCCGTTGTTCGTCTTTGCTCCGATCACGCTCGTGATCGCCGTCCCATGGTCCATGTCCGATCGACGGTCAGGGTCCGTGAACACCCTGATTCGGCGAAGCCGGCCTTGCAAGTCTTCATGTCCGGCATCTGCGTTGCCGTCAATAATTGCAATCCGAACACCGGCACCCGTCGAAAAACGGTGCGCTGCGTTAATGCCCAATATTCCCAGCCCATGCTGCAAGTTCGCCAGCGTGTCGTTGTAGTCCATACCGGAGTCCGTGCTGGTCTCGAATTCGTTCAGCGGTTGCACGGATTCGACGCGGGCATCCGACCTTAACTGCTCGATTATGTCGTCACGATTGACACCGGAAGGTATTCGATACACGAAGCAATACACGGACAACGAACGAATGGGCCAGTGGTCAATTTCACGCAGTGAATACTTGCTGGCGATATCGTTGGCACTTCGCCGGGCACTCGCCGCAATCGAGTAGCGACCGCGATTGCGATACGGTGCGCCGATGCCGGCGCCGTTCGCCCTCGCACCGTCGTTTTCAAACGTGATGAGAATATCCTGGCTGCGCTCTGCGACTTCGTCGCTCGCGACCGCCACGGCAGACATTATCAGCCCAATGACTATTAATCCTGACAGTCGTCTTTTCACATCGATGGCTTCAGTGGCAATTGCATCGCTACGACCTCAATCGACTGCACTGACGTTAACGACTGCACGTCGCGGGTGTACTGCTCGAGTTCCTCGAGCGTACTCACACGAAGTTTGACCGTGACCTGGTAGAGTCCCTCGGCATCGCCTGGTGTGATGCTCCTCGCATCAATCTCTCGCCAGACCTTGTCACGATCAGCCGCCTCCGTCCCGGCTGCAAAATGAACATTTAAAACGTAGTCCATGGCCGCCACCGGTACGGCTGAGGTTGCTGTCTGGAAGCGGGTGGGTACCGGCTGGGTCCGGGCCTGGTAAATCAAGGTCAGGGCTGTCACAACCAGCGTCGCCGTCAGCGATGCGACAAGCGTGATACGAAATCGAGGGATACGGCGGGTGCTTGGAAACACTTTGGCGCCGTCAATTGAATCAAGCAACCGTGTGAGATTCGCGTTCGGTAAGATCGGCGTCGGTGAACTTCTTGTTACGGCTGACCGCAGGGACGAATACAGCGCAACGTCCTTCTCGCACTCGCTGCATTCGTCGATGTGGTTCTGGACAATTTCCCGTTCCATGTCGTCCAGGGTGTTATTTACGAACCAGGGCAGCAGAAGGCTGACCTGTTCGTGTTGGGTGCTGGTTGTTTCTTCAATCATCGAACTTCTCGATTTCACTGCTGGTTGGTTCCACAGACGGTTCCAGCAAAGTCTTTAACTTTTTACGCGCGTGAAACATTCGGGTTTTAACGGTGTTCACTGAACAGTCGCAGACCGCAGCGACTTCCTGATATGAAAGGCCAAGAAAGAATACAAGCTCGACCGTTATCTGCTGCGCCGCTGGTAACGCCTTGAGTCCGTGTCGAATCCAGTTCTCCAGTTCCAGGGATGCACCATCGTCGGATGGCAGTTGATCGAGATCCAGGGACGTTACAATCCTGATTTGCTTCTGGGTAACCCGTCGCATTGTCTGTCTGTATGCGATGCCGAAGATCCAGGTGGATACTTTGGACTCGCCGCGAAACGTATTCGCCTTTTGCCAAACCAGCAGCATGATGTCATTCACCATCTCGTCGGCAATTGTGTACGAATGTGTCAGTCGAAAAACGAATTTGAACAAGCGGGCGTGGTAGGTGTGAAATAGTTCTGTTAATGCATCCCGATCTTTGTCGGCAACTCGCCGGAGGAGCGACAGCTCCTGCTCATTCGAGACGTCAATTTTCGGCTTTGTCTGCATTTTAGGCTTCAATGTCCCTCGGCCCTCACAGGTTTGACGAGCGCCCGGTGCGTAAGTGCCATTAAATCAGCGAAAAGGTTCAATACGCTCCACAAAATCTCTCAAGTTTGTTTTGTATCTCGAATTTCGTGACTGAATCAACGGGCGATTGAACCTTTCCCGGCTCACGACGTACCCACCTCAAAACCAGACAATAATCCGAGGTAGGTTCCGAACATGAAGAATACGTTGATATTGAAGATTCGTACCGGACTCCTGTTGTTGATATTTTCGGGCGTGCTTGGCGCATGCGGTGGTGGTGGCGGTGGCGCTCCGCTGCCTCCGGCACCGCCACCACCACCGCCGCCTATCACGGCTGTTTTTTCGTCAATTCAGAGCAATGTTTTCACCCCCACGTGTGCGGTATCCGGCTGTCACACGGGAGCAGGCGCGCCACAGGGGCTGCGACTGGACGCAGCGAACAGTTATGCACTTCTGGTCGGTGTGGCGAGCATGGAGGTGCCGACGATTATGCGGGTGGCGCCCGGCGACCCCGCCAACAGCTATTTGGTTCAAAAGCTGGAGGGTACGGCGTCAAGCGGAGTCCGCATGCCGCTGGGCGGAGGCGCGTTGCCGGCCGCAACAATTAATGCGATCAGGCAGTGGATCACGGATGGCGCTACAGACGATCGTGTGGCGAGCACGAATCCGAAACGGGTCAGCTCACTATCACCATTGCCCGGCAGCATATTGGAAGCTGCGCCGTCGGCAATTACTGCCATATTCGATCGTGATCCCGATCCCTCCACAGTCAACCTGAATACGTTCATCCTGGAGAGCAGTGGTGGTGATGGAACCTTTGGAGACGGAAACGAGGTATCGATCGCGGCAGCATCAATATCAGTTCCCGCGGCCAATCCAGCCACCGCAGTTTTCGATCTGACCGGAGTCAGACTGGCCGACGACGTCTACCAGGTCAGGCTTCTCGGCGAAGGCGCATCGATGATGCTCGATATGAGTGCCAACGCCCTGGACGGTGAATTCTCCGGCGCGTTTCCGTCCGGCGACGGCTCACAGGGCGGCGTCTTCACGGCAGAATTCGAAATCGCCAGCCACTGATTAGATAAGGAAATCTGCCTATGTTCTCTTTCGTGACGTCGCTTGTTCGCCGTGCGCCATTTTTTTTGGCCATTGCTCTTCTCTTTAGCGGAGTGGCATTTGGCGAGCCGTACCTGGCTATTTACAAAGGTATGCAATGTTCGTCCTGTCACAGTCAGCAGGCGGGCGGGGGCAAACGCAATGTCTACGGAAATGCTTTCGCGCAGACGGAATTGCCCGCACAACGCATTGGCGAAGGCGACCTGTGGACGGGAGAGATTACCAAGTCGTTGTCTATTGGCGCCGATCTGCGTGCCAGTTATCAAAACGTGGATGCGCCGAATAGTCCGGAAACCTCTGAATTCAGCGTTAACCGCGGGACGGTATATCTTGAAGCGAGCCTGGTTCAGAATCGCCTGTACCTGTACGTTGATCAACAACTTGCGCCGGGTGCCAGCGTCAATCGTGAGGCCTATCTGAAACTGCTAAGCGCTAGCGGCAAAGTCCAGTTTCTCGCGGGGCAGTTCTTTCTTCCCTACGGTTTGCGATTACAGGACGACACTGCTTTCGTGCGCCAGGCAACAGGGATTAACTTTACCAATCCGGATCGCGGCCTGCAGGTTGCGTACCAGACCGATCAATGGTCTTCGCAAGTGTCCGTCACCAACGGAAGCGGCGGTGGGGTCGAAACGGATACCGGCAAACAGATCAGCTTTGTAACGAGTTACATTCGACCGCTCTGGCGCGTCGGTGCAAGTCTCAACTACAACGACGATGACCTCGGTGACAGGCAAATGCAGAACATATTCTTCGGCCTGAAAACAGGGCGACTCGTCTGGCTGGCGGAGATAGATCTGATTACCGACGATTTGCCCGGCGGATTCGAGCAGGACGCAACGGCCGGGCTAATTGAGGCCAACTGGCCGGCTCGACAAGGCCACAACCTGAAGGTCAGTTTCGACTTTTTCGATCCGAATGAAGACCTGGGCGCGGATCGCCAGACGCGATACAGCCTGGTTTGGGAGTACATGCCGATGCAATTCCTGCAGGGCAGGTTCGGCGCACGAATTTACGACGGCGTTGTGCAGATTGATTTTCAGAACCGAGACGAATTTTTCGCCGAGATTCACGGTTTCTTCTGATTTGAAAGAAACGCTTCCAAGCCGCCTCAGAATGCGGGCCGCCCGATCCGATCCCGGGTAACGCTCCGTTCGACTTACCGCGAAGTGACGAAGTCGGAGCCAATTGCCTTGAGCACTTCGCGTGCGAGGTCGAAATTGTCGAAACCCTGCGCGCCGTAGTCCAGGCCGCGGCGAACAATCACGAGATCATGCGTCGGAACAATGACGACATATTGTCCGCGATTGCCGTTCGTCGAGTACGCGCTTTTCGGAACGTCATCCCGGTCATCCGGCACGAGCCAGAACTGTCCGCCATAAAAATTTCCGCGATCTGCCGTCGCGGGCGCCGGCGTGCTGACGAATCTGACCCAGTCTTCCGAAATGATTCGTTCGCCGTTCCAGATGCCTTTTTGTACATAGAGAAGGCCAAAACGAGCGAGATCGCGGGCGTTGGTATAAACCTGGCTGCTCAAAATGAAATCATGAAAGCGATCGGTGCTGACCAGTGTGTTTCTCATGCCGATCCTGTCGAGCAGGGCACGTCGCGGGTACTCCTGGTAGTCCTCGCCCAATACATTCTTCATTGCAAGCACAGCGAGCAATGTGTCGTAGTTTTCGTAATCCCAGTATGTGCCGGGTTTGCGAACCAGCGCCCGGCGACGAGCGCCGTTGACTGAACTCGCACCAGCCCAGTAGGACATTCCCGATCCGGTAACGTACTCCATACCCTGGTTGTCCAGTGGATAGAGGCCGGTGGACATGTTGAGCGCGTTCCGCAGTGTAATTTCGTTACGCGGATCAGACTCCGGCGAGCGAATTTCCGGCAGCCACTCGAAGCCCAGCGGTGCATCGAGATCCATCCGGCCATCGTCAACGAGTGTTCCAATCAAGGTCGCAGCAATGCTCTTGGCGGTGGACCAGGTACGCGTGCGCGTCGTCATGTCGATGCCGGGCGCGTAACGCTCGAGAATGATGTCGCCTTTGTAAACCACCAGCAGGCTCAGCGTGTCCTGTTCAGGCGTGTCGCGCTCGAATGCCCAGTCTGATGCCGCCTGTAACGCATTTGCATCGACGTTGCCTGGCAGTGGCTTGTCCTCGATCAGGTCTCCGTCGGGCCAGGGAATGGTTGCTGCATCACCGCGATAGGGCAGCTCCAGTTTTGGCAGGGAATCGATGTCGTCGAATGTCTGATCCGGCGCCATGACCACGCATCCAATGCCTTCGCGAAATGCCGCACGAATGATCGTGCCGGATTCGGCACCGCCAATAGCCACAGCCTTAAGATCACGGTTGATCTCATATTCGCCGCCGTCCACCGTCCCAACCGGACCTTCAAACCTGGGCGTGGTCAGGTAAGCCAGTTCCTGTTCGAACACCTGCTCGAGCGTGCGATTCGACGTGAACAATCCGTTGCACATCAACACTGCCTGTACGCCGTTGCGAATCATCTGCCGGTTCGCCGAGAAGTAATCGAATTTCTCCTCTTGCTGGGCTTGGGCAGTGCCCGTTAGCATCGAGATCAACGCGATCAGAATGATTGGCTGTTTCATACGAGGAGCACCTGGGCGAGTGGGTGGGATCGCGAGCCAATATAATCGATGCACCGGTAACAGGCAATTCCGCAAACTGAAAGGGTCAGAATATGGATCATAAAAGAGTCATAAGTATCGTATTTATAAGTGTTTTTTCTTTACTTTCCCTGCGTTCCGAGGCGGCAGACCCAATGACCGACTTCGGCACAACCGCGAGCAATGTGTTCTTTTATTACGAAGATGTCGAAGTCGCGACGACATTTTACCGGGAGGTGATGGGTTTTCACCTGGCCGCCGACTATGGCTACGCGAAGGTCATGCAGGTGGCACCAAAGTCGTTTATTACGCTGGTCGACCAGGCGAAAGGCATGCACTCGGCGGATGACCCCAAAACAACAGCAATCGCGATCGTCACCGATCAACTGGACGAATGGTGGAACTACATCCGAACCCAGGACGTTGAAATGAGGACGAAGGAGTACAAGACCGAACCAGGCAGGGCGCATCATGGTTTTGTCGCCGTCGATCCGGAGGGCTATCTGCTCGAATTCGAGCGCTTCAATCCACATGAGGAAAACGTCAGCTTTATGCCAGTGCTTGACGCAACGCCGACGCTCTATGCCGATCCGGATTCAAACGTGCCGGACGGGCTTGGCTTCAAGGCAACCGTGGTCTGGTTCTATTACAAGGACATGGAAGGTATTCAGCGGTTTTACGAGGAGACGCTGGGTTTTGATCTGATCGTCGACCAGGGCTGGGCGAAAATTTATCCAATCGGGCCGACAGGATATCTCGGACTGGTGGACGAAAAACTTGGCATGCACAAGTTCACCGAGAAGAAGGCTGTCACGTTGTCACTGATCACTGATGACATCGACGGCTGGTATGACTATGCGAAAAACAATAGCGCAATCAAAATGCGTTCAGAAGAAATTTCGGACACGGATCGCTATCGTGCCTTCGTCGCTTACGATCCTGAGGGTTACTACCTGGAATGGGATGTGTTTAAGCGAACAGACGAAAATGAAGCGCTGGTGAAGGCGATTGAGTCAGAAGACTAGCGATTGCACCGGTAGGGAAGTTCGAAAACCGGACGTGTTTCCATGCCCTGGCCTTCGAGTGATTTCATGAAGTTCGGGAAGGGCTTCGGGTCAAAATGGGGATAGTTGAGATAGCTCATAATCGTGTCCAGATCCCCTTGCTGGTCGAGCTCAAGAAACATTTGCTCGGCGGCTTCGTCATCGCCGATGATTTTGAGGCCGAGCCACTTCAGACTTACATCATCGGGATACTCGGCAATGGC
This sequence comes from Pseudomonadota bacterium, assembly GCA_027621915.1. Classification (GTDB taxonomy): domain Bacteria; phylum Pseudomonadota; class Gammaproteobacteria; order Steroidobacterales; family Woeseiaceae; genus SZUA-117. The sequence continues at coordinate 55,983 of JAQCAD010000009.1, forward strand.
GCGGGCGAAGAGGTCTTTTGCGTCGATGGTGCGTTCTTCAGCGCAGAGCTGCCGTAATTCGGCAATCTTTTGTGTATCGAGCAGCAACTGGCTGTTCCGGATCCGTGGCATGAGGCTGCTGGCGCCATCGATATCGCTTGCCCATAACAGTTGCCGGTGAGATTGGTAGATTAGATTCGAATCGTCGTCACCAAATCTGCTGATGGCCTCCTGCGCCAAAACCCGCATCAGGTCGGCATCTTCGACCGTACGCAGGCCCTGCAACGCCTGGTCGGCAAAATCCTTCGTCAGGTTACCTGAATCAACAACAGTCCGAATCATTTCAGTCAGTTCTTTATGGAGACCCAGCTCCCGCATCAATTGAATCTCCGATCCAATTGCGGTCTCGTCACTGGGCCGTGCAACGCGGTATTCGTGCATCAGCCGGAGTGCACGGCGCAAATCCCTGTCACGCCAGACCTGGTGGGCGCGGTAATAACTCTTGGTGACCGGATCTGTCTCGAATCGAATGGCGTTTCGCAGCGCCTCATCCCGCTTTGTCTCTTTTTCTTCACGGGTAAATTGTGTCATGCCATAGAACATCTGGCTGGTTTCCAGTTCGCCGTACCAGAACCAGTAGAGCCGGAGATAGGCGTTCGCGAACTCCGGATCCAGGTCGACTGCTTTCTCGAACGCCTCAAGCGCGTTAAGTACTTCGTACACGTCGGTCGAGGCACCCGCCGCCCGCCAGATACCGATGCCGTTGAGATAGGCTTCAAATGCGGGCACAGAATTTGTACCGGCAGACATCATCTGTTTTAGCGCCTCGGGATCCATCGCCGTTTGCAGGGCTTTCGCGATCTCGATCGCTATTTCTTCCTGGATGGAAATGATGTTTTCCATCGTGCGGTCGAAGGTTTCTGACCACAGGTGGAAACCGTCTGCGGCGCGAATCAACTGAGCCGTGATCCGAATCGTATCTCCGCCGCGACGCACCGATCCTTCGAGCACATGATCCACACCGAGCGACGCGGCAATTTCAGGAATCGCAATTTCTGAATTTTTGAAACTGAATGACGAGGTTCTTGCGGCGACGAGCAAGTCGGGTGTGCGTGCCAACGAGTTGAGAATTTCTTCTGTAAGGCCATCGGCGAACCATTCCTGCTCCGTATCTGAAGACATATTGACGAATGGCAGCACGGCAATGGATTGCGGGCCCGTTTCGGTAACTTCGATTGTTGGCGACGTTCCTTCTGACGCCTGTTCCGCCGCCACGTTTGTCTGGTTGGGGACACCTCGATCCAGCGTCTGGCGTTCCCAGATGAAATAGGCAAGCGCGATAACCAGCGACGCCATGATGAAGAAATTCAGTTTCTTGCCGGTCGAGTGCGTAAGGGACGAGGAAAGATCAACGTCCCGGGTTTTTTTCACGCCCTCTGGTGTAATTTCAAATGCCCACGCGAAGAGCAGCGCAAACGGGAATCCGATCGCGATCAGAACGATCACGGTCTTGATGACCCAGTCAGGCGTGCCGAATGCTTCAAATAGCACCTGGCTGATCTGCACGACTACCCAGCCGACAATGATGTAAGCCACGCCAACGCGAACCACGTTGCGGCGTTTCAGTTCCCCAAAAAAGCTACCCATAATTCCTTCTTATTCAGGCAGATATGGGGCAAGACAATAGCATTTTTTGGCCCGGCGCGCGCATCCTGAAAATGGGGTCAGAGCCCGGCTCTGACCCCGAAGTGGTAAGTTTCGCCTGGAATCGGCAATGCCCACGAATCGCCACGCGGTCCGCAAACCTCTGCATCAACAGGGCAATCATCGTCCGACTTGTTCAGTGGAGAGATGTGACGGGCATCTTTCGATTTGCCACTTTCAATTCTTCGGGCAAATGTATTTAGTTTGCTTTCACCTAATACGAGCGTCACCGGTTTCAGGCGATCATCACGCGGCTGGAAAAAATCTTCCCAATGACCCATTAAAACGTAACCCGTTTGACCCTGGTCCATTACCCATTCTGGGTAGTCCTCGACATAATGAAATCCGGGAACACACGCGATGTGAATGTCGACTTTGTGTTGCTGGAGCAAACTGGCCGAAATGTTGCTGTGCTCTGACCCTGCGACGGCATCCATATAATGGATTCTCAGCACGATCTCATCGTTCTCATCGAGCAGATCGATCAGGTAGGCCCACGTATTGCCAAGCCGATAGTCGACGGGCCTCGCGGGGAGTTGAGGTTGTGGCTCGTCAACCGTCCCCTTAGAAATCGTGAATTCCATGCCCAGTACTTTTACGTTTGGTGCATGCTGACTTGCCAGCGGCGTTACACGAAATCCGCGCAGCGTGCAGTCTTTTGTTGGCTCGTCGTTGCCGAGTGGCGACTCCGCGCAACGAAACGACTCATTCGGTGGCATGATTTTGGCCAGCATGTTCAGCGTCGTCTCATTGGCGATCATGCCGGCCTGCTTGGGCCGCAATCCAGCCGCTGCGTAAGCAGGAATATCGGCTGCGTGATCGACATGTCCATGACCAACGAGAATCAGGCCCGCATCGCTGAACGGTGTGTTACGAACGCCCTCATGTATTGCTGCAAGATCCGGTCCGTTTTTTCCAAACATGCCGAGGAACCCGTGGTTGGAAAAATACGGCGCCATGATCAGGTATTCGCCACGCCATTTGACCCCCCAGCCACCGACGCCGTAGTAGTGCAGCGCTGCGATATCATTGGTTATCGCGAAATCTTCAGTATCAGCTGAAATGGCGTAGGTCGGAACACGTTGTCCCGCCACGTAAACAGCACAACCAGGAACAACCATGAAGGCAACGATGGCGATACCAATCAGAACCGGTATCCACACCTTGCGGGGCACGCGATAGGGCCAGTGAGGTGATGCTGCCACGAAAAATTCAATCCGAAATGTCTAGAGTACCGGGAATGATACGTTGAATTGCGCGCCGGGGTCGCGGTTCGCGACGTCAACCTTGCCGTTCATGGCGGTCGTGAGCTGATGCACGATCGCGAGGCCGATCCCGGTGCCGACCGTTTCCCGGGTGAGTTCTGATTCGGTTCGATAAAATAGTTTGAATATTTTTTTCATCTGGTCTTTCGGTATGCCCGGACCGTGATCTCGCACTGAAAATACGACTTGATTATCGCGAGTCAGTTTGCAGCCCACTTCGATCGTTTTGTTTTCGGAATTCTTTGAAAACTTGATGGCGTTATCGACCAAATTGATGATGATCTGTGCGAAACAATCATCGTCAATACTGACACGTGTATCTGGGGAGATACCTTCCTGAAGCAGGTTGAAAACGAAGCCGGCACGCTCGACCTGGCTCGCGATCTTGGAATGTACCTGGTCCATCAGGGCATTGACCGTGGTTGTTTTCAGGTTGAATTGCGGCTCGTTCCGTGAAATTTTCGCAAGTTGCAGCACGTTCGAGATCAGCCTCGTCAGCCTTTCCGATTCGTCATGAATGTATTCGTAATACTGTTTCCGTTTGGTCTCATCCGCCCAGCCTTCTTTTAACATTTCGCCATACATGCGAATCGACGTCAGCGGCGTTTTGAGTTCGTGGCTGACCGCGGAGACGAAGTCCTGTTGCTGCTGTGCGAGCCGAATCTGACTCATGCCCAGGCGATATAGCGCAAGGAAACCGCCCAGGAAAACGACTGCAATCACAACCGTGGTCCAGCCGAGCACCGTCGCGCCCGGGCCCGGAGGGAGCCGGTTGGCCGTGAAAATCAATTCCAGGCCGTCGAACGGCGCAGATAGCCTGCTGCGATAGAGCAGGGCACCTGCCAATTCCGCGGCGCTGGTGAGGGAGTCGCCGGGGTAGCTGCCGCTTCCCGGCAGCATCGTGATGACGTCATCGTTATAGCCGACCACGAGATTGGACATATCCGACAACGTCGTTGAGCGGAAGGCGGATTCGATCGCCGTACTAACGAAGCGATTTTGATCGACGAGTAGTCCCTGAATCGTGCGATTACCGTTGTGCCACGCATTGCGAAAAAGTACCAGGTGTCCACTGTCCAGCAGGCTGAATTCGAATGGATCGATGTCGCTTTCGAAGGCTGTGATCGTCAGACCGCTACTGACCAGATCCTGCCGCGGCGGGATCAATGCTGATGGCTCCGCCGTACGAGACGCCGAAAATCGTGCTTCCCGGCTTACCTGCTCCGCAAGGTCCTTGGTTTCCGCTTCGGGCGCGGCGACCTGGCGTTTTAAACCCTCGCTTTTTTTCTGCAACTCATCGTCAAATTTGATGTCCTCCACGCGGCCCAAAGCGTTGTTGGCCCGGGCTTTCTCCCCTGGCCGGTCTTCCTCGCTGTCCTCAAACGCCTGATCAGCAGATGCGGGTCGCATTCTCCGTGCCGGTTCGTTCAATAAGTCGAAGACCTGCTGGCTATAGACGGTATCAACTTCGGCCATCTTTGGTTCGGCGACTGATTCAGTCGTCTCGTTTTCAAATGACGCCATCGTGCTGGTTACGGCGAGTTCATCACGCGCGCGCAAGTCCTCGGCAGGGTCCGCTCCTTCCTTACCCGGTGACGTTGCGCTGGCTCCCACTGAAGCGGGCGGCTGTGATGCCGGCAGTGCGCGTGTCTCTTCCAGTGCCGGTGTCCCTTCTATTGGCGTCGCCACCCGTGCGCCGAGCGAGACTCGGTCGCGAACCAGTTTGTTTCGGGCCAGGACCGTTTGAATCTCGCTCGCGACAATCTCGCGCAGGCGAAACTCGGCGTCATCGATGTCGACATCGGCGGGAACTATGCCTGCCGCTGGCAATAGCGGTGTCGAAAACGCGCCATCTGCTTCCACCTGAAAATATCCGATGAGCCCGGGCAGGGTCTCCGCGACCGGCCAGTCGGCCAGCGGCGATCGCTGCTGAATTTTCGCGGTGGGCACGCTGTTGAGAAAGGAAAAGTCTGAAAAGTTTCGTGATTCTGCGGTATTGATCGCCGTCGTGATCGTCGAATCAATTCGATTCGTCAGTTCCTCAGCCTGCACGCGATACTGGTAAAACGACTCCCACTTGAGCTGGCTGTACCCTTGCCATACGAGGACGCCGGTCGGAATCGCCAGCGCCAGGAACAGGCCGGCGAGCAGGATTCGCAGGCGCCGCTGGTCGTAGTTCTTGATAAGCGCTCTCGGCAGCATTGCGTCAGGCCTTCGTGACGAGGCGATAGCCCGCGCCCCGCACCGTAATCAGGTTGACCGGTTCTTTCGGATCGGTCTCTATTTTTCGCCGGAGTTTTGCGATATGGATGTCGACCGTTCTTGTCTCTATATCGAGGTTTCGTGCATAACCCCATACTTTTAAAAGTAATTCTTCTCTGGAAATCGGTCGATCCGGGTGCTGCGCCAGGTAACAGAGGAGTTCGACCTCGCGTTTGGTGAAGTCGATTTCCTCGCTGCCGCCCCGGCCTTTCAGGTTCTCGGTGTCGATCTCTATGCCCTGTAGACTGATGGTTCTGGCCTGTTCGACGCCCATTCGCGACCGGCGCAGAACAGCCTCGATGCGAAGGACGAGCTGCTGGATTGAAAAGGGCTTTGCGACGTAGTCGTCGGCGCCGAGTTTAAGGCCTTGTACGATTTCCTCGTCGGAGGTCTTGGCTGTCAGCATAATGATCGGCTGGTTGCGGTCCTGGGCGCGGATGCGGTTGCAGATCTCGTAACCATCCATTCCGGGCAACATGACGTCCAGCAGGATCAGGTCGAATTTGCCCGTTAACGCTTTTTCAAGTCCTGCGGGACCGGTGGCGGCACTGTCGGTCTGGTATTTGTGAAATACGAGTACGTCGACCAGGCCTTCGCGGATGGCCTCTTCGTCCTCGACGATCAATATGCGGGCAGGGCGACTCATGACGATACCAAGGCTAGCAGTTTCAGGAACTTATGTGCGTGTGGGAATGTAACGTTTTTGTAAATTCAGGCCGATACGTGACCAGGATCCGGCGTTTTCCCATGAGCATTCCGTGCGGAAAAAGGTTTATCCTGTCGACCACAAATAAAAAACGCTGACGATCGGGGGTTCCATGTCACTCAGTCATTCTATTTTCATTCGCGCGATAGCCATTTTCCTGTTGTTCCTGTCGGCTTGTTCAGAACAACCTGCCGGTACCACCGGCGCAGCCGATGCCGAAATTGCCCGGCTGGAAGCCCGGGCGGCCAATGTCACGATCATTCGTGATGACTTCGGCGTGCCACACATCTATGGCAAGACCGACGCAGATGCCGTTTTCGGCATGCTCTACGCGCAAAGCGAGGACGATTTTAATCGCGTCGAACGGAACTACATATGGGCAACCGGCCGGCTTGCTGAAGTGGAAGGCGAGGAGGCGCTCTACAGCGATCTTCGCGCCCGGCTATACATGACGATTGAAGAAGCGCAGGCAGCGTACGATGCTTCGCCGGACTGGCTGAAGGCGTTGTGCGACGCCTATGCCGACGGCATCAATTACTACCTTTATTCACACCCGGACGTTAAGCCCCGATTGCTGACCCGGTTCGAGCCGTGGATGCCGATGTTTTTCAGCGAAGGTTCGATTGGCGGCGATATCGAGTCTGTCGACCTCGATGGGATCAAGGCACTTTACGGTGGCATGTCGCCCCTCGAAACCCTGCGCAGCAATGTCGTCGAGGACAGAGAACTGGTCGAACCGAAAGGATCAAATGGATTCGCGATTTCGGGAGAGCACACGAAATCCGGCGCCGCCATGCTCCTGATCAATCCGCACACCTCGTTTTTCTTTCGCGGCGAAATCCACGTGGTAAGCGAGGAGGGTTTGAACGCCTACGGCGCGGTGACCTGGGGGCAGTTTTTCGTGTACCAGGGCTTCAACGAAAATACCGGGTGGATGCATACATCAACGGGTGTTGACTTCATGGATGATTTCGTCGAGGACGTATACGAAGAGGGTGATGGGCTTTTCTATCGCTATGGTGACGAGAGTCGCCCTGTTACGGAGTCGTTGGTGACGTTGAAATACGTGGAGGGGGACAGGATGCTGGAGCGTACGTTCCCGACGTATCGCACGCATCACGGACCCATCACCCATATTGAGGACGGCAAATGGACGGCGACCAAGCTGAACTGGGATCCGGTGAATGCGTTACAGCAGTCGTTCATACGCACCAAGCTCAAAAATCACGAAGAATTCTGGAAGATGATGGACATTCGCACGAACTCATCGAATAACACCGTCTTTGCGGATTCGAGCGGCAACATTGCCTACTACCACGGTAACTTCATTCCGCGACGTGACCCGACATTCGACTTTTCGCAGCCGGTCGATGGCAGTGATCCGGCCACCGATTGGCAGGGCCTGCATGACGTGGAAGACATTGTCACGGTTGTAAACCCGGCCAATGGCTGGATACAGAATACAAACTCGACTCCGTTTACATCGGCCGCGGAATCCAGCCCGAAGCGTGCTGACTTTCCCGTTTATATGGCGCCGGATGATGAGAATTTTCGGGGCATTCATGCGGTTCGGGTATTGACCGGTGTATCCGACCTGACGCTCGATGGATTGCTGGATATTGCGTATGACACCTATCTGCCTGGTTTCCAGAAGCTGATCCCGGGCCTTGTTGAAGCCTACGATCAGTCTGATGCGGATAACTCGGCGATTGCGGGAGCGATAGCCTATCTCCGTGACTGGGACCTGCGGGTGTCGGAGGATTCCATTGCGATGACGTTGGCGCATTTCTACGGCAGCACGTACAACGAGATCGGTGACCGGCCTGATGCGATTAAGGACGCTTCTTTCATGGAACGAGTTGACCACTTCGGAACGGGTTCGCCGCCTGAGGAGCGACTGGCGATATTCGCGGCAACGGTTGCGATGCTCGAAGCCGATTTTGGTCAGTGGGACACGCCGTGGGGCGAAGTCAATCGCTACCAGCGGCTGAATGGTGATATTCAACAAGCATTCAACGACGGTGAACCATCACTGCCAATTGGCATGGCCTCAGGCAACTGGGGCGCCCTGGCATCGTTCGGTGCGCGACGTTATCCCGGAACCAGGCGCATCTACGGCACTTCCGGAAACAGTTTCGTGGCGGTGGTCGAATTTGGTGACAGAGTCAGAGCGAAGTCCATGCTTGCGGGCGGGCAGAGCGGAGACCCCTCGTCTCCGCACTTCGACGACCAGGCGCAACGCTACGTCGACAGGGATTTCAAGGATGTCGCCTATTATAAGGAAGACGTCGAAGCCAGGGCGACTCGCACGTATCACCCGGGGGAGTAATCCGCTAACCAGGAAAATAATGGGGTCAGAAATAAAGGGGTCAGAGCCCGTTAATAGAAAAAGGGGTCAGAGCCCGTTTTTGTTAACGGGCTCTGACCCCCTTTTTCTGGAATGTAAAAAACAGGTAAACCGCGCGTCGCGGAATTTACCAAACCCTGTCTTATAAGCGGGCGCCCGTCTGCCTAACATCCCTCCACGATCTATTCATGGAGGCAACAACATGGCATTAATCAACCGAGTCACACGACTCTTCAGGGCGGACTTCAATGCCGTCCTTGATCATATCGAAGAACCCGAACAGCTGTTGAAGCAGGCCATCCGCGATATGGAGGATGAGCTGGCATCGATTGAACAGCGAGTCGCGCGCTGTACGCATGACCAGAAATCTCTTGGCGTGCGCCGCGGTGAAATCAAGTCGTCGATCGATGAGTTTGACGAGCAGCTGGATCTTTGTTTCGAATCCGGCAAGGACGACCTGGCCAAAACGCTGATCAAACGGAAACTTGAAGCAGAACGGATCCTGAAGCAACTCGTGTCCAAATTCGATGCAAACGATCGATATCTCGATGAGCAACGAACATTGCTCGATGAAAATCGATCAACGCTTGACAGCCTCAAGCAGAAGGCGGAGCTGATTTCGCATCGTCCATTGGTTCGTGGAAGCGGTTCGGATTTTGACGACATCGGCTGGATGTCTCGTGAACTTCGCATTGGCGACGACGAAGTTGAAATCGCTTATCTACGTGAGAAAGCGGCGAGGGCTGCATCATGAAAAAGCTGACTTTCTTTCACGGTGTCGTGGCCGCAGCCATTTTGGCGTTTGCGGCAAGTGCAATGATTGCCGTGTTGACGCCATTCATCGGCGTCGGCAGCGTAATTCGATTGGTAATACCGGCAATTTCACTCGCATACATTGTGTATCTGCTTCGATCCAGTGCCGAGCGGGTCGGGCGTATCACGACACTGTCTCTGTGGGGCGCACTGGCTGTTACCACCTGGTGGCTCGGCCTGCCGTTGCCATTTTACGTGTTAGTCCATGTCGGCGCCGTGTGGCTGGTGCGCTCTCTTTACTTCTATTCGGGTGTTTTTCCGGCGCTGCTGGATCTTGGCCTGAGTGCGATAAGCGTATCGGCCTTCGTCTGGGCGATATCACGGACGGGCAGTATTTTTCTGGCTGCATGGACGTTCTTCCTGGTGCAGGCCTTGTTCGTTGCCATCCCCGCAAGCATCGCGAAAGTGAAAAAAACCGGCCAACCGCCCGCGACAGACAACGAACCATTTGATCGCGCGCGCCGACAGGCAGACCAGGCGCTGCAACAGATTTTTACCCAGTAATTTTCGAGAGGATTTATTCATGAAAACGAAACTAGTAGGAATAGCGCTTTTCGCGCTTACAGTTGGCGCCGTGGCGTACTACCCGCAACTAAACGCCAAGTCGGTCCAGATCGACCAACACGTTGCATCGCAACGACCGGTCGTTGACGTGGTATTTGTACTCGACACAACCGGCAGCATGTCCGGGCTCATCGAGACAGCCAAAGAGAAAATATGGTCGATCGCATCGACCATGGCTTCCGCTCAGCCGACGCCTGACATTCGCATTGGTCTCGTGGGATATCGCGACAAGGGTGACGAATACGTCACCAGGGTAGTGAATCTGAGCGGTGACCTGGATTCAGTTTACGCCAGCCTGATGGAGTTCCAGGCCGGTGGTGGCGGCGATACTCCGGAGAGTGTCAACAAGGCGCTTTACGATGCCGTGCACAGCATGACATGGAGCCGGGCGGATCAGGCATACCAGGTTATTTTCCTGGTAGGTGATGCGCCGCCGCATATGGATTACCACGAAGTTCAGTATCCGGCTATTGTCGCCGCTGCGAACGAAAAAGGAATCGTCATCAACACAATTCAGTCCGGCAACATCCCGACGACAGTCGTACCATGGACGACAATTGCAAGCCTTGGTAATGGAAATTTTTTCCAGGTTGATCAGGCCGGCGGTGCCGTCGCTTATGAATCTCCGTTCGACAAGGAAATCGCGGATCTGTCGGCCAAGCTGGATGCGACTCGCCTGTCCTACGGAACGGACGAGGAGCGTGAGAGGACGGAGGCGAAATTCGCCTCGAGCGGGCAAATCGCATCTGCGTCGTCTGTGGGTGCCCTGGCCAGACGAGGTGTCTTCAATTCCGCGGCGGCCGGACGAGAGAACCTGCTTGGTGAGAAGGAACTGGTTGATGCGGTCGCCAGTGGCGACGTCGAGCTGGAAGCAATAGAGAAAGACGACTTGCCGGCGGCATTGAAACCAATGGCTCCCGAAGAGCAGAAAGCCTATATCGCACAGCTGGCAGGTGAGCGCGCCGATATTCAGCGACAAATCCGGTCGCTGGCTGATGATCGGGATGAGTTCCTTGCGAAGAAAGTAGAGGAAGCCGGCGGCATGGCAGATTCCCTGGACGCCAAACTTTACGAAGCTGTGAAGGACCAGGCAGGCAAAGTAGGTCTGACATACGAGTCCGGACCTAGTTATTAATTACTGCCTGTAAAACCTGAGGGGCCGATTGGCTCGACGTTAATTGTCCGTGTGGTCGTTGCCGAGAATAACAATCTGCAGCAACCGAAAAATCCTGGGCATTTCCGTCGGGCGAATCCGGCCCCTTTTCCTTATACTGAACCCGGACTGTTACCGGGAGCAATTTCAATATGGCGGGAGTTACAGGGCGAGTCGCGCTGATCACTGGCGCTGGTCGCGGTATCGGCCGCGCAACCGCAAGACTCATGGCGTCGCGCGGTGCGCGTGTCATGTGTGTCGCGAGAAGCGAATCGGAACTGGTCGAGATGGGGCTCGAATATACAGTTGCAGACCTCGGTACCCCGGATGGTTGTGCATATGCCGTCGCCGAAACAGAAAGTCGATTGGGCCCTGTTGAAATTCTTGTCTGCAACCACGGCATTGGTTCAGCGCATGAGCGAGTGGTGTGGGATCAGGACCCGGACGTATGGGCTGAAACGATGCGCGTCAATCTTGACGGTCCGTTTCATCTTTCGAGGCTCATATTGAAAGGCATGGTCGCACGCGGGTACGGCCGAATCGTTTATACAAGCTCTACGGCCGGGCTGGTGGCCGAACCTGCGGGAAGCGCCTACAACAGCTCCAAACACGGGCTGCTTGGATTGATGCGTTCGGTTTCGCTGGATGCCGGGGCATACGGCGTTACATCAAATGCTGTTTTACCTGGCTGGGTGCGAACCGAGATGGCGGAACGTTCGGCCCGCCAGGAGGCGAGCGATCGCAGCATCGGTGTTGATCAGGTGTGGGAAGAGCGAGCGGCTCTTTATCCGCCGGGGCGGGTCGCCACGCCGGAAGAAGTGGCGGAGACAATTGCATTTCTCGCGTCTGAAGAATCCAGCGGCGTCAGCGGAGAAGCGATCCGGGTTGCCCTCGGCAGCGTATGGTAAAACGATGTAATGCTGCACGTTGGCGTGCAATTGTTTTCACCGACCGGCAAACTCCGTCATTACAATCTTCAATAATAATGGATCGAAAACGATGAGACCAAGAAAAGCGGGATCGAGCTTTGTTTCACTGACATTCGTATTGTTGCTGGGCGCACCGGCAATGGCCGATGACTCGTTACGTGATTTGCAGATCGATAACTCGATCATTCCGGCTGAATTGGCCAATAACGCGATACTGCTTCGCGAGCGTGTATTACTCGACAACCTGCCGGTCGACATTGTGGAATCGATTACGACCGAAGTCGGGCCACGCCGGGTCGGTACGGAAGGGGACAAGCGCGCTATCGCATGGGCGCAGGCAAAATTTGAAGAACTCGGTTTCGATCGTGTGTGGGCGGAAGAGTTTACGGTAGACCGCGGCTGGATTCGCGGAGACGCCAAAGCAGAAATCGTTTCGCCGTATCCGCAGAATCTCGTCCTGACAGCGCTCGGCTACAGCGTCGGCACCAACGGTGATCTCGTTGGCGAGGTCGCCGAATTCGCAACTTTCGATGATCTTCTTGCGGTGCCGGCAGGCGACAGCCTGAAAGGCAAGATCGCTTTCGTGTCCTTCAGCATGGCGGACTACGTGCCATCGCCCGGTGAATCGGAATTGGGTGGATACGGGCAGGGAACCCGGGCGCGCGGACGCGGGCATGTCGAGGCCGCCAAACGCGGCGCTGAAGCGATCGTCATTCGTTCGGTGGGTATCGATAATAATCGCAATGGTCATACAGGCGGCGGTTATGGCTACGAGGATGGCGTAAGGAAAATTCCAGCGGCCGCGTTGTCCGCGCCGGACGCAATCCTGCTGCAGAACATGTTGAGTCGCGGTGGACCCGTAACGATGAAGTTGAACATGACATCAGAAATTACCGGCCCGGTCGTTGGCGCGAACGTCATTGGGGAAATTACCGGGCGTGATGGATCGGACGAATACCTCGTACTGGGCGCTCACCTTGATTCCTGGGACGATGGAACCGGTGCAATTGATGATGGTGCCGGTGTCGGATCGATGATGGCAACTGCCGCCCTCATTGGGCAGATGGATCAGCGACCACGACGCAGCATCCGTGTGATCCTGTTCGGTGCCGAAGAGATCGGTCTCGTCGGCGTGCAGGCGTACGCGAAAGCGCATCGGGAAGAATTGAACGACCATTTGCTGGGTGCGGAAGTCGACGGCGGTGGCGGCAGGATCAACACGCTGACGTCCGGCGTTGGCGACGCATCGGTTGCAGTCGTGCGCGAAATGTACAAGTTAATAGCGCCACTCGGTATCGAATGGAGTGACGCGAACGATGCAACCGGTGATTCGGATATGAGTGTGCTCGGCAGAGCAGGGATGCCGGCGCTGGGGTTCAACCAGAATTCGAATGACTACTTTATGTACCACCACACGTCGAACGATACGTTTGACAAGATAATTCCTGAGGACATGCGTTACCTGACAGCGGCGTATGCGACGATCTTCTACGTTGCCGCAGAGCTGGACATCGATTTCAGAAAATAGTGTGGATGGGGTCAGAGCCCGGCTCTGACCCCATTGTCCAGCCCTGTTGTCCAGCTATGGCCAGAGCCAGCCGAAAACGCCACCGGTCAAAAGTCCATACACGAGCCCGTCAAACAGGTCTTTCAGGAACCTGCCCGTCGTATGGCCAAACCAGATGTAGCCAAGACCGTGTGCACCGGAATAGGAGAGAAACGCGACTGTGCTGGCAACCTGGAATACCTTCAGGTATTCGGTGCCGGGCATGAACGCCACGCTGGTCAGGTAGGCCACGAATACAGAAACGATGGCAATGTAGATAAACCATTGCGTCATCTGTTTGCCCATGCCCGTCAGGTTGTGGGGAACCACAACGATAAACGCAGCTGGGCCTTCCTTATATTTCTGCTGCCAGGCTTCGCTTTGCTTGGTCTTGTTGTCTGCCGCGTGCGGTATTGAATACTGCCCGGGCGTCACGCCCGTTAACGCAGATCTCGCCCCTTCCTCATTCGGCAATCTTTGCCAGTCTGCATTGTGATACTGAATGACGGCCCAGATGAGACTGCTCACCACGAATACGATAATCGTCGAAAGCAAAATGGGTAACCAAAGTGAAGCCAGCGCAACGTTCATGTCGATACCTCCTGCCGGAACTCGTCAAACGGGATTACTGCCAGAATGCGAGGAACGGGTCGATGGGCGAAAGCCCGATCGCTACCCGATCCTCGTTAATGTTAGCGACCATCGTCGCTTCGATTTCGATGAAGCGAGGATCATCACTTAGCGATTCGAAGACCGGGCTGAAAGTTGTTAGCGGAGCGTAAGTTTGGAGTCCTCTTGATATGGATTTTTCCAGCCAGGTAAGCGCCGACTCGTGGTCTCCACTCAAGGCGAAATACCCCGCGTTCTGCAGCATGAAAACGAACTGGTCCACGCCTTGCGCAGACAATTCGTTCATCGCTTTTTCCAGGAACGAAATCGCTTCGTCGGCCTTCTCTGAATTTCCAGCACGGGAATAGGCGAGCGCGAGCTCTGCCATCACGCCGTGCCCTGAACCGTCGTGCGGGTAGTCGGTCGCGAATGCGTTTAAGGTCGGCCAGCGTTCTTCGACATAGTCGGTTACGTCTTTGCTGCGACCCGCCCGGTTCATCAGGGTAAACAGGCTTTCAAGATTGCCTTGCTCCGCCTGTTCATACGCGAGCCTGAACGCTTCGTCGCGCCGACCCATTGCATCCAGTGCGTCGACCCGGAAACCGTCCTGACCCTCGTCTGCCAGTTTTCCGACCTGACCGGACTGCAGTAATGCGACCGACCAGACGAATCGTGCCACATTGTCTGTCGGTGCAAGCTCGATCGCCTTCTCAGCCATCGAATAGCCGGCGGCCACGTCGCCCCTGTAGAACTGATGTAACGCGTCCGCCTGAAACAGTTGCGGGTCGTTCGGGTCGAAGGCTCGAAAACGGTCGATCAGGGCCTGCGCCTTTTCCGGTTGTCCGAAATTATTGAACTGTTGCACGCCATTGCCGAACCCCGGCCGATAGAGCGGATCCTTTTCGGTCATGTCTTCAATTAGGGCCAGCCCGTTTGCTTCTTCGCCGATCGCACCGAATGCTATGTAGAGCCAGTTACTCGCATCGATCAGGTTGGGGTTGAGTTCCAGCGCCTTGGTCAAAGCGCTGATCGCTTCCTCATGCATGGATGGCTGCTGATTGAAGTAAAGACCGAGCCCGGCCCACGCCTCGGCCAGCTGCGGATCGAGTTCAAGTGCACGATCGATGTATGGTTTCGCCTGCTTGTGCGCTTCTGCGTCGGGCATCGTTCCATATGATCCTTTCGACAGGAATATGGCTGCAATGCCGCGCTGCGCATAGGCCGGCGCATAATCCGGATCCATGGTAATTGCCTTGTCGAGAAGATCCACGGCACTCTCAATCGTTTGCCGGGTCCGGTTGTACATCCGTTGTCTTGCCAGCAGGTAAAGATCATAGACTTCGGGATCCGTTCGTTGCGCTTCAAATGCCCCAGCTTCCTCATCGAGCAGCGTTGCACGAAGTTGTGCCAGGATCTCAGTCGCGATTTCTTCCTGGATGGCGAAGACGTCGGTGAGCTCGCGATCGTAGGTCTCCGACCAGAGATGGAAACCGTCCTCAACCTGGATGAGCTGGGCAGTAATGCGAACTTTCGCGCCAGCTTTCCGGACGGAACCTTCGAGGATGTGATCAACGCCCAGCGTATCGCCAATCTTTCGAAGATCATCATTCTGGCCTTTGAATGCGAAAGACGAGGTGCGTCCCGCAACCTTCAATTCTTTTACAGCAGCCAGCGAGTTGAGGATCTCCTCGGTAATACCGTCGGAAAAATATTCCTGCTCGGCATCCGAACTCATGTTGATGAAGGGCAGCACCGCGATGGATTTGCTGCCGGTCACCGTTACCTCGGGACTGGTGTTGGATGAACCCGTGAACTTGTCCGTGAGCAACAACACGACCGCGATGGCGAGTACGCCAATAATCATCCGGTCGAGTTTCTTGCCGGTGACATTGGTTATCGATACGGTTCGGTCGACTTCTTTTTCCGGCTTGAGGCCCTCGGGGGTCAGTTCGAAGGCCCAGGCGAAAATAAGTGCCGGGAAGAAGCCGATAGCGAGAATGACGAAAACCAGTTTTGGCGCCCACTCCGGCAACTCGAGAATTGGCGCGACGACATCGATGATTTGCAGCAAAACCCAGGTCGTAATTGCATAGGCAATGCCGACGCGAAAAACATTGCGGCGCTTGAGTTCAGCGATAATGCTCAAGTGGAAACTCCTGGGGCATAACCGTCGGGCTGGTCAGGACTGTCGCTGTGATCGATGTGCAGGGGCGGTCTTTCCATGGTCCGGTCTCCTGTGAGTTGCGTGCGATCATACCAATTTTGTATGTGGCACGTGATAGAAATGGCTATGAAATCGGAGACTTATGAAAAGTTTTGAGCTTGTCGTAAGTCATTCTGCGCTGGATAGACGCGTCGGGTCACGCTACATTGGCCGGTCACTTGGGGAAATTTAAGAAATGATCACGAGTCCATACTGGCGTATCGCAGCGATTTTATCCGCAACCCTGTTGGTTTTCAGTTGCCAGTCCGAAAAGCAGGCAGGTGACGCGCCCGAGCAGATTTTCCTGGGCACTTTTGTCACGCTCGGTGACGGGCCTGATGAAGTTGCAGCACTGGCGGTTAAGGATGGGTTTATTGTCGCGGCCGGGCCCGCCGAATCGGTACTGGCGATTGCTGGCAGCAACACGAAAGTTACTGAAGTGCCTGGCGTCGCGGTTCCCGGCTGGGTCGACGGTCATGTGCATATTTCGGGGCTGGGCTCGTCGCTCATTAATTTGAACGTACAAGGAATGACAAAGAAGCAGGTTTCCGATGCGGTGGCCGGAATCGCCGATGTGACGCCGGCCGGCGAATGGATCGTGGGTCGCGGCTGGGATGAGGGTTTTTTCGATCTCCCGGCCTATCCGAGGGCAACAGATCTTGATGCTGCAAGTCCCGAAAATCCGGTCATGCTGCAGCGTATTGGCGGCCACTCGGCCTGGGTCAATTCGGCCGCATTGCGAGCCGCCGGCATTGACCCGGATACACAGGATCCGCCGGGCGGCCGGGTTGTTCGCGATAGCGACGGCAATGCGACCGGCATGATGCTCGAGCAGGCGACAGATCTGATCAGCGCCGCCATGCCGGACATGAACACGCCGGAGTACCAGGAACGTTATATCCGCAGGGCACTCGACCAGTACAGCCGCTGGGGATTGACCGGTGTTCACGATGCGGGATCCAGTCTTGAGCAGATCAGCGTCTTCAGGAAGTTGCAGGGCGCCGGTGAATTGCCGATTAGAATTTATTCGATGGCCCAGGGCGATCAGGCAGTCGCGCATTACCTGGAGACGGGGCCCGAGATAAATTCGGTGGACGACCGGCTTACCGTAAGAAGTTTCAAGATTATGATTGACGGGGCGCTCGGCGCCCGTGGTGCGGAGATGACCGAACCCTACAGCGACGCGCCGGAGACGTCAGGTCTGCAGCAAATGAGCGATGCGGATCTCGATGCATTTATCATTGCAGCGCGCGAACGTGGATTCCAGGTCAATGGCCACGTAATCGGAGACCTCGGTGTCGAACGATTGCTCGATGCGATCGAACGAAACAATGTTCCGGCAGAGGAGCGTTTCCGGCTCGAACACGCATCCATCATTTCGCCGCCTAACCTCCCGAGAATCGCCGAGCTTGGTGTTGTTGCATCGATGCAGCCGGTTTTTATCGGGGAATACCAGCGTTGGGGTGTCGATCGAGTGGGCGCTGAACGTGCGCCGTGGATTATGCCGATTCGTGACCTGCTTGAATCAGGGGCCAGGTTTGCGGCGAGTACGGACTATCCGGCGTCGGATTCCGGGGATCCCAGGACGACATTGAACGCGCTGGTCAACCGCACGGGATTTGATGGCGCGCCAAATGGTGGCTGGTTTCCCGAGCAGTCGGTTGGCGTGGATGTGGCGTTGCGGGCAATGAGCGCGGGAAATGCCTACGCTGCATTTCAGGAAGACAGACTCGGTGCGCTTACCGTTGGGCGATACGCAGACTTTACGGTTCTTGGCGACGATCCGCGACACATCGCCCCGCACGAGTTGTTGAACATCGATGTATTGATGACCGTCGTCGGTGGCGTTGTTATCTATAAGAATGAGGATTAGGGCGCCATCATGATGAAAAGTCATATCAGGATATGGGTTTGTGTCTGCGTATTCCTTGCAGTGCTTGTTTCGTGTGCGACAGAGCGACCGGCCGTGCAATCGGCCCCGGTTGCGACGTCGTCACCGGCTGCCTATCCGCAAGGTCCGTTGCGCCCGCCGGTAATCGGCCGTAATGCAGGTGTTTCTGCCGGTCATCCACTGACCACCGCGGCGGCGCTCGAAGTATTGCAACAGGGCGGTAATGCTTTTGATGCAGGAGTCGCTGCGCTGCTCGTTGGCGGTGTTGTCGAGCAGGATCTTTACAGCATTGGTGGCGAGGCACTGATCCTGGTCTATCCAAAGGGCGAAGGGAAGGTGACATCCGTGACGGGGCAAGGCTGGGCGCCGGCCGCCGCCAGTATCGACGACTATGTTCGCAATTCAAAAACATTGCAGGGACAGGGTCTCGATGCCTCTGTCGTGCCCGGTGCGCTGCATGGTGCACTTACCGTGCTTGAACAATGGGGCACGATGAGTTTTGAGCAGGTTGCAAAGCGCGCGATCGAATATGCCGAACAGGGTTTTGCACTTCGTCCGCGAACGACTCAATCGATTGAGAGCGAAATTGATTTTATCGGCAAGTGGCCTTACAACCGGCTGGTTTGGTTGAAGGCTGACGGCTCTTTCTACCAGGCTGGCGAAACGATCCGGCTTCCCAATATGGCGAGAACGCTGCAGCGAATGGTTGCCGCAGAGCAAATCGCGAGCGGCAACGGGCGCGTTAACGGCATCATCGCTGCACGGGATCGCTTCTACAAAGGCGACATCGCAAGCGAGATGGTCGAATTTCTCCAGAAAAACGGGGCGCCATACACGATCGAAGACTTTGCTGAATTCTACGCACGCGTTGAGGACCCGGTGTCGACAACTTACAAGGGCTACACGGTATTCAAACAGCCGTTCAATAGTCAGGGGCCGACTTTGTTGCAGGCGCTCAACATCCTCGAAAATTTCGATCTGCGTGCGATGGGGCACAACAGTGCCGATTATCTTCACGTGTTGATCGAGGCGCTCAAGCTCGCGTACGCCGACCGCGATACTTACTATGCCGATCAGGACTTCGTTGAAGTTCCTGCCGAGGGATTGCTCTCGAAAGCGTACGCGAAACAGCGTGCAGCAGAAATCGACATGTCCCGGGCGTCCAGAATATTTGCAGCAGGCAATCCGCTGCCGTTCGATACGTCGGTTGACTCCTGGCGGTACTGGGTAGCCGGCGAAAGTGAGTCGATTGCGACGCTTGGGGCGAACCTGACGGATTTTCCCGAATCGCTCAAAGACACATCGCACATCGCAATCATCGATGAAGAGGGCAATGTCTTCGACAGTACGCCAAGTGGTGGCTGGATCGGTGGCGCCGTAATCCTCGGCACAACCGGCATACCCATGAGTGTGCGAGGTGAACAGTTCTGGCTCGACAAGAGCAGGGCGGCTCAGTTACGGCCATGGTCGCGCCCTCGTTACACGCTGACACCGAGCATCGTCTTTAAAAACAACGAGCCTTTCATGGCGATCGGCACGCCGGGTGGCGACAACCAGGAGCAGACGATTTTGCAATCCCTCCTCAACGTCGTTGAGTTTCAGTCAGACTGGTATCCGAATTTGCACGGCGCTTTCGAATGGCCGCGAGTTCAGACGCTGCATTTCTATGCATCATTCTGGCCGCACGAGACCGGCTTCAATCGAGTCAACATGGAAGCGAATATCGATCCACAAGTTATTGGCGCGATGCGGGAAAGAGGTCACGATGTCACGGTCGTTCCGCCATTTAAGGTATCGGGATGTGCAACAGCAGTCATGCTGGATCCGGATACCGGCAATCGCATTGCGGCAGCAGACCCGCGCCGCGACTGCTATGCAATCGCCTATTAACTCGTTTCAACCAGACATAAGGCCCAGTAACGGTTCCTGCGCGATTGACGGTGGTTCCCCGGTGTAGTTGAATGTCCCGGCAAAATAATTTCGATATGGGCCCATGCGCCCCGGGGGAAAGAATGACAGACCAGAGAGAAAGTTTGGTGCAGCGCCGTGCGTTGTTAACAGGAGTCGGCGTTGCCGCGACCGGAATGTATCTGGCGGGTGCGTCTGCCAGTGCGGAATCGGTGGGATTTCAGCCTGCCCGGCATCAGCAGGACGCCTGGATGAACGAGCTTCCCGGAGTTCACAGGGCATTCGTTGACTCCGCCAGTGTGAATGGCGGAGCGGCCGCTTTGCATTACGCTCGAAATATTTTGAATGCCCACCGTGATGCTTACGATGGAAACGATACGGAAAATGCCATGATCGTCTGTCTACGCCACGACTCGACCGTATTTGGTTTCGGCGATGAGGTCTGGAAGAAATACGGGGAAGAGTTTAACGCAGAGTTGAATTTTCCGGATCCGCTGACGGGAAAAGCGCCTGACGTCAATCTGATGCGACACACGGATCGCGGCATGATGCCGAACCTCGGTTCGACAATCGATTCGCTTTTGCCGCGCGGCGTACAGTTCGCGATTTGCAATCAGGCGACGAAATCCTTTGCACGGGCAATGTCGAGAGCGGGTCGCGGAGATGCGGACGATATTTACAATGAGTTTGTGGCCTCGGTTATTCCCAACGGCCGATTCGTATCCGCGGGGGTTATGGCGGTGATGCGTGCCCAGGAATATGGCTACAGCTATCTTTTTGCAGGTTAAGACAGAATGGAGAATTACGAAATGAAGATTACCAATACAGTTGCAGGGTTGCTGGCAAGTCTAATTGCAGTAGTGTCAGCCAATGCCCAGTCAACTGACGAGTTGATCGCGCAGGCGATTCAACCGTTACCCGAGGATCTGCGCGCTGGAGCGGCAGTTTTTGATTACGACGAGGATGGCCAGAGAGTCATGTTGCGTGGTGGCTCGAATCACGTCGAATGCAAGCCGCGAGACGAAAACGGTTTCACGATGTGCTTTCCGAAAGTCACCGCCGGTCGCCGCGATTTTTCGGCGAAGCTTGCTGCTGGCGGGTTGGAAGGTGAAGAACTTCAGGCTGCAGTTGCTGCAGCAGAATCAGAAGGCACGATCGAGCCGTCGCCTTTCGGTTCGATGATGTATCGGCTCTATGAGAAAGACGACCGCATTCAGTTGTTGTGGGTCATCTTGTTACCGAACGCCACGTCAGAAGAACTCGGATTGTCTGTTGAAAGTCAACGCGACAACGCGCTGGCAGGAATGGGTCGTCCCTGGATGATGCGTGAAGGTACGCCAAGTGCACACCTGATGATTCCGATTAATGGAACTGAGTTGTCGAACAAAGGCGGCGCGAAAATGGCGATGGATACGAAGGGCATGCAAGACATGGTTGCGCATGCAACT
The DNA here is from genome assembly GCA_027621915.1 of Pseudomonadota bacterium. GTDB lineage: Bacteria > Pseudomonadota > Gammaproteobacteria > Steroidobacterales > Woeseiaceae > SZUA-117. Next base: position 77,310 of record JAQCAD010000009.1, read on the forward strand.
CTGCCGTTGCCAGAAGACCTCAGAGACGGTGCCGCGGTTGTGACTTATGAAAATGGCATGCGCAAAACATTGCGTGAAGGTTCGAATATGATCGTGTGTCAGACGCGTGATGACGAATCAGGATTTACGCGATGTGGTCATAAAGACAACCTGGCATCGATGGATCTTCAGGCGAAACTGACCGCAGAAGGCAAATCGAACGAGGAAGTCCAGGCGGCGATTGCGGCAGCAGAAGCGGCCGGAGAAGTTGCACCGCGGAAATTTGGCCAGGTCGGTTATCGTCTCTACGAAGAGGACGATCGTCTCAAGTTGTTGTGGGTAATGAGATTACCCAACGCGACTTCGGTCGGGCTCGGGATGCCGACAGGCAGCCAGCGTGATAACGCCCTTGCCGGCAAGGGAATGCCATGGATGATGCGCGAAGGATCTGACAGCGCTCACCTGATGATCCCGATCAACGGCACAGAGCTCTCCAATATGCGTTAATTGCGTCCTTCGCAATAACGATTCGAATTGCCCGTCAGCTGCGTCGGCTTACCTTGCGTCGTCAGCTGCCGGGCTTTCTTTTTTCAGGTTCTCGTAATACTCGCGAATTGGCTTGAAGGGCCCCAGTATGTGTTGCTCTTGCGGGAACGGATCTGCGTATGGCGGATACGGGCTGTCGACCGGCTTGCGCGCTTTATCCGGAAAATCCACTTCGAGATTGGGTTTGGTCGGGCGCTCATGCGAATTGACAAAGGCCGATACGTCGTATGCCTGATCATCTGTCAGATTAGGCAGACCGAGCGGCATTTTCGCTTTTATGAAATTCGCCGCCGTCAGCACGCGGGTCATGCCGGCGCCATTGTTGTAGCTGTCGGGTCCCCAAAGCGGCGGGAAAATGTAGGCGCCTCCGGCGCTGGCCGCTATCTGTAGTCCAAGTCCTTCGGCACCGTGACAGACTACACACCGCTCCTGGTATACAACACGGCCGGCTTCGACGTTAGCGGCTCGATCCGGCTCCTTGAATTTCTCGGGTTCGACCGCTGTTCGTTGACTTTCGGTCATCGCGTCATACTGCACGCCAAGGTCATTGATGTATGTCTCCATCGCAATCATCTCCACGCTGTCGCGCGGAAACATACGACCGTTCATGCTGCGCTCCATGCAGCCATTGATGCGATCCTGTAAATCCCGCATTCCGCCGTCGCGGGCGGAATCTCCCGGGTACCGACTTGCCGTCGGCAATAAGGAAAGCGTGCCGGGCGTTGCGCCAATGTCCATGTGGCACGATGCACATGCCAGCTGATTGCCGCTGTATCTCATCTCGGGGTCCGGGTTTCCGGGCCCAATAAGCGCGGCGGTTTCACGCAACAACCGGCGGCCGTATTCAGAAATCGCCTCGTGTTGAGACGTCGCCTCGAGGACAGACGATTCGGTAGCGGCAGGTACCGATTGTGTATCAATATCGTTGCAGCCGATGACGGTTACACCAACCGCTGCCATTAATACGACTACGAATAATTTCTTAACGACGCTCATCGTTTCCCCTGTTTTGCGTTGTTCGCATGCAAATATTTGAAAATTCGGTCAAAAGACAATCCGGATTAGCTGGAATTTCTGTTCATTGGGCAATTTCGGGGGTCATGTTACCTTTGGAATCGTCAGCGCGCCAATCATGCCGTTGTTCGCAGAGCTCAATTGAGTGAAAACAGGCCCCGGGCAATCAGCATAACGTCTCGAAAAAACGGGTTCCGGCGACTTTATACTTCCCGGTTGTTTTATTCAGCTTCGCAGCTCGTGCTGGCAAGTATGTGGCGTGACCGGTCGCGCTGATCGATCAGAATGCAGTCTGTGCCGTTAATGACCAGTCGGAGTTGAATCGGCATTTCCATGTTTCGACCCAGCGGATTGGGGTTTTCCATCGTCGGCCGCGGGCTGCGCTCTATGGTTAACACGCTGGCATCCGTTAACGCATTGTCAGCAAGCGTTACATGGGTTCCGAAGACTGCATTGACCGTTTCCTGAAGCGCCACGCGGCTCGCATCGTTGTTGTCTACAATGCGTGCGGGTTTGTCATAGTCGCCGCCAACTGTCTGGCATCCCAAAGCTGCAAGTGCGATTGTCGCCGCAATCAGATGTCTGAACATCATCTCGGTCGTCTCATGACAATGTTGGAGTCGAACGGCGATCTGTAGAGCACCGCATCGACTGCGTCGAGCGTGAAGCCCGGTTTTCCAAGTACACGTGGTCCGACACTAACGGGCGTGATACATCCCAGGCCGGCCTGGTAGGCCAGTGCAACTTCCAGACGATTTTCAGCCGCATCGCCAAGTTGCTTTGTGTAATCGTCCGGTACAGAACAACCAAGGACATTTGCCATTGCATCGTCAACTGCCGACGGTACAAAGCCGTCCGTGTAGTCGCCGAAGTTCTTGTCATTCACGCTACGAAACTGGATAGGGAAATAGCTGGTGCCACAGTTTGGTTCCTCATAAAAACCATAAGGCTTGCCGCAGGTCGTCGAGCCGATCTGGATGACCTGAATATCCGCGCCCCTGAGCCCGTTTATAATGAGTTCGCTTGCCGAACAGGTTCCCGGCCCGGTGATGACGAAAACGCGGGCAAGATCCAGTGTTGGCAGTGCTGTTCCCGCGTCCAATGAAAATTCGAGCGTCTGGTTATGGAATGCGTCCGGCGCCAGTGGCTGCCCGGTTATCGGATTGGTCGAAGGGTGCTTGCTATTGAACTGCAAAAGGTCAAAGGTTTTTCCTGCCGTGTTGCTGGCTCCGGCGATCATGTAAGCCAGTTGATTTGCAATGTCACCAAATCCACCACCGTTGTAGCGGATATCGAGAACCAGGTCATCGATGCCTGCGCCGCCTCTCAGCGTATTGATCGCGGTTACCAGCTCGGCCTCGGCAGGTGCCCGGTGATAGTTAAACGTCATGTAACCGACGCGGTCGCCGCCCGGCGTGGTGATGGCTTTCGTGTTTTGTACCATGGCATCAGTGATCGTGGCCGACGTCAACGTTACCGAATGACTACCAGTTTCCCCTACATCCTGAACGACAAAAGTGTGCGGCACGCCGAGCACGCTGGGAAACAGGCCCTCGTTCAGGATGTCTACGCCAGCCTGCGTTGTCGTATTGATATCCGTTCCATCCACGGAAAGGATTTTGGTACCGCGAAGCAGCGGCATTGGCGCGTTAGTGGCAGGGGAGTTGGGTTCTGTATAGACAACAATCACTTCACGTGGAGGGGTAGCAGAAATAACCGCGAAGTTTGCACCGTAACCGGCTGACACACCGCCCTGAAACAGATCGAACCATTCCTGGGTGTCGAAATAAAAACTGAACTGATCCTTCGGGGTTCCCGTCGGCGTCGTGCCGAACGTTTTCAGCTGATCGAAGTAATCCTGTGTGTTCGGAAAAGTGGCAGGGTCCCGGTCGGTAATCTCGTCGTACCATAGATACGTGTTATTGGTGAAAGATCGAAGAAAATTGTTTTCGTCCGTCGTGGTGCCCTGGATGTCGGGATAGGGTTGATTGCCGTTTGTCGGGTCTGGCCCGGTACGCGGCACAGCGCAGCGGTTTTGAAACGTCGACGCTGCCAGGAATACACCGGGTTGCCAACCACTTGTTGGAGGGGGAGAGAATCCGCCACCGCCGCCACCACCACATGCGGCTAACGTAAAGAGAACAGATGCTGCTGATAAAAGGCGCAAAACGGATTTAGTCATCGCTGATCCCTTGGCGAATATCTACCGGTGATGTCGAAATAGTACCTCGATAACTTCACGATCGACACTGTCTCTGTTTGGCATCAGGGCGATTGTTGAACCGTTCGGCTGTATGCAAGCGGTGCGCCGCGGAACGACTGGATAAACTCTTCGACTCAACAACTGGAACCGGGTAGCCTTCGGTGCCTGTTGTTGACTTAATCTGCCTGGACGGTCCAGCAAGGAGATCCGGCATGGCCGGGGCGATTCACGTCGCCTGGTACGGAACCTGAACGCGTGACGAATTCAGCTACAAATGTCGTGGACGAATCTCCCGAAAAGCAAGCACGAGACGGAATCATATCTGCCCTGATCGCCTATCTGTCCTGGGGTGTTTTGCCGCTGTATTTCATTCTCGTCAAGGACGTATCGTCCCCGGAGGTCCTTGTACATCGGGTTATCTGGGCCGTGCCTTTCGGTGCGCTGATTATTTACTTTCGCAGGCAGTGGGCCGAAGTGTGGCGGGCACTTTCACATCCCGGGATGCTTTCGTACCTGACCATTACCGCTGTGCTTATCGCCGGTAACTGGCTTGTTTACATCTGGGCCGTGCAAAAGGACCAGATTTTCCAGGCGAGCCTCGGCTATTACATCAATCCGCTGTTGTTTGCGGTCGTCGGTGTGTTCCTGCTTGGTGAAAAACTGCGCCGACCTCAAATACTTGCAGTTGCGCTTGCCGCGCTGGGGGTGGTGGTTTTGACCGTGCGTGGTGGCGAGGTACCGGCAATCGCATTGTTTCTTGGCACCAGTTTTACGATTTATGGCGTGATCCGGAAGAAAGTCGTGATTGGTGGAATGGCAGGCCTGTTTGTCGAAACGCTGGTGCTGCTTCCATTTGGGGCAATTTACCTGGTCTGGCTGATAGCACAGGGGCAGGCAGTCTTTGGCACAGCGGGCTTGGCTGAATCTCTCGTCCTGATCGCCGCCGGGCCAATAACCGTGGTCCCGCTGCTTTTTTTCGCGTTGGCGGCGAGACGTCTGAACCTGAGTACTCTGGGCATGATGCAGTTCATCGCGCCGACGATCCAGTTCATGGTCGGAGTCATCTACGGCGAGCAACTCACGACAGCCCACCTGTTCTGCTTTGGTTGTATATGGGTAGCAGTCATCCTCTTCAGCTGGGATGCATGGCGGTCCAACCGGCGCACATGAGGCGCCGCACGAATGCGCGACCAAATGGCCCGGCGAAACATCCTGTCGAAGGGAACGTCCTGGCCGGGGCCTGCAAAGAGAATGCCGCTTGTTCCTTGCGGACTGGGCGGCCGGAAAGGGCATAATACGGCTCAACTGCCGCGGCCCTGTGGATTCGGGCCGTCAAATAACAAAGTTCATATTGCCACCAAAGGGCTAACTGCATGAATCGCAAGCTAAAACGCGGTTTACTGATCACAGCCATATTCGCGTTCGCGATTCTGGGCTCGTTCGGCTTGAGCAAAATGAAGCCACCGCCGCAGACGAAGGACCTGTCAGACGTCGCGCCACTCGTGGAGGTCATGACCCTTGAGGCCATGGATGCTGATTTCAGGATTGCCAGTCAGGGCACTGTCCGACCACGAACCGAAACAATACTGAGCGCCGAGATTTCGGGCGCGATTGTCGGTATCTCTCCGAAATATATTCCAGGTGGTGTGTTCCAGTCGGGCGAAGAGCTCATGCGCATTGACCCGACTAACTACGCGGTGGCGGTTGATCGTACCTCCGCGATGCTTACGCAACGACAGATCGAATTTGACGGTGCCGAAAAGTTACGCAGCCAGGGCTATCGTGCTGAATCCGAGTACGCATCGGCGGCCGCGGCGCTTGCTGCTGCTGAAGCCGATCTTGCCAACGCCCGGAGAAACCTCGAACGAACCCGCATCAGCCTGCCCTACGACGGCATGGTGCGAGCCAAAGATGCTGATCTTGGCCAGTTTGTAGGCCCGGGCACGCGACTGGGCATTACGTTTGCCACGGACTACGCCGAGATTCGACTCCCGCTCACGGATCAGGATCTGGCATTTATCGAGCTGCCTGACGCAACAGATATCAGTCGTTCGGGCGGTATCGACGGGCCGCTGGTTGAATTGTCGGCCCTGCAAAAAGGCCAGAAGCGATTCTGGCAGGCACGCATCGTGCGGACCGAAGGAATCGTGGACGAGAAGAGTCGGGTCACCTACGCCGTTGCACGCATCGAAGACCCCTATAAATTAAAGGCCGGTTCGAACGATGAAACGCCGATACCAATGGGTACCTTTGTTGCGGCAGAGATTGCCGGCATGACGGTTAGCAACGTGGTGAGAGTTCCCCGTATTGCATTGCGGCCAAACAACCAGCTGATGTTTGTCGATGCCGACGACCGGCTTCAGATTCGCACCGTCGACGTGCTGCGTTCGGATTCGCATTTTTCGTACCTTCGCGGCGGCGTCGTTGCGGGTGACCGCATTTGCCTGACAACTATTGAATCACCACTCAGCGGCATAAAGGTCAGAACGGAAAATGTTTCGGCGCCGGACCCCAACCATGCCGAAGAAGAGCAACATCTGGTCGAGACGGATCGCAGCTAGACGATGAGACGGGATAGCGGAATATGAAGCCAAACCTGGTAACCGAGCAGAAGGGGCTGATCGCCTGGTTTGCGGCAAATCATGTTGCTGCCAATTTGTTGATGTTCCTGATTATCGCTTTCGGCGTTGTGTCCGCATTTACGATACGAAAACAGACTTCGCCGGACTTCAATTTCAATGAAGTCATCGTACGCGTGCCTTACCTGGGCGCGGCACCGCAGGAAGTCGAAGAAGGCGTCGTCGTAAAAGTCGAAGAAGCAATTCAGGACGTGCCCGGCATCATCGAAATCAATTCCAGTTCGAACGAAGGGATGGGGACGATTCGGGCGAAGACCGCAGCTGGATCTGATATCAACGAGATTCTTACGGAAGTTAAAACCAAGGTTGACGCGATATCGACGTTTCCCGGTCTTACCGAGAAGCCGATCATTTACAAACAGGAATTCCAGTTGCACGTCGTATTCCTGACAATTACGGGCGATCTTGACGTGTATGCACAGAAGTCGCTTGGCGACGAAATCCGCAATGAGCTTCTCAGAATTCCGGAAGTGAACTCGGTCGACCCGCTGGGTGGTCGTTCTTATGAGATCAGCGTCGAGGTTTCGGAACATGTACTGCGCCAGTACGGCCTGACGATGACTGAGATTTCGCAGGCAATCCGGGACTCGTCGATCGACATGCCTGGCGGCTCAATTCGGACCGACGGTGGTGACATCCTGTTGCGAACCGAAGGGCAGGTTTATACCGGGCAGGAATTTGCTGATCTGGTATTACGCACATTTCCGGATGGCACCCGGCTGATGCTTGGCGATGTCGCATTCATACGAGACGGTTTTGTGGAAACTCAGGACTACGCCCGCTATATGGGGCACCCGACCGCATCCATGCGCGTTCTGGCCATCGGGCAACAAAGCGAACTGAAGACGGCCGATGCGGTCAAGCAATACGTTGCTGAGAAAAACAAAACGCTGCCTGACGGTGTGAACATCGAGGTGTGGGTGGATCGATCGTTCTATTTGCAGGACCAGCTCAATATGATGATGCAGAACATGGCGCAGGGTGCGATTCTCGTGTGCCTTGTGTTGTCACTGTTCCTTCGATGGAAGGTGGCGTTCTGGGTCATGTTGGGCATTCCTATAACGTTCTTTGGCGCATTGTGGCTGATGCCGCTTGGGCCGTGGCCGGTCACGGTCAACACGATCAGTTTGTTTGGTTTTATCCTGGTGCTTGGAATAGTGGTCGATGACGCCATCATCATCGGCGAGAGCGTCTATACGACGATCCGCAAAGATGGCCACAATCTGGACAATGTCATTAGGGGCGCAAAACGAGTCGCGGTGCCGGCGACTTTTGGCGTACTGACCACAATCGCTGCCTTTACGCCGATGTTATTTGTTGGAGGATTCGCAGGGCCATTTTTTGAGGCGATGTGCGTTGTCGTGATTCTCTGCCTGATGTTTTCATTGATCGAGTCAAAGCTGATTCTTCCGGCGCACCTTGTGCACGCAAATATCGGAGTCGTGGATGAAGAAGACCTCTTTAATCCGCAACGAGAAATAACATTTCGCGAACGTATTCCGCGGCTGTTCCAGAAATTGCAGCGCAGGACACAACACGGCCTGCACTCGCTGATTCATGATCGGTACGTTCCTTTGCTCGAAAAATCGATCAGGAATCGTGGCCTGACGTTGAGTATTTTTGCGGCAATTCTTATTCTCACGGGCGGTGTTATTGCAAGTGGTGTCGTTCGGTTCGTTATTTTCCCGACGGCGCCGAGTGATTTCATCTCGGTTCAGATGGAGATGGAGAATGGTACGGCACCGGCGGTACGGGACAAGGCGATTTCGAGAATTGAGAATGCGGTGTTTGAGATCAACCAGGAATACGTCGCCGAGAATCCGGGGAGCGATGAGCCGATTGACCATTTCATAGTGTTCACGCAAGGCGATTTTGGCGGGATGATGTTCGCTGAACTCGATCGCGGTGGCGACAGGATACTGAATAGCGACGAAATTACGGCGTTATGGCGGGATCGAGTCGGCGAAATTCCAGGGGTCAAACAGCTCATTTTCTCCGGTGGCCAGCATATCGGTGGCGGCCCACCGTTGAGTTTCAAATTGTTCGGCAATGACTTCGATTCTTTGCAGGCAGCTGCAGATGAGCTCGAGCGCAAGTTCATGGGGTACGAGGGCGTATTCGATATTCGCAACTCTGCCAGTGCAGGTGGCCAGCAGATCAGTCTCGATATCAAGCCCGAAGCCGAGGCGCTTGGATTGACGATGGCATCACTGGGCCGACAGGTGCGACAGGCTTTTTATGGCGAGGAAGCGCAACGAATTCAGCGCGGCCCGAATGAATTAAAGGTCATGGTCCGTTATCCCCTCGATGAACGACGCTCTATTGCCGATCTGGACAACATGCGAATTCGTACGCCGGCCGGTGATGAAGTACCGTTTCATTCCGTCGCAGAGGTGTCTTTCGGTGAGTCCTTTTCGACTATTACGCGACAAAATCGAAGGCGATCGGTCACGGTCTCGGCGGATATCGATCCGCAATTGGTTGAGCCGGGTCCGATTATCAAAGAGATTCGCGAGGAGTTCGCGCCCGCTTTGATGTCGCGATACCCGGGCGTCAGTCTTGGCCTCGAAGGCGCAAGCCAGGAAACCACGGATTTCCTGTTTAACCTGAGCATCGCCTCTATCGCTGCATTCTTTCTAATCTACGCACTAATTGCCGTGCCATTGCATTCGTACACACAGCCGCTCGTTATCATGTCGGTCATTCCGTTCGGGCTGATCGGGGCCGTTTTTGGCCATATGCTGATGGGCCAGGCGATCAGCATGTTTTCTCTGTTCGGCCTGATAGCGCTTGCCGGAGTCGTTGTGAACGACAGCCTGATATTGATCGACTTCATCAACAGAGCGCGTCGGGATGGTGTACCGGCTCTGGAGGCGGTTGTCGGCGCCGGCACGGAACGATTCAGACCAATCATACTGACATCAATTACGACCGCAGTCGGCCTGCTGCCGATCCTGCTGGAAACAAGCATGCAGGCGCAGATGCTGATCCCGATGGCCATTTCGCTTAGCTTCGGCATTATTTTCGCAACCATCATTACGTTGTTCCTGATTCCGGGCCTCTACCTCCTTCAGGAAGACTTTGGCCGTTCCATGACTGACGCCAAAAATCTGTTGCTTGGCCGGGAACTGTCGCCGATGGCTGTAACGGGTGGCAGCGACTCGCACGACCAGGCGCGGTCAGCGTCTCAGAATCGCGAACCACCGGGCGATGTTCAGAAGGCTCATCAGTGACGCCGAAACATAAGTAAACGCGGCTGCCTTCAACAGTTTCCGGGCATGCCGCTTGTCTGATTGCAATAGAATGTTGCTCTCATCCAGCATTGGCAATGCGCGATTGAAACTTGCGTCGAATTCCGTCGGTAAGGTGACCAGGTGAACCAGGGTTGATGTTCCCATCGTCATCAGTCCGCCAAGGAACATCAGAATGCCAAGACCGGGTACTCGGGTTATTGCGCCGACGAACGGTGAAACCATCAATATCGCAGCGCCGAGTTTTTCAAATTTCTGCGTGACTTTGACCAGGTGGGATCGGTACCTGAGCGGTTTATAGGCTGTGTGATCCTGCAATGCATGGCCTACTTCATGTGCTGCGACAGTAATCGCAGTTAACGATCTGCCGCTGAATTTGTCAGGCGTCAGGCGCACCGTTTTTGTCGAAGGATCGTAGTGGTCGCCGTCCTTGGTCTCTTCGACCGCAACAGATGCCATACCGTACTTATCCAGCAGGTGTCGGGCAAGTTCCGCCCCTGTTCCGGAATACCGGTCGGCGGGCTCTGAGTAACGGGCCAACACCCGTTGCACCCAGATTCCCGGAAGGAAAATGATGCTCATGAGGACGAGGCCGAAAAGGATGTAAATCATGAGTCGAATAGTACGCGAAATATATTCGTCCGGACGGAGGTCTTAGTAAGGTGTCTGAGATTGATCCATCCGAGTGACTGTGCGAAAAACTATTGTGACGAGCATTCTCTTTGGCCTGTTGTTGGCCTCGTTTCTGATCGGTGGGTTCTTTTTTCTGAACCGCCCTGAGCTCATCATTGTTGATGCAGTTCCTCCGGATGAATTCCCTGACAACGGTTTTGCGCACGGAACCTTTGAATCGCTCTTAAAGCGGTATGTCGACTCGTTCGGCAATGTCGACTACGGAAAATGGCACGGCAACGCGTCGGATCGATCGCGACTCAGGCAGTATCTGGCGGCGGTTAGTCGATTCAGCCCCGATAACTCGACTGAACGCTTCGCGAAACGGAGCGATGCGCTGGCCTATTGGATATATGGCTATAACGCGTACGTCATATACAGCGTTCTTGAACACTGGCCTTTGGAGAGTGTCACGGCGGTCAAAGCGCCGATCGAGGCGGTGACCGGACTGGGGTTTTTCTATCGGCAAAGGTTTCTGTTCGGAGAAGAACCGCTCAGCCTCTATGCGGTCGAGCACCAGAAGATCCTGGCTAAATTCGAAGACCCCCGAATTCACTTCGCCCTGAATTGTGCCAGTGAAAGCTGTCCGGTGCTGAGGCCAGAGTTGCCCACAGGTGACGAACTGGAAGGAATGCTGATTCAGTCGACGAGAGACTTCGTCAACAATTCACGCAACGTCTTCGTCGACCACGACAAAAAGAAAATCGTTCTTTCGACCATATTCAAGTGGTACCGAAACGACTTTATCAATGACCTGCGGCGTCGCGGACTTCCGTCTGAAAGAGGCGTTGTCGATTACGTGTCTGAGGAGGCCACACCGGAACTGAAGATTGACCTCGACATCGCGAAACACTACGAGGTGGTTTTCGAAGATTACGACTGGTCTTTGAATAATTCGAGTTCGATGGCTCACTAGTTCGCCGCGTCCGGGGCGCCCTGGCGCAAGCCCTCCCGGATAGATGCTGGTCAGCTCGGTTCTTTCGCGGCCATTGTCGCGCCCGCCAGAATCCACCGAAACAGGGCGACACAACGTTGACTTCTGACCTGACCGTTCTATTCTCACTGCCGTTTTTTGTCTTCGTCTTCTTAATATGGGGGCGCTGGCGCTACGATCTGGTTGCGTTCGTGGCGTTACTGATCGTTGTCACGACGACGCTCTCCGATGTAATGAACAACACAGCAACTGCGGTAATTGCAGCGCCAATTGCGATTGAAATCGCCGTGATGCTGGACGTGAATCCGAATCCATTCCTGATGGCGGCAGCGGTTGCCGCGTCGTGCGCTTTTCTGACCCCGATCGGACATAAGAACAACACACTGATCATGGGGCCTGGTGGCTATCGCTTCGGCGATTATTGGCGCATGGGATTGCCGCTGGAAATTATCATTGTTGCTGTGTCCGTACCTGCTATTCTCTTTTTCTGGCCGATGTGAACGAACGAGGACAAGAACGATGAAATCAATATCACTCGCCTTGACCATCATCTTATTGCTGGCTATTTCCGTGGTGCAGGCTTTGCAATATGTAGACCCAGGTTACAAGGTAGCAACCGTGGTTAACGCTGCTACGCTCGATACCGCGATGACAGATGCGCCGGTGGACAGCGTCAGCGATCAACCGATCATTCATGTTGAATCCGCAGAAGGGCGACTTGGCATCGGGGTCGTTCACAGGCCTGTTATCGAGGCAGGCGGGCCGATTGAAGGAATCCTGCATCACAAGCAATCTGAGGTTTACCGGGTAATGGCGGGGTCCGGTACACTGGTCACCAGCACGACAATGATGAATTCGAAGGCAATCGATTCGGCCGGTTACATCGTCAGGAATCTAACTGGTCCGAGTGATCGCGGCGTTATCGAAAATGGCGACAGCAGCCAATTGATCACGACCGGTGATGTCGTGATTATTCCTGCCGGCGTTGCACATGGGTTCAGTGAGATCACAGAGGCAATCACCTACATGGTTGTCCGTATTGACCCACTACGGCTAGTGGAATTGAAATAGTCGGGATTTCATTCGCCGTTCCCAGGGCGTCAGCCGAATTCGGTCTGCTCTTCATCTGCGCGTTCAAAAACCTCACTCCACTCATGGTGGATTCTGCCCGCTAATATGTAAAACGACTGTCGCAAAACACCTGACGCCAGGGTCAGTAACTGACAGTAATCGTGTGGTGGCGGCGCGACAGGCTACTTCTGTGAAAAATAACAAAACCAATAACAACAATCACTTACAGCAATATCTGTCAGCAATAGACGATCTGGCACGAGGCTTGCAATTTCTAATATCAGAAACTCATGAGTCGCTTCGCTTGGCGTGATGTGAATAGCGATTGAGCATCGATACGGAGACACGAAACGATGATCGAACAAGTTGTTCAGGACTGGACCGATACCCAGGTTCCCATGAAATTTGGCCCGGCACGTGATGTTCGCTACAAGGTCTATAAAGAAGGCACGCGACTCTATCAGGAGATTCGGGATATTGATGATGCGCCAATTCATACGCTGGAGTTGCCGCAAGGCATGGCGCTGGAAAAAAGCAGTTACGAGGTTTTGTTACGTTATGTGTTGGTCGACGTTGTAAATTCCTGAGCACTACTCCAAGTCATCAGGAAGGGACGAAAGGGGCCAGGGATGGCCCCTTTTTTACTACTGAATCCGCGACATGAATCCACTGTGGCGAACGATCTTTGACGCTTTTCCATCGTCGCCTATCTCGAAGACCCATGGCTCGCGCGTGTCATCCTCATCAGTGAGTCGAATGAACGTATTTCCAGAGTCATGTTTGAGCCTGACTATAGCTTCTTCTAAATCGTTTCCGGGAATGTCAATGACCGCTAAATGGTCGCCCCATTGCCGAACTGCGACTTCGCCACCCCACGGGCGGGATTCGTAATTGCCCTCGTACATCGAGAAATCCGGAATTTCTTTTTCATCCGGTTTGCCGGCCTTTTCGAGTGCGGAACTGATTGCGCCGAGTATATTGACGGCAATGCTATCGGCGGGGCCATCACCGGCATTCGTGAGGACAACCGCCGCGATCTTCTGCTTTGGCACCATTGTAAAGCTCGTGATGTAGCCCGGACATCCGCCGCCGTGACTGACAAATGTTGTGTCATCGGAACGTTCAACACTGAAGCCGAGGCCCCAGGTCGTTTTCCAGTCAGGGTCAACCCAATGCACACGATGCATTTCGCGAAGGGTGTTTGCGTCAAGTATTTCGCTACCGCCACTGTCGAGGAGCCTGAATTGCCAGCTCGCAAATTTCGCAAGGTCGTTCACCGAAGAAGTGAAGCCGGCAGCAGCCGTGATGCCCCGGGTGAAAAATGACTTGACCGGATCCCGTCGAAGGTCACGGTGCATGCCAGTGTAGCCAATAGCGAGTTCCTCGCCACGCAGATTGTCCGGATAGAATGTTCGCGTGTCGTTCAGATCAAGCGGATCAAGAATGTGCTCACGAATGTAGCTATCGTAGCTTTGCCCGGACAGTTCGGTCACGATTTCTCCGGCGAGCGTCCATCCCAGGTTGGAATATTGAAAATAACGCTGCGACGGATAAAGCGTTTCCTGGGATCCCAGACGTTCGATCATCTCTTCGCGAGTTGGGAATGGAAAATCCGGTCCGATCCAGTAGGGATAGTCTGATTCGCGCGGCAGTCCGGACGAATGGGTCATCAATCCTTCTACGGTGACCGGGCCGCTGTCCTCGTAAGCCTGCGAGATGTCAAACCAGGCCAGGTGATCGCTGACCTTGTCTCGCAGTGTTAGCTTGCTTTCGTCACGCAACTGCATGATGCCGATAGCAGTGAAGAGTTTAGTGATGCTGCAGATGCTATAAAGCGTGTTTGCGTCTGCCGGCCGCTTCGTTTCGAGATTCGAATATCCGTAGCCACTCGACCACAGCAGTTCCTGGTCGTAAACGATGCCGACGGAAATTCCCGGTATTTTCTCGTAAATTTGCCTGCCATTGACCCAGGCATCGATCGCTGCAATTGCTCCCATTACCTCAGGATGGGCCAATAGATCCTCACGAGTCAGATCGACCGGTTCATCCGCAGACATTGCAGGTGCGCCGACGATAAGTGTAAGCAGGAGACAAAGAATCTGAACGCGCATTGCCCGAGTCCTCTTTTTTTTGTGCGGTGCCAACAGTATAGTCGTTCCGTCGCGTTTTAAAGCCCCCGTCATAACGAGAGACCATATGAAGCAGCTTGTCGCCCTTACGTTCCTTGCGTTTTCTGCAGACGCATTTACGCAGTCAGCCGTCGAGTATGACGTGTCTTTCGATAACGCCGCCCATCACGAGGCGCGCATAACGGTGACGTGGCGGGATATCGGTGACAAACCTTTGCAGATTCGAATGAGCCGGTCATCGCCCGGCCGATACGCGATTCACGAGTTTGCCAAGAATGTTTACAAGGTGTGGGTCGTTGACGGTGACAGCAACCCGCTCGGCTTCACGCGGCCGAACCCCTATCAATGGGACGTCGCAGGTCATGATGGAACGGTCTCGGTTTCTTACACCTTGTATGCCGACCGGGCAGGGGGCACGTATTCTGGAATTGACCTGACGCATGCGCACCTCAATATGCCAGCGACGTTCATGTGGGCTCGCGGTTTCGACGATCGACCGATACGGATTTCATTTACACCGGCGGCGGAAGACTGGAAAGTAGCGACGCAACTGGCACCGACAGACGATGACTTCGTTTTTACGGCGCCGAATCTTCAGTACTTTCTGGACAGTCCGGTTGAACTCAGTAATTTTTCAATGCGTACCTGGGATGTCTCATCGAATAACGTGAACTATACATTTCGGTTGGCCGTTCATCATGAGGGTAATGAAGAAGACGTCGATACATTTTTCGAAAAGGCGAAGAATATCGTGGCTGCTCAGATGCAAATTTTTGGAGAGCTTCCGGAATTTGATTTTGGTACGTACACATTTATCGCGGACTACCTGCCATACGTCGCAGGCGATGGCATGGAACATCGCAATTCGACGATTATTGCGAGTACGCAGTCCTTCATCGATGCTGAGTTCAGCCAGGTTGGCACGCTATCGCATGAATTCATTCACGCCTGGAATGTTGAACGAATTCGCCCGGCCGATCTCGAGCCCTTCGATTTTGAAAGCGCGAATATGTCGCAGAATCTGTGGTTTGCAGAGGGCTTCACTTCCTATTATGGAGGTCTGGCGATTCGCCGTGCGGGCGAGTCGACAATCGAGGAATATGTCGGGTCACTGGCTGATTCGATTAATACAGTCACTAATTCTCCGGGCCGCAGCTTCGCATCCGCCCCGGGCATGAGTATGCAGGCACCGTTTGCAGATGCGGCTACGGCAATTGATCCGACCAATTTCGCGAATACGTTTATTTCCTACTACACCTATGGTGAGGCCCTGGGACTGGCGTTGGATCTTTCGTTACGCGAGAAATTTGACGGCGTGGCTCTCGATTCATTCATGCAGAAAATGTGGAAAACGCACGGCAAGACTGAAGTGCCGTATACCAGCCGCGATTTACGCAATGCGCTCGCCGAGCTCACAGGAAGTCAACGGTTTGCTAATGAGTTCTTCGACAAGTACATCGACGGGCAGGAATTGGCCGATTACGCAGCGTTGCTGTCAAATGGCGGTTTATTGTTACGTAAGAAAAATCCCGGCGGTGCGACGCTTGGTCCGGTGTCCCTGGAATTTGACGGCAAAGAGGGCTTCATTTCCGGCAACACAATCATCGGCAGCCCGCTTTACGCTGCAGGCCTTGATCGTGGCGATCAGATAGTTGCCATCGACCGGTTGAAGATTCGTAGTCAGGGCCGCTGGGACGATGCAATCGGCCGTTACGGACCGGGTGATGTCGCTACTATTCACTACGTCCAGCGCGGAGTCGAGAAATCAGCCAGGATTACGTTTGCCGAAGACGCCGAACTCGAAGTTGTTACCTATGAATCGGCTGAAATGGAGATCAGCCAGGTACAACTGGAGTTTCGCGAATCGTGGCTTGGCTCCGGGTCCGAAGAATAAGCTACTCGGTGGCGGCCACATCCATGATCGTATACCAAAGAAACTGAACGAGTTGCTTCATGGAATCTTCTGATACCCGTTCGTTGTCTCCATGGGCGCCATTGCCACTGTTCATTTCTTCGACCGAACGAGTTGCACCGATACCGTATGACGGAACCCCTTTGGCACGCATTTGTGCCATATCGGTTGCACCGGTGGACATGGACGGCAGCACGATAGCGTCCGGATACATGCGATTGGCGACTTTCTCCAGCGTCTGGAACATTTCGTTGTCAATCGGAGATGGTGGTGCTTCCGGGCGGTAGATCGGTTCCGGTACGACTTCAACATTCGGATTATTTATGACGGCCCGCAGCTTGTCGTAAAACGCATCAA
>JAQCAD010000090.1 GCA_027621915.1 Pseudomonadota bacterium
CCTAGGGTGGCCACTGCCGACTCACCTACTCGACCTCTTCACCGAATTCCGGTGGCTGACCAACGGCCGCCGGCCACTTCATGGCAATGGACTGCTCGGAGCGCTTCTCCACTTCGGGCTGCCCGGCATCGGCGGTGAACAAAAAGACGCCATGCGAGAACTCGTCCTAACGGGCGGGCCTTGGAATCGGCAGGCCCGCGAAGACATCCTTGAGTATTGCGAGACTGATGTCGTGGCACTGGCAGACTTGCTGCTGGCGATGTGGGACCACATTGACTGGCCTCGTGCGCTGCTGCGAGGTCGGTATATGCAGGCCGTCTCACGCATTCAGTCGATTGGTGTGCCACTCGATACCCAGACCTTGGCCAAGCTGCTTACAGAGTGGAACGCTATTCAGGAACAGTTGATTGCAAACCTGGACAGGGATTACGGCGTCTACGATGGGCGTACGTTCAAGACCGAGCGATGGGAGCACTATTTAGTGGGCAATGGCATCCCATGGCCGCGGCTTGAAAGTGGCCGTCTTGACATGCGTGACGACACCTTTCGGGAGATGGCACGTACCCATCCGCAGGTCGCGCCGATCCGTGAACTCCGATCGGCATTATCGGAAATGCGCCTGGCCAATTTGTATGTAGGTGACGATGGTCGTAACCGCTGCCTGCTGTCTCCGTTTAGTGCCAGAACCGGCCGGAACCAACCCTCCAACGCCAAGTTCATCTTTGGCCCGTCGGTTTGGTTACGAGGGCTTATTCGCCCGAGGCCCGGATGGGGGCTGGCTTATGTCGATTGGAGTCAGCAGGAGTTTGGAATTGCTGCTGCACTTTCGGGCGACCCAGCGATGATGGCTGCCTACGGGAGCGGAGATCCTTACCTGGCGTTCGCCAAACAGGCTGGCGCAGTGCCGGCGGATGCCAATAAGAAAACACACAAGGCCGAGCGGGAACAGTTCAAGGCGTGTGTGTTGGCCGTGCAGTACGGTATGGGCGACGCCAGTTTGTCGGTGCGCATCAACCAACCGGTGGCTCGCGCTCGCCAGCTACTTACCCTGCATCGACAAACCTACCCACGATTCTGGAAATGGTCGGACAGCGCAGTTGATGAAGCTGTGCTGGGCGGCCGATTGTGGTCAACGTTTGGTTGGCAGATCCAGACCGGCGACGAAGTCAATGATCGCAGCCTGCGCAACTTCCCCATGCAGGCGAATGGCGCCGAAATGTTGCGCATCGCCAGCATCCTGCTGACCGAGGCGGGAGTTCGTGTCTGCGCACCGGTGCATGACGCACTTCTCATTGAGGCTCCCCTTGAAGATTTAGAGGATGCCGTCGCCACGACACAATCACTCATGCGTGAGGCAAGCAGTGCCGTGCTCGGCGGCTTTGAGCTTGGCAGCGACGTTAAATTGGTTCGCTACCCCGAACGCTATATGGACGAGCGCGGAGTGACGATGTGGAACACGGTGATGGATTTGATTGGCGAACCGATGTGGGCGACCTGTGGCAGCTAGCCACAGGTGGTGCGGCTGGCTGCCACACCCGTCTATTCTTATATGACTATATTAAATAGATACCCCCCTGATCATCGTATTCCGGTTAAGCGGCTACAACTTGATCGCGAATCCGGCGTATTGGCGGAATCTCCGGCCAAACCTCTTTTTCTTCGAGGGCCAATTCCAATGGCGTGGTTGGAGAAAGCCGCCGAACTTCCTGGAAAGACAATCAATGTCGCCCTGGCCTTGTGGTGGTTGCATGGGATGAATGATGGCAAGGCATTCAAACTCACAGGGAAAGCGCTGGCATATCTGCACGTCTCGCGGGATGCGACTTACAACGGTCTTGAGCGTTTGGAGAAAATTGGGCTGATCCAGGTCGAAAGAAAACCTGGAAGCCGCCCTACCATTTCGATCCTTCAACATGAAATGCCGGATAAAAAGAAAAGGGGCCCGTTGAAAAGGCACTGAGCCTGGTGGCTCTCATCCGCGGCAAGGGTGTTCGGTTTTGTTATAATGTAACAAATTCGAATTGCGAGACACCTATGGCTACTGAGAATCAAGTTCGCGCCAATCGCGAAAATGCGCGACTGTCGACCGGCCCGAAGTCGGCAGCCGGCAAAGCCATCGTCAGCAGTAACCGCATCTGTCACGGCATCCTTTCTACCAAGTTGCTTCTGGAGGGTGAATGTCCTGAGGATTACCAAGCACTGCTGGATGACCTGCACTTCCAGCTCAAGGCTGAGGGGGCTCTTGAGCATGCGTTGGTCGAAAAAATTGCCGTGACTCTGTGGCGACAGCAACGCCTAATCCGGGCCGAATCCGCCACCATTGCTATGGCGGCCAATCCACAGCGGATAGCTCGCGACATTGAATATGAGATGAGCCGGACTTCCGTGGTCGATAGTGACGACATGTTCTCGTCCGATCCGAAGCTACCACCCGACCCTGTACAGCTGAAGTGGGTCCGGGATGTTGTCGTTGAATTGCACGAAACTGATAGCCTCAATCCGGACAATCTGCAGCGCGCAGCCCCCTTGTCGTACCAGCAACTCGTCAGTGAAGCGGAGTCAGAAGATGAGTCCATCACCGAGTTCCTTGCCGGAACCGGCCTGCAGGGTTATCTCCATGGCCTGAAAAGCTGGTGTGGCAAGGAGTTGCGCAATGCAGAGCTGTGGGATGAGCAATACCCCACACGATGTGCAATCACCGATCGAGTCAAAGATAGTCTGAACATTGCGTGGAGCAAGCTTGAAACGCTCACCAAATATCAGACGACCCTCGACGGCCAACTCTACAAAGCGATGAAGGCGTTACACGATGCGCAACAATGGCGAGCCCAGTCCATCGCCACGGAAGCGATCTCTATCCTGCCCGCTGAAGTTGCCTGATTGGGTTTGAATGCGAGAAATATGCCCCGGCGGTGGCACGATGAAGGTGCGTACTCCGGTCGAACCCGATCACTTTTTTGGCCGCAACCGGATCGTGCATCGAACGCGAGATAGCGGCTGGGCGTTTCACAGAAAAGGAAGCGAGGGACCCGTACCGTTATCGTGCTCGACAGGTATAACGCGATGCGCTAACGACAAAGGCAGTTAACCACAAGATTTCGGAAAAATAATCGGAGGCAATGAATGGGCGGTGACGGCAGTGGCTCGCACATGGGGCCGGGAAAACTCAGCGTCGATTCTGTGCCGGGCGTTTGCATCATCGACTCCTTTCGCGCCGGAAAACTGTTCAGCTCTGACAATGAACGCATGGAGTGGGCGCAGTTCACCGTTCGAGACGATAACGGTACCGAATCTTTTAGAGTTAACGTCGCATGGTTGTCGTGTCCTTACGGCGGCTATCGCCCGCTATGGCGCTGCCCACAATGTAACCGGCGGGTCGAGTGGCTTTACGGCCTACACAGCCGCCTGGCGTGCCGTCACTGTTTCAGGCTTTGTTACACATCACAAAAAGAAGGCCGCCAGGGCCGCGCCATTGCGCGGATGAACCGCGCTTTTGATCGATTGGATGTCGATGATGAAGGTTATTTTTACAAGCCGAAGTGGATGCGCTGGGCGACGTTCAACAAACTGGTGAAGCAAGGACAAGACGCGGAAATGGAATCACTGGCACCACTGTTGGACAGGTTTGGTGTCGGTGAATTGCTCGCGGAATTGGAGGCCGAGTGAGCCGTTAGCTGCACAATGGGTAGCACGCTCGCTGTGGCACGAGGGGCCGAGCCTCCCGGTGATGTTTGGTCATCGAAGAAAGCAAATGAATTCTTTCCGTTAAACAACCCTTTTACGGAAAGTTAGATTCGACATGGCCCGCAACTATGGGCGCTTTCGGCAACATCATTGCCCTGCGCTAACCATCATTTTCCGGAAAGTTACGCACGCCTGCGGCTACAAACTCGCGAACGACGGCCAGGACACTCGCGCGTTGCAGCACTACCTGGGCCACAAAAACATCCAGCACACAGTGCGCTATACCGAGCTTGCGGCGGATCGTTTCAAGGGGTTCTGGAAGGACTGACCTGCCGAGAAACCGTGGATATTTGCTGCACTGCGGGAGTCCGCT
>JAQCAD010000045.1 GCA_027621915.1 Pseudomonadota bacterium
GCGCCACGACGAATGGTTTTCGCAATTCCTGCCGATGCGGCGGGGTTACCTGGCGCGCTGGCTGATCGGGAACCGGATGAAAATCAAACAATTGCGTACCGGTGTATCGGCACGCACTGTTCATTGCCGATAACAAGCTGGGAAGCGCTCGCGGCGAGCATCAGTGAAGCAACGGGAGGAACACATGAGGTCTGACAACAACACAACCCGACGACAATTTCTGGCCTACAGCGCGGCCCTGGCATCCGGTGTCGCCGCTTGCGCCAGGGTCGAGGACAAGCTGGATACCACGATGACAACGCCACTGACGGACCTGACCGCGATCGATGCGATTGCTGCCATGCGAAATGGCGACCTCTCTGCGACCGAATACGCTGCAGCCCTCCTTGCTCGTTGCGAGGCGCAGGGGAAACTCAATGCGTTCATTACGCTTGACCCTGAAAAAGTACTGGAGGCTGCGCACGCCGCGGACGCGTTGCGCGCATCGGGAGCGGATCTCGGTCCCTTACATGGTTTACCGGTTCCTGTTAAAGACAGCGTGAATACGAAGGACTACCCCACGACCGGTGGCACGCCGGCACTCAGGAATTTTCGACCGACGGACGACGCAGAACTGGTCACCCGCCTTAAAGCTGCCGGTGCCATCGTCATGGGCAAAACGAATATTCATGAACTGTCGTTCGGCTGGACCAGCAACAACCAGGCATTTGGCGCAGTCAGGAACCCGTATGGGACAGACCGCATTCCGGGCGGCAGCAGTGGCGGTACGGCCGCTGCGGTCGCGGCCCATATGGCACCACTTGGTATTGCCGAAGACACCCAGGGTTCGATTCGCGTACCCGCCGCGCTGTGCGGGATCTATGGTTTTCGCCCGACGCAGAATCGCTATCCGAACCAGGGCGTCGTGCCGATCACACCGCTTTTCGACCAGGTGGGGCCACATGCCAGGAACATGGCTGACATTGCGTTATTTGATCACGTGGTCGCCGGCGAACCGATCGTCGATGTCGCCGCATCGCTCGTGGGACTGAGATTGGGCATCTCGCGGGAATTCTTTTTCACTTCGCTGGATGATGAGGTGGCGAGGATTTCCGAGGCTGCCTTACAAAAACTGGTTGATGCTGGAGTTACGCTGGTGCCGGCCGACGTTCCCGACCTTGCAAACCTTATTTCGTTGACGACTTCGCATGTTCAGAGTTATCACGCCAGGCCGATGCTCACCCGATACCTGCAGGAATTCGGGGCTGGCGTATCGTTCGATGAGCTGATGAACCAGGCCAGTGCGGACGTAAAGGCCGCGTTCGACCTGTACGTTCTGGGTGGCGAGTACACACCGAGCGAGGCAGATTTTGTCGCAGCAAGAGATGTCCACCTGCCGGCTCTGCGCGCAACGATGCGCGGCTACTTCGAAGCCAACAGGCTCGACGCGATGATCTTCCCTGCAACGCAGATTGCGGCACCATTCATCGGGGAGGATCTCGAGGTTCTGTTGAATGGCAAAAAGGTGCCGTTCGAGCCGGTCATCAGTCGCAATATTTCTCCGGGCAGTACGGCGGGCCTTCCCGGCCTCGTTATTCCCGCGGCGTTAAACAGCGCCGGGATGCCCGTCAGCCTGGAAATCGACGGCCCTGCCGGCAGCGACAGAAACGTCCTGGCTATCGGGCTGGCGATGGAACAAGTGCTAGGGCACCTGCCACCGCCGGCTGCATAGCGTCGAACGAGCTTTGCGGAATCACGGACCGACAATCGAACCCTCCAACGCCGGTATTTCGGGGAGCAGATACCTGGGCATTTTACAGTCGGGGCCGCTCGTCTTTAGTTCGTACTTTTGCGGGAATGTCGTTGTGCGCATCGCCCCGCGATAGAAAAACCGTGCCTTCGCCTCCCAGTAGTAGCGCTGGCATGGAAGCAATTCCTCCTCCAGCTGATACGCGGCTGCAGAGAGGCCAGCGAGCTTCGATATCGTACGTCGTTTGTAGGGGTAGTCACCCATTTCGAGGCCATAGCCGAACACCTCGAGTTCGTAAGTCACGTCGGTAATTTCTGACATTCTCTCTGGCGGAATCAGTTCTTCGAGACCTTGCCATTCCAGTTGCGGGGTCAGGGTATCGACCGGTGCCCAATCGAGATACTTGCGGCCAAGCCAGGTCATTTTTTCCACTTTGTTCGGGTGGGTATAGCCGAGCGTGACTTCCGGTTGCCACTCAAGAAGCATCTTGCCGATACTCGTTTCGACAATAGTCTCCAGCCACTGGTCGAGTTTCGGATACAACGTGGTCGAGCGTGACGACCGGGCGAAGTCCTCTGAGGCCTTACCACTCTTGCGAGCCAGGGTCTTTCCGCTTCCGTCGGTCAGTTCAATGGTGTAAGGAAGCGTCACGTCGATATAGCCTTTCTTGTAGCCGCTATGTTGCAGCTCCATTGGCGAGGTGTAGACATTTACGGTGATCAGCCGGTTACCGGGCCCGACAGACCCAGGTTCGACTGCTGGCAGGTTCTCGACGGCCATGCGTTCAAGCAGCCGTGATTCGAGTGTCGCGTGCAGGTCGTAATCTTCGATCCGCGCATAAAACTCGCCGAGTTCTTCGCGCGCGATTTCCGGGTCTTCCGCGCGCACGGCCGTAATGATCGGGAAAATCGGCATCATGGCGTAGCAAAGCCCGGCGTACATACCGGCCCCCAGGCAGCCAATCGGTGCCTGCCCCATCAATTTGAAGCCCTCCTTTGCTGCCTGGCCACCCCCCTCGACGCCAAGCGTTTGCTCGCTTTCAATCGACGTCTCGACGTTTACGGCTAAGACGTCGTAGGCCAGGTGGTGCATTTCACCGGCGATGTCGTTTGGCAGGGGTGGTGCGAGCGTCTGGTTTGTACTGCAGGCACTCGTCAGGGCGAGTAGCACGAAGCTTGCAACGGCATGACGGGTGAGGTTCCTGATCGAGTTCATTTCTTATTTCTCCGGCCTATTGATGTCTTCAGTCCCGGACGCGTCGTGGACGCCTTCCAGTAGCTGTAGCATCACCCGGCACTGCGTGTGCGGCCTGATGAGCGGGAGATTTTTGGCTGATTATTCGCCGATTAAGCTAGGAATCGCCGGATTTTCGCTCCGGGTGGTATTGGGCGAGCCGTTTTTGGTAGAGAAACAAGACGCTTGGCCCGAACGCCATCAGCATGACCGCGACACCGGTCGCGATGCCATATCCGGTAACCCCTGGCGCCGAACAATCTTCCCGTTGGCGCACAATCACGTGGCAGGGGACGACGATCAGGAGCTCAAGTATGCTGCCCTTGATCAGCCAGCCAACCATCCGCTCCAGTTTTGCCGAGTCCCCCGCTTTGTAGCGGTGAAAGATCGCCGCCCAGCCAGCCCAGAGAATCAAGACCAGAGCCGAAAGCCCCAGTCCGAAGATAAGGCCACTATCCGGGAATACCTCGTCGCCTGTAATTGCTGCGGCGACAGACCATATCGCCATGCCGCACAGCAGGCCCGCCATCAGGGCAACCGTCGCGACCGATACGCCAATATGTCGCCGTGGTTGAATGCGACGAAACGACGTGTCAACCGAGACAAACAACAACAGCCCCTGACCGGCTATCAGCAACGTGGCCCAAATGAGCAACGGCCAGAATTCCTCGTGGTACCACCAGGGCAGTGCAGTCCATTCATGGCCTTGCGACGGATCGATCAGGCTCATGATGATCGGATCCAGCAAGAACAACAGAACGAGGGCATAAAAGCCGGTTACCAGAAATCCCCATTTACGCATCATCGAGCTCCACAAGGAAAAGTACTATTGAGCCGGATGCTAGCGACTGATGATCGTCGCGACCCGATAAATTCCTGATGATGCGCTGATTATTTCACTATCAGGGCATGCACGGTCTCGCCCGCCCACGATCGGGTTAACCGTTATTGCAATATTGCCGGAAGCTCCTTCTTCGGTGGCAACGGCGCGGGCAATGGTTTGCGTGGCATCATTTCCGCACGAGTCGCTGCGTGATAAACGGCTGTAGCCATCACAGCCGCTGCCTGCATCAGGTCACCCGCAATAATGTGGTCAACATGATCGAGATTGGAATGATGTGTATTGAGCTCATAGTCCAGCGGATCCTGGACGAAGTTGAATCCGGGCAATCCGACCGCGTTGAAGGACAGGTGATCAGTGCCATGCGTATTGATGATCGTCGCACCGGCCACGCCCATGTCAGCGAATGGCACTAACCAGGCTTCGAGTATCGGTCGCGCCATGTCGTTCTTTTGCAAATAGACACCGCGAATCTTTCCACCACCGTTATCCAGGTTGAAATACGCCGAGAGCTTCGCATGGTCTGGCTTGACCGTCATACTGATCGGCTCGGCAAAATGATTTTCGACATAGCGCCGTGAGCCGAACAGCCCCTGCTCTTCGCCATCCCATAGCGCCGCACGAACCGTGCGATCCATATCGAGATCCAGCGCTTTAAGAATTCGCATGGCTTCCATGACGACAGCGCTGCCGGCGGCGTTGTCCGTCGCGCCTGTCGCACCATGCCACGAATCGAGATGGGCGCCGAGCATGACCACCTCACCCCGTCGATTTGCTCCCGGTATTTCGGCAATAACGTTGATCCCGTCCACACCCGGACCATGAAACTCGGCGTCAATATCGACTTCGATGACAACAGGCACCTCGCGCTCAAGCAAACGATGAATCCGGTTGTAGTGTTCGGGCATTAACGTAGCGGTCGGGGGCGCGATCGGATCGCCGTCGATGAAAGAACCGAAATCGCTTTGCATGATGACGCCGCCGGGCTCCGCCCATGTTGTCTTCAGCAACGCAGCGACCCCCTCGTCACGCCAGTACGCGGCGAGACGCATATTGAGTTTCATGCCAAGCAGCCAGTTGTCAGCTGCTATTTCCAGCGGCATGTCATCGGCCAGACGACGGCTCATGTCCCGGTCAGCCGGCCACTTGACGAGTGGCCATTCGACTGGTGGTTTCAGACCAGGCTCGGCGGCCTTCGCGAGATCGGCGAGCGCTTCGTCATCGAGGCGATAGGTGCGCGGCTCATCCGGCAGGCGAAATGATTCCGGCACATCAATCATGACGATTTTGCCGCGTAACTTGCCGCGGTATTTTTCTTTATATGCCTCGATCTGATGTGCGGTCTTTTCGAGATCGGAAACGCGCGGCTCGTCACCGTCATCCCACAATGGGGCGAACACGACTTCCCCCGACACCGGCTGCGCGGACGCTGCAGTCCAGTCGGCGGGAAATGCGGTCAGCGTCGTGTTTTCCGGGGTTTTCATTTGCACGGCGATTCGCGACCACGACCAGCCACGGCCGAAAGTTCCCCAGGCTTCGAGTTGCGCACGATCGATTTCGGCATCCTTGTAAGCTGCAACCGCTTTCTCAGCCGCCTGACGATATCCAGGCGATCCGGTAACGCGAGGACCGTTCTCGTCGGCCAGGATATGCATGTAATCCATGACCCTCGAATGATTGAATGCCTGATCCTTGATCCGGTAAATGACATCCAGATCAACGTCCTCGGCGACTGCCGATACATGCAACGTCAGAAGTGGCATCGCACAAGCAAAAACGAACAAACGATTCATGAAGATTCCCCAACCGGAACAGGATTCGTACGATACACCAAATGACCAAATGTGCCAGACGGTTCAATTGCGCTGACGAGCGGCGATTTTCCGACGAGCGGTTGAAATTTCCCGACGAATGATGGAATCATTTCCGCGCGCAGGGTTCAAAATACGTATGAACAAGCAGACATCAGGGAAAGACTATGAATTCACATAATGCAAAACCGGATTTCTCGTTTCACAAGACGCCGGTCGTGGGCAAAGACTACGTCGAGGAGGCGAAGATCGTCGGCTTACGGCTGAGAAATGATGTCGATCTATCGATTGCGGATGAACAGGACAGCGGCTGTGACCCGTATAATGCGACCGGCCAGCACGTTATTTTGAAACAGAGGAAGTTTTCCAAAGATTGATTGCTCAGGGCGTCCATGTGTAGTCAAATTAAGTGACCAATCTGCTTGCCTGTTTCGACCTCGCGATCAGCAAAACAAGAGCAAGACCTTTATGGCTAAAAATGAAGTAGACCGGTCAGGTGCAGCTGTCAGGTTTCCGCCTCCAGTGGCTGGAATTCTGACCATTGTTGCGGGCTATGTAATGGGTCGCTGGATTCCGCTGCTCACCGATTACGACCTGGCAACACCCGATCGCTACTGGATCGGCGGCGGCATCGCCCTGGCCGCCCTGCTCGTTTTGGGACTCTGGCCTATCCGTCTGTTTCGCGATACGGAGCAGAACGTCACACCGTGGTCAGATACGCCAGAGATCATTATCGAGGGCCCCTACAAGTTCACGCGCAACCCGATGTACCTGATGATGCTTCTGGTCAATTTCGGTTTCGCCGTTATTTTTTCCGAGCCCTGGATTCTGATTTTCCTGCCGGGACTCGCCCTTGCGCTCTATCACATCGCGATCAAGCACGAGGAGATCTATCTCGAGCAAAAATTCGGCGAGTCGTATCTCACCTACAAGCGTTCTGTCCGGCGCTGGATCTGATTCACTCCGTCGTCAGCAGGCCCGAAAACACTTCCATCTCTCTAATGATTGCTTCGCTTCGTTCGCAATGGCGAAACAACTTACTCGCGGGCTAGAACTTTCGAGCAAGATCGGACTCCGCTGCGATGCGGCCAAACGACGCCCAGCCACTCTTCGCGATCATTTCCTCGAAGCCGGCTTTGGCATCGTCGGTGCGTCCGTTGTAGTAATGCCAGTTCGCGATGCCATACATCGCGGAATCGCCACCCGCTTCGGTGATGTTCGAATCAAGCACCCGGCCGGTTTCCGCTTCGCCTTTGTAGAGAAGGCAGAGTTGATGGTAGGGCATGCTCTCTATCACATTCATGTCTTCGTGAATCGGCTCGAGAACTGCAACTGCGTCTTCATCCCGTCCAAGTAAGCGCAATGTCATGTAATGCCAATGCGTGGTCGCGACGCGCATGTCGTCATTCGGCGCCTGTGCGATGGCAATTTCGTAGACCCGCAAGGCGTTGTCCAGGTCGCCCACGAGGTAGTAAGAGAGCGCGAGGTGGTACCAGATATTGGAATGCAGCGTGCTGACCGGAATGCCGGCCGGGTTGGGCGCACCGTCAGGTTCGACCTCATCTTCCGTTCCCTCGATCAAGGTAGCCGCTTTTTCGAAATCGGCAATAGCGCGATCGAATTCTCGAATCGATATATACCGGTGACCGCGATGACGATAAAACCGCGCGTCGTCCGGGTGTTTTTCTATTCCTTCCGAGAACACTTTAATAGCACCCCGATAGTCCTGTGCATAACCCAGGCGACGTCCGTACCAGACAATGCTGTCCGCATTACCGGGGTCGGATTCGTACAAGGCTTTTGCCGTGGAAAGATTTTCGAGCACGCTTTCGCTCGGCGTTCCGGCTCTCAGTTCTTCGCTCAGCAGTGACATTGCCTGCACGCCTTCCGGCACATCGGGCAGAATCGACGAATTCATCTGCGCCATTGCAACTGACGCAGTAAAAAATAGTGTGGCAAGAGTTACCGATACAGTTCGAATCATTGCGTCCCCCGACTTCTGATTATTGGTCTGTCCGGATGATAAGCTATGCCCTGCCCCGGCAACAGGATTTCACGATGCGACTTTGCACATATGCAGCGGTTCTTTTTCTATCGATTGGCACAGGTGACGCGATTGCCGATGAAAACATTCGCGAGACATTGATCGGCACGGCCATAACTACGCCTGCGTGGAGCGATGAGACACGCGCACGACTCGAAAAAGACCTGGCGATCGCCCGGGCCGTGATGGAAATAGCGCCGGAACGGGAAGACTCGCACATCTGGCTGGGCCGGCGGTTGGGTTACCTTGCCCGTAACGGTGAGGCGATAAATGCTTTCAGCAAGGGACTCGAGCAGTTTCCGGACAGCTACAAGCTCTTAAGATTCCGCGGCCGCCATCTCGCCAGGAACCGGGAATTCGAGCGGGCCATTTCGGACTACAGGCGGGCCGCCGAACTCATCGAAGGAATACAGGACAGTTATGAACCGGACGGCATCATCAATTCGCGTCATCAATACCTGGGTTCTTACCGATCCAACATTCACTACTACCTTGGGCAAACCAGTTGGGCAGTTGGCGACTACCAGTCAACACTGGACGGGATGACCCGCGCCGCGTCCGAGCCGCTGGTGCAGCACAACGATCGTCTCGTCGTGACCGGATTCTGGCAGTATCTCGCGCTGCGAAAGCTCGGTCGTCATCAGGAGGCAGAGGCAATCGTGGCATCCATACCCGAGGGACTGGAGCTCGTCGAGAACCATGATTACTACGATGGCGTTCGATTTTTCAAAGGCACACTGAGCGAAGAAGCACTTCTGCCGCGTGCCGGCCTGAACGCCATGTTTGGCATCGCGATGGTCCATTTGATAGAAGGCCGTACCGAAAAGGCCGACGAAATGCTGCGCCAGCTGGTTGCCAGTTCCTCCCAGGGTTACTGGCCGGCAGAGACCGAACTGCTGGCGCTCACCGCGGCTCGCTGATTCGTGTCCGCGGGTGAGCGTTTGAACTACTCGCCGTAACCCTCTGGCAGACGCATGTCGAGATTACGCACAAGGAATGCCCATTGATCCGCATATGACTCGATAACTTTTTCTGTGGGCACGCCCGCACCATGTCCGGCGCGTGTTTCAACCCGAATTAAAACCGGCGCATCGCCGCCCTGCGCTTCCTGAATTGCAGCTGCGTATTTGAAACTGTGCCCTGGAACGACACGATCATCGGTATCCGCAGTCGTCACCAGGATCGCCGGATACTGAGTGCCCTTTTTAATGTTGTGATAAGGCGAGTAAGCACGCAGCGCTTCGAATTCCTCAGGGTTGTCGGCTGAACCATAGTCATCGGTCCAGAAACGTCCGGCAGTGAACTTGTGAAAACGCAGCATATCCATTACGCCGACTGCAGGGAGCGCTGCACCGAAGAGCTCGGGCCGCTGATTGGTTACCGCGCCGACCAGTAAGCCGCCGTTGCTGCCACCGAATATCGAGAGCTTCTTCGAATTCGTGTATCCCTCTCTGATCAGGTATTCGCCTGCGGCGATGAAGTCGTCGAACACATTCTGCTTCTGCAGTTTTGTACCGGCCTTGTGCCACTCCTCGCCATACTCACCGCCGCCCCGTAAGTTCGCAACGGCGTAAACACCCCCCATTTCCATCCAGGTCAATCGCGTAACGGAAAACGATGGTTGCATTGAGATGTTGAAACCGCCGTAGGCATACAACATGGTCGGGCGATTACCGTCGGGCACGACGCTCTTCAGGTGCGAGATGAACATCGGCACGCGCGTGCCGTCTTTCGATGTGTAGAAGACCTGTTCGACAATGTAATCGTCCGGATCAAACGCAACATCCGGCTTTTTGAAAATCTCGACTTCACCCGTACTGACATCGAGCCGGCTGATCGTCGCCGGTGTATTGAAGCTGGAATAGCTGAAAAATGTTTCAAGATCGTCGACGCTGCCGTTGAAACCGGATGCCGTGCCGATTCCCGGCAAATCGACCATCCCCACTTCTTCGCCATCAAGATCGAAGATCTTCACAACGGACCAGGCATCCTGCATGTACTCGGCGATCAGTTTCCCGCCAACAAGGCTGATGCCATCCAGGACATCATCTGCCTCGCCGATTATCTCACGCCAGTTTTCCGGCTCCGGCCTCGTTGGGTCGATAACGATGATGCGATTTTTCGGCGCAGCGTTATTCGTTCGAAAATACAAATCGTCGCCAATGTTTCCGATCAAGGCATAGTCGTAGTCGAATCCCTCGATGAGAATTTTCGGTTCTGACTTCGGATCGGTCAGGTCCTGATGGACAATCGAGTAACGATCATCCGTGCCCACCGAAATCGTGATCACCAAATGCTCGCCGTCGTCGGTGACCTCTGCGCGCGGTCCCCATTCCGGGTGATCGGGCGTTTCATAAATAACAACATCTTTGTCCTGCGACGTTCCAAGCGCATGGAAGTAAATCGTCATATTCGTGTTCAGCGACTGGAACTTTTCTTCGTCGGATGTTGCAGGGTACCTGCTGTAATAAAAGCCGGATCCGTCGGCAGCCCAAGACAAATTGGTAAATTTGAGCCACTCGAGGTGGTCGCCGAGCAATTCGCCGGTTTCAATGTCCAGGACTCTAGCCTCGCGCCAGTCCGACCCGCCATCCTGCACGAGATACGCGACGTGACGACCATCCGGACTGGGCTCGTAATCGGCCAGCGCGATCGTGCCATCTTCAGACCAGGTGTTGGGATCGACCAGCAACTCCGGGTCGGCGCTCAATGAAGTCTGCGTATAGATGACTTCCTGATTTTGCAGTCCGTCATTGTAGCTGTAGTAGTAACGTCCGCCCCTTTTTCGCGGCAGCCCGAAGCGCTCGTAGTCCCAGAGTTCGGTCATGCGTTTTTCGATGGGCTCCCGCTCAGGGATAGTCGCTAGATAGGCGAAGGTCACTTCGTTTTGTGCAGAAACCCAGTCGCTTACGTTCGAGTCTTCACGCACGTCGTTCTCAAGCCAGCGGTACGCGTCCGCAACTTCAGTGCCGTGATAGTTGTCCGTGTGTTCGACGGTTGCAGATTCAGGATAATTAATTGCAGTAGCCTTTTCGGTTGATTCCTGGCTGCAGCTCACGAGTACCAGAATGAATGTGGCAAGAGTCAGGTTCTTCATCACGAATTTCCTCGGCAGGAGTCAGACATATTCCTCACCAAAATCAGGATTCTTGATCGCAAGTCTAACTGAATCATTGCATTTCGGCGCACGCTATTGACAACACGCCCGAGATCATCAATCGTCGACCTACTATAAATAGCGTCGGGCTGCGACGCAGGGGAGGCGAGATCACCAGGAAACCTGACGACCGTGCAACACTCGATCGCCGCGGATTCCTGAAAGGCGCTGCGACGGGCGCCGGCGCAATGCTCATCAATGTACCGAAGGATGACGCAGAAGCCGCGTCACTTTCAACAAGCGCTGTGGCCCCGGCACCGACCGCGCAACAACTGGCACGTGACTCGGGTAATTTGCAGCCGCCCGCGATGCCCTCGGTCAAAGTCCGAAAGGCGGGTTCCGATGTCATGGTCGATATCCTCAAGGAACTTGGCATTGAATATATCGCCGCCAACCCCGGCTCGAGCTTCGAGGGTCTGCAGGAATCGCTCGTAAACTACGGCGATCCACCGAACACGATGCCGGAATTCATCACGGCATTACACGAGGAAAGTTCGGTCGACATGGCCCACGGATACGGCAAAGCCGAAGGCCGGCCCATGTGCGCGTTGTTGCACGGAACGCTGGGCATTCAGCACGCATCTATGGCGATTTACCAGGCGTATTACTCCGGCACGCCGATTCTTCTTCTCGCGGGCAGAGATGACCATTTCATCCAGGCGCACACGGCGGACGACATGGCCGCGATGGTTCGCAGCTTCACGAAATGGGATGCACAACCCACATCGCTCGTCGGTTGTGTCGAAGCGCTTCGCGAAGCGTATCACCAGGCCATCACACCGCCGACCGGCCCGACACTCGTTATTCTCGATACGGAATTTCAAAAAGAGGAAGCGGCTGGCCTTTTGGTACCTGGATATCAACCGCCTGCCATTCCAACGATCGATACAACGACTGCTCGCGAAATCGCCCAGGCACTCGTGAGTGCGGATAATCCGCGTCTTGCCGTGGGACGATTGCGAACGCCGGACGGCGTCAGGCTCACGGTCGAACTTGCGGAACTGGTTGGCGCATCAACCAGCACTCATGCAACTTTCGGTCCGATGAGTTTCCCGCAGCGACATCCATTGTGTGGTCCCGGCGCGAGCACGGATTACGATTTTACGCTGGGCCTTGAGGCAGGCCCGGCCGACGTCGGACTCATCGGTCCGGGAATCAATACACAATTCAAGTCCCGTGACGACATTGAGATCCGATTCGGTGGCTTGCGACCGGTTGTACCGGGTGCCGAACCGATCGACCTGCCGCCAGATCCAGGATTGTTTCCTCGATTTGCGGCAGGCAATGAAGTCACCCGGCGAATTGACATCGATGCAGAGGCTAGCTTGCCACTCATTATCCTGGAAACCGCACGTCTTCTTTCGCCGAAACAGCGCCGTGCTGCCAAAACACGCCGTGGGGAACACGGTGTCGCGAATCTGGCTGCACATGTCCAGGCAGTCAGACAGGCGGTCGATGCCAAGCGCGTCGGCTGGGACGCGTCACCGGTCAGCACCGCGCGCATCTATGCCGAGTTGTGGCCGCTGATCAAAGATGAAGACTGGTGCCTCGCATCCCCCAGCGCATTTTCCGGTGCCCATCACGCTCTGCTCTGGGATCACAACAAGCCATACAGCTATCTCGGCGGACAGGGCGCCGCCGGCATTGGCTACGGTCTTGGGGCAAGCACCGGCGCCGCACTTGCAGCGAAGCAGCGCGGTCGTTTTGTAATCAACGTGCAGTGCGACGGCGATATCAATTACGCGCCCGGCGCACTATGGACGGCGGCGCATCATCAGCTCCCGATGCTCACGGTCATGCACAACAATCGCGCCTGGCATCAGGAGTTGATGTTTCTTGAGTTTATGGCCGGATCGCGCGGTCGCGGTACGGACCGTGCGCACATCGGTTCGACGCTCCGAGAGCCGTTCATCGAGTACAGGAAAATGGCAGAGGCTTATGGCATGGCGAGCGAAGGCCCGATCAGCGATCCGTCGCAACTGGCAGCGGCACTGGCGCGCGGCGTCGCGATTGTGAAAAGCGGTGCTCCGTACCTGATCGACGTCATCACGCAGCCACGCTAATGAGCGAACCAGCATGAAGAGATTTTTGCCCGCAATCCGAAACATCGCCGTCGGCGTCGCGTGCACCATGTCGTTTGCGGTACCCGGCAACGTCATGGCACAGGACGGGGACGCAGCCAGCGGCAAAGATTTGTACTACGCCCATGGCTGCTACGGTTGTCACGGTTTCAACGGGGAGACCGGCGCCCGGAATCTTGTCGGGACCGGTAGCCCGCTTATCGCCAATGTCGATACGTTTCTGATCTATCTGCGCGCCCGTGCGGACTACGCGCCACTCATACCAACCACGAGAATGCCATCCTATCCCGAGAGTGCACTGAATGACGCCGACGCGCGGGACATTTTCGCCTACCTACGCACATTCGAGTTGAATGCACCAAAGGTTGAGGACATCCCCGCACTGCAGGCGATTCTGGAATCCGCAGGTCAGCAATCGGAAGAACGCTAATCCAGGTCTTTTGAGCTCACGGCGTGACCGAAACCCTGGCCCGCACCATCTTTCTTGGCCTTTTTCATGGCTTTGCGCTCCTTGGGAGTCATCGCCGCTTTCTTCCTCACCTCTTTTTTCGCATTACGTTCTTTGGACATTGCAATCATTCTCCAGTCAGTGTCGCTACAAATAAAATTTGCGGCTCACCGGTTACGTCATCAGAAACCCAGAAACACACCCGCCAGGACAACAACCAGTATCGGCGGGATGACGAAGCGAATCAGGAACCTCCACAGCGTAAACAGGATTCCATCTTCCAATTTCAGCTCATCCAGCTTCAGCGCTCTGGGCACGAGCCAGCCGAAGAAAATCGCAGACAGCGCACCTCCGACGAGTAGCAGGTTGTTTGCAGCGAGATGGTCGAGCGCGCTGAAAATGCTCTTGCCTTCGTAGGATGGAACAAGATTCAGCGGATAGAAATCCGACCACTTGCCCAAGGATATGATCGAAAATATGCCGAGCAGCCACGCGGCGCCCGCTACATAGAGAACGCCTTTTTGCCGTGCAATGCCTAAGTGCTCTTCAACCCAGTTGACGACCCCTTCCGCGAGGCCGATGCAGGATGACAGCGCGGCGGAAATCAACAAAACGAAAAATATCGAGCCGAATATCTGCCCACCAGGCATCTGCCCGAACGCCATCGGTAATGTCTGGAATATCAGTCCGGATCCGCCTTCAGGATTGAGTCCGTACTGGAACACGAGCGGGAAAATTGCGAACCCGGCAAGGACGGCAACACCTGTATCCAACAAAATCACGGCAGTCGAAGATCGTACGATCGAAAAATCCTTCGGCATGTACGCGCCGAAGACGACCAGTGATCCCATACCAATGCCAATGGAAAAGAAAGCCTGTCCGATTGCCATCATCGCGGTGCTGAACGTGACCTTCGAGAAGTCCGGTGTCAGCAGAAAATCGATTGTCGCTGCCATATTTCCAGCGACGGCCCCATAAATAACCATGACGATCAGCGTAACAAACAATGCCGGCATTAGAATTTTTGCCGCACTCTCTATTCCCGCCTGCACGCCGCGTCGAATGACGAAGATGATCAGCAGGTGAACAGCGGTATTCCAGAACAGAAGTTTCCACGGATCGTTCAAAAGTCCGCTGAACAGTGCGCTTGACGATTCGGCGTCGACATTATTCAGCGTTCCGCTTGCGGCTTTGACAAAATAGTCGAGCGTCCAGCCGGAAATTACCGTGTAGTAGGACAAAATGACAAAAGCGCAAAAAATGCCTAGCGTACCGACGGCGCCCCACGACCGGCTCCTGCCACACGCGGCCGCAACCGCGCGATAACTTCCGGTCGCGCTGGACTGGCCGCGCCTGCCGATGGCGATTTCCGTGATCAGAAGCGGCAAGCCAATGCCGAGTGCAAACGCCAGGTAGATGAACAGAAAAGCACTGCCCCCATTCTCGCCAAGCACGTAGGGGAATCGCCAGATATTGCCCATGCCTACCGCGAAACCGACCGCAGCGAGCAAGAAACCCCACCGTGAAGACCATTGTTCGCCGGTACCGGATGCTCCCGCCATAAGCTGCTCCTTTATTTTTCTATTTGTGCCGGGCACCAATTCTGGCGCCGATAGATGGCTTATCTTCTCATAATCGCTGCAAATCTTGGTATTTCGTTTACTATTTGGCGCACGTCAGGGGGGAGCCCGGCGCTAGCAGAATCAAATAAACTGTCACGGGAAATCACTATGAAGCACGCAATTACGATATTCGTCGCGTTGTTCCTCAGCGCGCAAACAGCGTCTGCAGACATGCTCATTTACGCCGGAACGCTCATTGATGGCGAGTCTGACCGCGCTGTTACGGAACGCACCATCCGCATCACAGGTGACACGATTACCGGGATTGAGAATGGCTACACCATACCGCGGGACGGTGATGTCGTAATCGATATGAAAACATCGACAGTCCTGCCCGGTTTGATGGATACGCACGTACATCTCACCGGCGAATATTCGGCCAACAGTAATCTCAATCGCTTTGTTTTGAATGAAGCCGACTATGCATTTGATGCGGCCAAACACGCGCGACGAACGTTAGAAGCCGGTTTCACGGTCGTGCGTAATCTTGGCGACGCATTCAACGTAACGATTGCATTACGCAAGGCGATTGCGGCCGGAGACGTCCCTGGCCCGATGATTTTTTCGGCTGGCAGCTCGCTTGCTTCCACCGGCGGACACGGCGACGGTACGAACGGATGGGCCGCACGTTTTGACGCGGATCCAGGTCCGAAAGACGGTATCGTGAACAGCGCAGAAGACGCGCGCAAGGCGGTACGGCAGAGATATAAGGACGGCGCCGACTGGATAAAAATCACGGCAACCGGCGGCGTACTGAGCGTCGCCAAGAGCGGTCAGAACCCGCAGTTCACGGATGAAGAGTTCCGGGCCATCGTCGAAACCGCAACGGATTATGGGATGAAGGTTGCCGCTCACGCGCATGGCACTGAAGGCATGAAAAGAGCAGTAATTGCCGGCGTGGCTTCCATCGAGCACGGGACATACATGACTCCGGAAGTCATGAAATTGATGAAAGCGCATGGGACCTTTTATGTGCCAACCATTCTTGCCGGGTCCTGGGTTGCCGAGAAAGCGAAAATTGATGGCTTCTTCCCGGAACTGGTTCGCCCGAAGGCGGCTGAAATAGGACCCATCAGTCTGGGCACTTTTGCTGCAGCGTATAAGGCCGGTGTGCCGATCGTCTTTGGTACAGACACCGGTGTTTCAGCGCACGGCGACAACGCGCAGGAATTTGCTTTGATGGTCGCAGGTGGTATGCCGCCGATGGAAGCCATTCAATCGGCGACGGGTGTCGCAGCGGACTTTCTCGGCATTGGCGAAACGCACGGTCGTCTTCAGGCAGGCAAACAGGCGGACATCATTGCGGTACCAGGAAATCCGCTTGCCGACATCACACTGATGGAACAGGTGAGCTTCGTGATGAAGGGCGGCACAATTTACAAATGACCCAATAATCGGGGTCAGAGCCCAATAAAGGGGTCAGAGCCCGATAAACGGGTCAGAGCCCGATTTATGTTACTCGCCTGGTTTGATCTCCGCGTTTCCGGGACTGATTGTCTCGTCCCATCGTAGCGCGTTGTATTTCTTGAGTATCCTGACAAGATCTTCGATTGGTATTGCTGACAATGTTCCTCGTGAACTGGTAACGGTCGTTGCCTTGAAAATGGCGTTGTAGATCGCTTCCTCAGTCGCCTCCGCTGCTGCCGCAAATAACGGCGACATCGATTCATTGACGAGCTCTGGTGTATTGACGGGTGCGTCACTTATCCGCGGCCGGCGAACTCCGGGGTCGGTCGAAAACGCAATGACGTAGTCGCCCGAGCCATTGCTCGCGAATGATCCGGTGCGCGCGAGCCCCATGACAGATCGCATTGCGATGCGATCGAGGCTCCGTGCGTTCAGCGGCGCATCGGTCGCCAGGACCATCATGATCGAACCATCTTCCTGGTGATCATCTGTTCCGGCAGCTTCGAGCTGTTGTCGGTACGAATACTGTCCAAGTTCACGCCCAACCGGGGCGCCGTTCATCGTGAGCGTGCCGCCGTAGTTGGTCTGAACGAGCACGCCCACCGTATAGCCACCCAGCGATTCCGGCAGTACGCGGGAGCTTGTTCCAATGCCGCCCTTCCAGGCGAACGCCTGCGTTCCGGTTCCCGCGCCAACGCTACCCTCTTCTACGGCCCCCCCCGATGCATTGGCCAGCGCGGCGTACACATGCTCCTTCTGCACGGGATCGGCCCACATGTTATTGACGCCGGAATCGTTGGTTTCACCAACCACCGGGTTGACCGTATGCTCGCCCATACCGGGCTGCTCGTAGACCCATTCTTTCAGCGCGTTGGCTGCGCTCCAGACGCATAGCGTACAGGTCAGCAGAATCGGCGTTTCTATCTCGCCAAATTCGCGTATTTGCGTTTCCCCGATCATCTTTCCGTAGCCGTTGCCAACGTGAACCCACGCTGGAATCGGGTGCGTATACAGATTTCCGGGCCCCGGGATGATTGCGGTCACGCCGGTGCGTATATCAGCGCCTGAAATAATCGTCGTGTGACCGACCTTGACGCCGGCCACATCGGTGATCGCATTCATTTTTCCCGTCGGAAACGTTCCTACAACCAGGCCTACATCCCTGGCGCGAGGCCGCTCCTCGGTCGCGGCGGCCACAACCACCAGCGAACATGCCAGCGCGCCAATGAAACCAACGATTCTTACAATCTGTGACATGAGCTTCCCCTTCTGTTCAAGTCACATTAGTGTCAATGGTCGTTTGTCGCAAGGCGATTGTTTCGCGGATTTCTAGTTAAGAATGTCAAAAATCCTGCTGTACTTGATGATAAGTTCACGACCGGTTGGCGGCGCGCCAAGATACTGTTCATCTACCTCATTGTAGACAACGTACAAACCTGAACTGGCCGACTGCAGCCAGGAGAAACGCAGGTTGGTTGAATAGACGTCACTTCGCTCGTTGTACTGGAAAAGAGCCTGTAACAGGACGCTTGGTGTGAACGAGTACGACAGTCGCAAGCGGGTCAGTGCCACCGAGAAATCGCCGTTCGGAATGGGTAAGTCGAACTTGTTGTAGTCGATCGATAATTCAGAACTGAACGTCTCACCAATTCGATACTTGATGCTTGGCGTTATCTGGGTCCGGTCCCCGCCCCACGCGCCACCGACGGTCGTTCGCATGTTCAGGCTAAGCGGTGCGGCCTGGTTGGTCCTTACGACAAACGCAATGTTCTGTTCGTCATAGACGCCAGGTTGAACGATTACTCCAGGGACCAGCGTGAACGGATTCTCAACTCGCTCGTAAATGAGGTTGGTCCCTGTTTCGAACAGGTACCCGTTCTTGAATTCCCAGTGATTGTCGATGTGCCAGTTGCCGGACTCCTTTACGCCATCGAAATCCTGGTGTTCGACGTAACGGATGTGTGGGCGAAGTTCGAACAAGCCCCACAGATCATCCGGCCGGTAGCGATACATGACGAAAGCGCTGCCTTTTTTATAGTCTTTCCTTGAAAGGAATCCGACCTCCGGATTGAAATCCGCACCCACTTCTGTGTATTCGAGATTGTAAGTCCATTCCGGCGAGCTGTAGCCTGCCTTCAAGGCAAACGCATCGTCTTTTCCGTTTAAGGTCGGGGTTTCTGTTTTCCCCACCCAGCCTTCCAGCAAAAGGTTGTCGCCAATCCCCCAGCGACCATCGACGGCATAAGTCTGGTTGTCATCGAGGTCTTTGCTCAGGATATGTGATCCGTCACCCTGCCGATTGACCGCCAGAAAACCGATCCCGGATCGGTTCGGCAGCTCCTGGTTAATACGAGCAACCGAGAAATCGTTGCCTGGTGCGAAACCGGCAACGGCCTCGGACGACATATGCAACAAACCAATGTTCGTCGAATCACCGACTCGTCCAGACAGCCGCAGACCACCGTCAATGGGCGTCTGAGCGCCACCGGCACCTATTCCAATTCTGCGACTGAAAAAAAGCTCGACTTCCTGAGAGTTGCCGACCGCGAATTGCCCAGAATTTTCCAGGAAAAAAGGTCGTTTCTCCGGGAAGAAAAGGCTGAATCGATCGAGGTTGATCTGCTGATCGTCAGCCTCAACCTGGGCGAAGTCCGTATTGTAGGTGGCGTCCAGTGTCAAACTCGGCGTAATCGAGTACTTCAAATCGAAACCGAATTCACTCTCATTTTCCGTACCACTCAGACCACCACCACGCTGGGACTTGCCAAGGACATAAGGTGTAACCTGCAAATTGCGTTGCCTCGGCACCCGGACGCCTTCAACGGAACCGGCATCAGAAACGCGATACAGGTTTCTTTCCTGGGACAATGGCGCCCAATAAACCACTTCGTAGTTACGCCGGATATTTCTCTGGAAATTGAATCCCCAGGTCTGCTCTTCTTGAGGCCCATATCGCAACGTCTTTAGCGGAATCCTGAACTCGGCACTCCAACCATAGTCGCCAGTTTTTGCGGCAACAGTCCAGGGCGCGTCCCAGTTCTCATTGAATCCGCCGTTGCCGGATCGCGTGAATGTGCCTCCTGCGCCTTCCTTGGTTATCTGACCGTCAAACTGGACACCCGCCGGGTTGGTACCGAACACGTAGCCATTCTGCCTGTCGAGCAAACCATCAACCATAAACAGGAACGCGTCGGAGTCATCCAGCGACGAATCGCGCCGGCTATCCGATGCAAAAATGCCGGACGGATTGTCGTCGTAGGCGATAACCGCTACATGCATCGCCGTATCTGTAAAGCCGACGTAGACGTCAGTCTTTTGTGTAGCCGCTCGCCCGGCATTCGGGCGCACCTGGGTAAAACCGGTGATTACGTGGGCATTCGCCCAGGCCGGGTCACCCAGGACATCGCCGTCGGTAACCGGGGAAATCGACAGCACGGTCGCCTGTGCGACTGGTTGTGCATTGAGACCAGATGGTTCCTGAGCCTGGCCCTGAGTCCACAGAAGCAAAAATCCCACGCCGCAAGAAATTGAAAGCCGCGAGTTACTGCGAACTGAAAAGTTAATCATTGAAGTCCCAAGTGGTTGCTTTCGCAACTAAAAATCACGATTCCGCCGACATGGCGGCCGCCCAGTGTAATGACCCTGAGACTGGAATCAATACGGAAAGTTCGTATTTGGCTCGGAAACCGGAACAGCGACCTAACCAGCTGTGTTCAGAAGGCTGCTGTAGCCGAATAGCCCTGCGGACCCGCCCGTGTGCACGAATACAATGTTCTTTGCATCCGAAAAGAAACCCTTGCCAATCAGGTCGATCATTCCTGCCAGCCCTTTACCGCTGTAGACCGGATCGAACAGGATTCCCTCAAGCCTTGCAAGCAGCAGGACAGCCTCGTTCATTCCTTCGGTGGGTACGCCATAACCTGCCCCGACGTAGTCGCAGTTCGCGACAATGTCATCGCGCGTGACGATTCCCGCCGCCCCGACATAATCAGCAGTTTCCACCGCGAGCTTGTAGACCTTTTCCTCCTGCTCAGTTTTTGGCGCGTTCACGCCAATACCCAATAGCGGAATATTCGCATGGCTGGCCTTGAGACCGACGATCAGGCCCGCTTGCGTTCCGGCGCTGCCCGTTGCATGAACAACATGGTCAATGATTATTTCATCTCGATTCGCCTGCGACAGAAATTCAAGCGCGCAATCGACATAGCCGAGCGCGCCGATCGGATTCGATCCTCCGCCGGGAATTATGTACGGCGTCTTTCCTTTCGCTCTC
Organism: Pseudomonadota bacterium; assembly: GCA_027621915.1. Classification (GTDB taxonomy): domain Bacteria; phylum Pseudomonadota; class Gammaproteobacteria; order Steroidobacterales; family Woeseiaceae; genus SZUA-117. The sequence continues at coordinate 20,647 of JAQCAD010000045.1, forward strand.
AAATCAGCCGCAACACGTTCCATTGCCGCATTCATATCGGAGCCTTTGTCGACTTCGGCAATCCTGGCGCCGTATATTCGATCGAGCAGCACGTTGCCGGACGTCAGATACGCCTCCGGTGCATCCGCAACGCGTTTTTCGAAAACGAGCTCGCACGCCATGCCGAGTTTGCATGCTGCAGCGGCAGTCTGCCGCGCGTGATTCGACTGAACGGCACCCTGCGTAATAACCACGTCCGCTTTTTTCTGCAGCGCGTCGGCCATCAGGAATTCAAGTTTGCGCGTTTTGTTGCCGCCGGTACCGAGACCCGTACAGTCATCGCGCTTGACGTAAATTTCCGGCCCGCCGAGGTGTTTGCTCAAGCGCGGAAGATGTTCCAGCGGTGTCGGTAGATGTGCGAGCGATACTCGCGGAAATCTGGATAGCAGCACGTTGACTGTCCTTCTGGTTTTGTTATCGGTCTGGCAACGGGACTAGTCCCATCGCGTATTCAACTGTACGGCGCGCCAACACATTAGTCGATGCAACGACGGGCACAGGAAATCCGTCGCCTTCGAAAACTATTGGTATTTCCGTACAGCCGGCAATGATGATCTCGGCTCCGGCATCCGCCAGGGAACGCGCCACCGATTCCATTCCTTTCACTACCTGTGCGCTCTTGTCACCCGCCTTAATGGAAGTGATCAGGTTCATCAACTGTTCCAGGTTCGCGGAGTCCGGAACGATTGCGACCCGACCGGATGCCGAGATTGCATCCTGGTATATTTTCGTGCCGAGGCAGGAATCCGTCGCCATCACACCAACCTTGCGAGAGCTGGCGCAGACCCTGTCTATTTCTTTGACGGTTTCATCGATGATGCTGAGGAAAGGAATACCGGTGGACTTAATAACAGGATCGAGAAAATGATGAGCGGTGTTGCACACCATCACCAGGAAATCGGCGCCAGCTGACTCAAGTCGTCGCGCCATCGCTTCGAGTCTCGACGACACATCGTCGATGCCCGAATTAATCGCCATCTGGCGATTCGGAATGGTCGGATCGTTATCGACAATCATATGGACGTGATCCTGGTCACGAGTCGAATCAGTTAACGCGATTACCTTCGCCATAAAGTCGACGGTGGCTTCCGGGCCCATACCACCCATTACTCCGACTATTTTTCGTTTGCCGACAGCCATTTATGCAACATCTTGCGTGTGAATGGCGGCGAGAATACCACTCTTTTTATGATGGCGGCTGCCCGATTGTGGCCTAATCGGGTACTCTATGTTTTTCTGCTACCGTGCATAGTCGTATGAAAACAACTGCATCAATCGTCACCCTGCTAGCTTTCGTTACCCTGGCTTCTACCACAGCGGCGCAGAACTCGAGGCCGACGATCGACCAACGATCATACAACCTCGGCATCATGGGCGGCTTCGCAGAGGTCGTTCGATTGGGCGTCAAGAAGCTGGCCTTAAGTGAAGTGATGAATCCCGCCGAAATGGATGGCGTCATGGAAGACGCGGAGATTATTGCGAAGCGCAACGAGGTCCTGATCTGGCGAGAGACAGATCTCCTGGTCTCAGACCTTTATCCTGCAGATGTTGCAAAGGGCAAGCACGTCCTTTTGATTTATACCGGCAACACGTTAGATGAATATTTGGCAATCAAAGCAGACAAAGCCGTACTGGTTGCCAGCAATCACTACGAAGGCCCGGCACGAGAGGACATCGCGCGTCGTTTCGGAAAATTATTAAGTTATCCGGATGAAGTCATTGACGACCTGATCGCGAAACAAACCAGATAATCTCGATTGGACAATTTGGTGCGACAGCAGTAACTCTGCTACCACGGCAATCTTGGGGACAACCTACGAAATACGATTTAAGTAGGCCGTCCCCTAGTACCATTTAGTCACCAACCTTGCTGAGTACCGCCGCGATCGCGCCGCCGGCGATGCCTCCGCGAACAGCCTCAAGAACGGTATCCGCTATTGTTGCAGTAAGATTGCTGAGGTTCATGTAACCAAAAAGAATAAAGTCTGATGTGCCCCAAAGAAGCAAACCAACCAATGCACCGCCTTTAATGCCATCGACAATCGAAGCAGTGCCGCCGCGAGCTTCAAGCATCAGCGTTACAAGCGCCGCATAAAATAGCGAGCCAAGCCCAACCGCCCAGATAATTGGCGTTTCCCGATTGACCCCTTCTGCAGATCCAGCGTTGGCCGCGAAGAAATCGGCAAATACCAACTGCCAAAAAACAAACCCGACAATATATACCGCGACTAGTCCTGCAATGCTTCCAATCGCCAAACGTTTCATATTCATTTTTTTGCTCCCTCCTGTTGTGATACAGGCAAAAAAACCGCAACTATTGAATTGGCTCCGAATTTCTGAGACCCGTTGTTCTGTTTGTCCCTGTCAGCTTAGGAGAAGAATCAGGGTTCCGCCACATCGCAGCTGCGCAATCTGCGCCAATCCGACCATATGCCTACCCGGGTTTGGAATGCCCAGGCTGTCCGCTATTACCGATAGTGGACACCGGGCTACGCCATATTCCCTGGATCGACCGTCTGCTTGTCGCCAACTGCAGAAAGTGGCCAGGCCGCATCAGGCGAGACGTATATTGATTCAAGGTCCCGTCGACCACTACAGAACCACAGAAATAGGCCTATAATCGGCCGCGCAATCTGTTTTCGAACGAATGAAACAACAATAACCAAGAATCGTAATTTGTCAGTAACCGTTCTGGAGGTTGGCAAGATAGATGCGCGTCGAGGAACTGGTGGACCACTACATCGACGCCTGGAATCGGCGCGATCTGGCGCAACTTCTTGGTCTCTTGCACGGCTTGCTGCTGAAGCGGGTTTCGGATCGACCCGTCAATTCAGAGAAGCATTTACGAACTCTTTTGGATCCAGCCCGGAAGATTTTGCCAGCCGCGCAGTGCACTAAATCGTGTAGCCGTAGTTTTCAGTAATTCAGAAATACTTACGATCGCGACGTAAATCCAGCAGTAAAATGATTCCCAGCTACAGTGATCGAAATCGATGCCAAAATCGTTCCAGATAAATCAATCGCATATCGATAGCTTCGCGACTGATGGCGTCGTACTAATCAAGGGACTCTTTCGAGACCGGCTGGAAACGATACGGGCAGGGATTGAGAGAAACATGGCTGAGCCGGGCCCGTATGCGGCTGAAAATCTGAAGCCGGGAGAACCAGGCCGGTTTTTCGATGACTATTGCAACTGGCAACGCATTCCGGAATTCGAAGACGTCATCCGACATTCTGATGTCGGAGAGGTTGCCGCGCGAATCATGAGTTCCCGGCGTGTACAGGTATTTCATGACCACGTGCTCGTAAAAGAGCCGGGCACCTCGAAATCGACGCCGTGGCACCAGGATTCTCCTTATTACTTTGTGGAAGGCGAACAGACTGTCAGTTTTTGGTCTCCGATGGATCCGGTGAAAGAAGCGACCGTGCGGTGCGTGGCCGGTTCACATCGATGGGATAAACCTGTTTTGCCAACCCGGTGGTTGTCGGAGAGCAATTTTTATCCGGATACGGATTCATACATGCCGGTACCCGACCCCGACTCGGATCCGGAGACTTATCGAATCCTGGAATGGGAAATGGAGCCGGGCGACGCTGTTGCATTCAACTTCAAAATATTACACGGCGCACGCGGCAACAATTCCGATCGACGACGTCGTGCGTTCTCTCTTCGCCTGATTGGTGATGACGCTCGTTACGTGACCCGGCCAGGCCCGACATCGCCACCGTTTCCCGGACATGGCATGACTGATGGCCAGGTGTTAAGGGACGACTGGTTCCCATTTATCTATACAGATAGTTGATTCGCAGCACACTGAAGCAGATTGAATTGACGACCTCGATTATGTCTGTATCGGTCGAAATCGTCTTGATCACGGTTGGTCTGTCAGATTCCGATCTGCGTTGTCGATCCTTGCAAACACATCTGTGTCGTCGAACCTTGCAGTGACAATCCGTACAGGCTGTCGGGGTCTGCGGCGCTCCTCACCATGTCAATCAACACTAACTTGGCAAGATTAAGCGCGGCTTTGCCTCGTTCACCCTGGAGG
>JAQCAD010000046.1 GCA_027621915.1 Pseudomonadota bacterium
ATCACGTGAATTTACAGCTGATGTGTAACGTCCATTTTTCAAAAAGCCCCTAAATCAGAGTCTCCCTAGAGAAATTCGACAGCTATTTGAGAGATCGATGTCAAGCACTGCTCGAGGAATTGGACAATTGGCTGACGAAATTACCTGTTCCGAATGCTGCAAAAGGAGACAAAGTAGTTCACACAGGAGTCGGAATCTATCACTACATGACTCATGTTACAGATGACAGAAGTTTGAAAGAGGTGTTGATTGACGAGGGGATGATACGAGCGAGCTCCCCGGTTGAAGTAGAAAACTCGGGGGGGTAGTGGGGCGGAAGTAAGTAAGAATTTTATGTTCGAGACGTTGGAGAAGTCGAGAAATGAGCGAACAAAGAGCGACTACTATTCGTCGTTGGTTAGTAATGACCAGCGTCGCGGCTGTTTTTGTATCGTCTACTGCTACTGGTGCAATCACCGGCGGTGACGGTCGGGCGATTACCGGTGGTGACATTCGGGCAATTACCGGCGGTGACATTCGGGCGATTACCGGCGGTGACATTCGGGCAATTACCGGCGGTGACATTCGGGCAATTACCGGCGGTGACATTCGGGCGATCACCGGCGGTGACGGTCGGGCGATTACCGGCGGTGACACCCGACTTCTACTGGTAGGTAGAGTCGATTACGTCGGTGATGATTTCGTATCAGTACTTGGTCAAACCGTTTTCGTCGATCGAGCCAGCTTTCGAGCAGTAGGCGAGGGTTCTGCAGTAGCGGTATACGGATCGCTCGATGGCGACACTGGAGCAATTAGCAACGCAAGTATGATCGACGCCGGAATTGCCGGATTCGGCCCAGGGTCAGCGTCATTCCTGACAGGTTTTGTCGATTCGGTTGACTATGCGAAAGGTCATGCAGTTGTGAGCGGTAAGCAAGTCGACTACACAGCATTGCTGTCAAATGGTTCCGCGCCAAATGTCGGTGATATGGTATCGGTTACGGGCCGAGACTACGGAGCATACGGAACGCTTGTCGCCGATCCGCAAATGAGGTTAGAGATTCGATAGGTAACTCGCGGGCAAAAAAAAGTCGGCGTCCTTGCCGACTTAGGTCTCGTATCACACTAGGGAGATGCGAGGGTTGGAGAAGCCGTCCCTGAGCGATTAGGAACGACTCGCGAGCAACTATATTTATCATGCCGATTGATTGCTGTGATCAGTCTCACAAATCAATTTCCCACAAAAAATAAAGGCGCCCTTTGGCGCCCTTATTGTTAAATGGAGTTAGATTAAGTTAAGCGATGTACTATTGCGTCGCCTTTTCGCGGAGAGCATCAAGATAATCCGTAAATTTGCTCTGCTGCACCACCTGAATAATATTCTCGCGTACGCTATCCAACGTAGGCGCTTCAGACTCTCTGGAATCTTCTCTCAGTATGATATGCCAGCCGAATTGGGTCTGTGTTGGTGTTGATGAGTACTGACCATCTTCAAGCGCCTGTACAGCGTTAGAAAAAGGTTCAACCATCTGGTTTGGTGAGAACCAGCCAAGATCGCCACCGTTAGGCCCAGACGGACCAGTTGATTTCTCTTTCGCAAGTTCTTCGAAATCCGCACCCTCGTTGAGTTGGGCAATTATTGCTACGGCCTCGCCCTGCGATGCCACGAGAATATGTCGTGCCTTGAATTGCAGAGGCGGAGCGAGTTCGACCTGGTTGTTGTACTCGGCAAGGATTTCTTCTTCAGACGCTGTCGAATTTGCAAAGAATTCGCCGGCAACAGCTTGAGCAAGAATTCCAAAGGTTTGCAATTCGATTTGCGCTGCAACTCTGGGGTTCTCCGCAAGCGCTTTCGCGCTGTCCTGAGTTGACAGGATGTATATGTCCCGTAACTCGGACATGAGTGCCTCACGTTGCTCTGGTGTCGCTGCGCCACCTTGTTCACCGAGGCGACTTTCGAAATAGATATCAACAACGGCACTATCCACATCGGTACCGTTGATTGTGAAAATTGTCTCAGCTGCGGTCAGTCCAGAAGCCAGCGCTCCTGCCGCCAGAAGACTGATTGATGCCAATCGCGCTCCGCGGACACGGGAACCGTTCATAAAGTCCATGTTGTAGATCCTCTAATGTAAGTCGAAATCAGTGGGTATTTATCGCTCAGAGGGAGGGAATGCCTTAATCCGGAGCGCGTGAATATCTGATTGAAGTAGCTCAGCCAGCGCATCATAAACCATTCTATGGCGCGCAATACGATTTTGGCCGCGGAATTCTGCGGCAACGATCGTAACGTCGAAATGGCCTTTGCCATCCTTTGCACCATCGTGGCCAATATGGAGTTGACTCTGGTCCTTGATGACAAGTTCCGTAGGCGCGAAACGCGTTTCCAGCGCCTGCCGAATCAAATTCAATCGTTCTTCACTCAAGGCAACACGCATTTAAATGGTTTTACCGTGACTTTTGAATACACGCCGGCGTCTACGTAAGGATCAGTGGCGGCCCATGCCTTGGCTTCCTCCAGCGACGGGAAATCCACAACCACCAGGCTGCCAGTAAATCCTGCTGGGCCAGGGTCGTCTGAATCGATAGCTGGATGCGGACCAGCGATCAGCAGCCGCCCATCGGCGACCAGACCCTGCATACGAGCCAGGTGTGCGGCGCGAGCACTTGAACGCAACGGCAAGCTGTTTTCAACGTCTTCGCTGATGATCGCGTACCACATAGTTAGCCTCCCGGTTCGTTCGATGTTGATTCGTTTTTCTGGGCCATCATCGTCAGCCAGATGCTTTGAATAATCACAAATACCACGGTGATTCCAAGCATGCCAAATAATTTGAATTTGACCCAAAAAGCTTCGCTGAATGAATACGCGACATATAGATTAACGCCACCTACGAAAACGAAAAACAAAACCCATATCTGATTCAAGCGGGTCCATTGGTCGTCCTTGAGGTCTGCGGCCCCGCCCAGCATTCGCTTTATAAACGGCTTCTCGCCAAACCATTGACTGCCCAGAAAAGCGACAGCAAATGCCCAATTCAGGACCGTGGGCTTCCAATATAGGAAGGTAGGGTTCCTGAATGTCAGCGTAAAGGCGCCAAGCACAAGCACCAGCGCCGTAGACACAGCATAGATCCGATTGAGTTTTTTTGTCATGACCCATTGCAGCAATAGAACGATTGGCATTGCGATCATCAACACGCCAGTCGCAAAGAAAATGTCTCGATAGAAGTAAGCCATTATGAAAATGACTATTGGAATGTAATCCAGAAGTAGCTGCATCGGTAACCGGAGTCCAGGGTGGGGTCGGGGTGGCGAATAATAGCCTAAATTTCGCGTCGATCGAAATCGCAGGATTTAGCCGAGCGACAGCCTAATTGTGCCGCTACAATCCGCGCATGGCACGACTGGTAGAAATTCATCCAAAGGATCCGCAGCCGCGACTTATCGCGGATGTTGTCGCTGCAATCCGTAATGGGGAGCTCATTTCGTACCCTACGGATTCGAGCTATGCCTTCGGTTGCCAGCTCGGTGACAAGAAAGCAACTGACCGAATTCGACGACTCCGAAAGACGGACAAGGATCATAACTTCACTTTAGTCTGTAAAGATTTGTCAGAAATCAGTCATTTTGCACGGGTCGAAAACTGGGCCTATCGGCTGATTAAATCGCTTACGCCCGGACCTTATACTTTCATTTTGCAGGCCAGTCGCGAAGTACCCAAGCGACTGCAAAACCCTCGACGACGGACGATTGGCCTGCGAGTGCCGGACCATGCGATCGCACATGCCATCCTCAATTCTTTAGGGGAGCCGATAATGAGTTCAACGTTATCCTTGCCGGGCGACGAACTACCGCTGACAAACGTTTATGAGATAGAGGAACGAATTGGAAACGATATCGATCTAATCGTTGATGGCGGTCCGAGTGGTGTGGAGCCGACCACGGTCATCGACTTGTCGGAAGGAAGTATCGATATTCTCAGACGGGGCCTGGGCGATGTTAGTTCGTTGGTTTGAGCCTGAAAATTGTAATGGACCCAGTCCAGCAGAAATACGCTAAAATGCCGCGACCCCGCCTGAGATGCACATGAAACCTGAACTGACATTGCTGACAAGCAAGAATGCTCCGAAACCCGAGGGGCAATCGGATGCGAGGCCTGCACAAAGTGAGATGCCATTCGCCATAGTCGATGGCGAACCGGTGACAGAGTTACCGCAGGATCTGTACATCCCTCCTTATGCGTTACAAGTGTTTCTGGAAGCTTTTGAGGGGCCTTTGGACCTCCTGCTCTACCTTATACGGCGGCAAAATCTGGATATTCTCGATATTCCAATTGCTGAAATCACAAGACAATACGTCCAGTACATCGAGATGATGAAGGAAATGCAGCTCGAACTGGCCGGCGAATACCTCCTGATGGCGGCGATGCTCGCTGAAATCAAATCGCGAATGTTGTTGCCACGAGCCGCAATAGTTGAGGAAGACGAACACGATCCAAGGGCCGAACTGGTTCGCCGTTTGCAGGAATATGAGCGATTCAAGACGGCTGCCGAAGACCTGAGCGACCTTCCAAGGCTCGAGCGCGACGTGCATGTCGCAACCATCGAGGCGCCAGAGCGCAAAATTACAACGAAGCTGCCCGACGTAACTTTGAAAGAATTACTGCTCGCATTTCATGATGTACTCAAGCGCGCGGAGATGTATTCCAATCTGCACCTCCTGCGTGAGCCATTGTCTGTCAGGCAACGAATGTCCGAGATTCTTACCAGAGTAAAAGGTAATTCATTTTCGACGTTTGCTGATTTGTTTGATGCAGAAGAGGGGCGTATGGGCGTGGCGGTAACATTTATCGCAATTCTGGAATTGCTTAAGGAATCCTTGATTGAGGTTGTGCAATCTGAGGCCTATGCGACGCTGCATGTTCGAATTGCTTCATCAGTAAGGCTGGTCGCCGACGATGGCGAGAATGTGGATGCCGGACTGAATTTAGATTAGGTAAGAGATTAGAGAGACCAACTCAATATGGATGATAACGCAATAAAATATTTCGTCGAGTCTGCATTGCTGGCAGCAGGGCGACCGCTTAGCATCGATCAACTGCAAGGACTATTCGAAGATCATTCTATGCCTGAGAAGCCCCAGATCAGGCAGGCCATTTCGGATTTGCTGAATGATTACGCGGAGCGTGGCATCACGATTACTGAAGTTGCGTCCGGGTTTCGCATGCAAATCGAAGGAAACATGGTCGCGCGACTGCAGAAGCTTTGGGAAGAACGTCCGCCGAGATATTCGCGAGCGTTGTTTGAAACGCTTGCTCTAATCGCCTATCGGCAACCGATTACCCGAGGCGAAATTGAGGAAGTTCGTGGCGTCGCGGTGAGCGCAAATATCGTCCGAGCTTTGATGGAAAGAGAGTGGATTCGTGTTGTAGGACATCGGGACGTTCCCGGTCGGCCAGCAATGTTTGGAACGACCAAGCTGTTTCTGGACTACTTCGGATTGAAGAAGTTGGACGATTTGCCGCCTCTTGCTGACTTGTCGGACTGGGAGAGCCTCCGTGTGCAATTGAATTTACCTGCCGTCGATGAAAATGACGACGAGTCTTTCGGCGATTCGGGCGGCGGAGGAGTTGCTGACATTCCCGTGTTGTTTCCGCAAAGTGATGAAGAAGTTGACGACAACAACGAGTTACTCGATGAATTCATCGACAATGATATGAACCCGTCCCAGGAGGTCGATATCGAGCCGATTGAAGCGACAGAATGGCCTGACCCGAAAAATAGTCAGGTCGTGTCGTCGGGCAGTTCATTGAGCGAAGCTGATGATGAGTCAGACCATCAAATGTACGAAATTGAAGCTGAAGATGAGGATGCAGACGCGTCACTGACTGGCGCCTGATGTCGGAACGCATCCAAAAAATTCTTGCGGGCGCTGGTTGCGGCTCGCGACGGGAAATCGAAGGATGGATCAAGGAAGGCCGACTTGCGATTGATGGGCGGCCGGCGACATTGGGCGACAAGGTTACGGGTAGCGAGCGATTCACCCTCGATAAGCGTCCACTGAGGGTGAGGGCAACTCAGCCGGGCCACCGTCATATCATTTACCACAAGCCAGATGACGAAATTTGCAGTCGCTCTGATCCGGAGGGCCGGCGGACTGTGTTCGAGTCGATTCCGAAGTTGTCGGGCGCGCGTTGGGTCGCTGTTGGCCGGCTGGACATGACGACAACCGGTCTGTTGCTTTTTACGACCGACGGCGCGCTTGCGAATGCCATGATGCATCCGTCTACAGAATTGGTACGACGATATGCCGTCCGCGTGCATGGATCACCATCTGCGGCCGAACTCCAAAAACTGGAATCAGGTGTGCAGTTGGACGACGGCATGGCAGCGTTTGATTCCCTTGAAGCGGCGGGCGGTGAGGGCGCAAACCGGTGGTTTAACGTCAGCTTGAAGGAAGGGCGCAATCGCGAGGTTCGGCGGATGTGGGAAGCGGTTGGACACCAGGTTAGTCGACTGATTCGTGTGGGTTACGGCCCGATCGATTTGCCGAGAAATCTGCGCCGTGGCAAGCACGCGCCGCTTACTCTCGGTCAGGCAAGAACATTGTATCGAGCCGCAGGGCTCGCAGTTCCGGCAGAAATGGGCGTACCTGGCACGCGAAACCCAATGAAGAAAATCGGGAAAAAGAAGATAAAAAAAGATTATAAATCAAGACGTTAGAGAACTTTATTAATGTAGAAAGTTACTGTGCGTCGAAGCTCTGCCCTGTAACACCCGCGCTGGCCGGACCCAACAAGTATACGTAAGCACGCAGTATCTCTTCGGGAGTACGCAACGCACCGCGGTCTTCGGCAGGATAGGCCTCCAATCGCATATTGGTACGTACCGGGCCGGGGTTAATACAATTCGAGCGAAGCGCAGTGTGGCGGTTTTCCGCAGCCAGGATCTGGGATAGTGACTCTGTGCCAAATTTGGAAATCGAATAAGCACCCCAGAAGGCTTTTCCGACCCGGCCCACCCCACTACTCGTGAATATCACGGATGGGTCGCTGGATTTTCGGAGTAACGGAAGTAAAAACTGGGTCATAACAAATGGCACAGTCAGATTGATGTGCATTACTCGCTGCCATTCAGAAATATCGTATTGTTCGATGGACAGTCTTTGCCCCAGGACGCCTGCATTGTGGACGAGTCCGTCAAGTCGTCCGAATTCTTTTTCGATATTGTCGGTAAGTGATGCGTAGGCTTCGCCGTCCGCGATTGATAGATCCACAACCGCGATGGAGGGTCGTGGCGCGTCCTTGATTGCCGCCAGTTCGTCGTAGATTTTCTCAAGTTTTTTCTTACTTCTGCCATGCAAAATGACCTGCGCACCAAGTCCCGCCGCATGGACGGACAGTGCATGGCCAATTCCGGCGGTCGCGCCCGTAATCAGAATAACGCGCCCTTGCAGAATATTTTCAGGATACGCATATGTTTTTGGATCAATGCTCAACAAAAGGGACCTTGAAATAGATAATCAGAATCGAAAGTTTTACTGGAGGGTCTTGTCGGTTGATTCTTCGTCATTTTCTTTTTCGGGCTCGACAATTGAGCGCGGCAAAGCTTCGATCGATTCGGTTCGTTCAATTTCCTTTTTCGGGCGTATACCCAATTCGACGAATTTCCGGGCGCCGGGAAGGACCTTGCTTTCTAGCGAACCTACCGCCTTGTTATAGTTGTCAACGCTGCTGCTGAGCTGCTTGCCAACCTTGTTCATATGCGACACAAAAGTACCCAGACGACCATACAGGTCGCCCGCGAGCTTTCGAATTTCCTCGGCGTTATCAGCCAGTGCAAGTTGTTGCCATCCGTGAGCGACGACTTTAAGCAGCGCCAGGAAACTCGTCGGCGTAGCCAGTACGATCTTTTGTGACAATGCGCTATCGATCAAGTCAGGATCTTCGTTCAACGCCGCGCTTAAGAACTGATCGCCCGGGATAAATAAAATGACGAATTCCGGACTTTGCGGAAACTGGTCCCAGTAGGACTTCCTGGACAGATCCTGAACGTGTTTTCGAACGTTCTGAGCGTGCCTTTTCAGGCCCAGGTCTCGCTGCACGTCGTCTTTCGCCTCAGTGGCATCAATATAGGCATCCAGTGGTGTTTTCACGTCAACTACGACGTCTCGCCTGTTTGGCATGTGGATGATCATATCGGGCCGAATAATGCTTTCGTCGGTACTAGTGTGTACTTGTTCCTGAAAGTCGCAGTGCTCCACCATGCCCGACAACTCAACCAGCCGCTTGAGCGTCATCTCTCCCCAACGACCTCGTACTTCCGGCCGGCGCAAGGCGTTGACCAGGTTTTGCGTTTCCTGAGCGAGTGATTTCTGGCTTTGCTGCATGGATTCGAGATGCGATTTGATGCTGCCGTACGCCTCGCTTCGAGACCGCTCCAGCTCCGAGATCTGGATTTGCGACTTCTGCAGTGCCTCGCGTATTGGCTTGACGAGACTCTCTACTGCCTGTTCCCGGTCCCCTAATTCGCGTTTTGCACGCTCCTGGTGCGCGCCAAGATTTTGTTCGGCAAGCCTGAGGAAAGTTTCGCTATTGGCTTTCAAAGACTGGTTTGAGAGTTCCGAGAACGCGGTTGCCAATCGCGTAGTTGCTGATTCATAGGCAGAGTCTCTCTCTACCTGCAGCGCATACTGGTCCTTAATGCGGGATTCCAAGAGGCGCAATTCATTTTCGAGGCGAATCTTCCGACCTCTCAGCGCGAGCCAGGCAACGAGCGCCCCGAGCACGATGCCGGCCATCAGCGCCGGGACGCCAAACTCGAGCCACAGGGGGTTAATTTGAATCGTATTCACGAGGCGTCCAGATTAGCGCCTTTTCTCAGCATTGTGGTGAGTTCCTGAACGTTTTGAACAAGGTGATCGGCATTCCAGGCCGCGATGTCATCGCCCTCCGTGATATAGCCATAGGCTGCTGCAATCGTAAACAAGCCTGCCGCCTTGCCTGCCTGTATGTCTCTGGATGCATCGCCGATGTAGACACTTCTGGAAGGTGCGACACCGGTTTTTTTGCAGGCGAGCAAGAGCGGTGCCGGATCGGGTTTGCGTTCCGGTATCGTGTCGCCGCTGATTTGACATGCAATTCGGTGGCTGAGTCCCAGTGCCGCTAACAGGGGTTCCGTCATGCGTGCGGGTTTATTGGTCACCACGCCCCAGGGCCGGCCGTGATCGTCAAATTGATTGAGGAGATCCTCAAGACCAGCGAACAATTTCGAATTAACGCAAACGGACTGCTCGTAACGGTCGAGGTACTCGAGGCGCAATCGCTCATGCCGACTTTCCGACACGTCCGGAAACCCTAATCGGATGAGTCCGGCCGATCCATTTGATACTTGTGATCTGGCAAGCCGGTAGTCGATTGGATCACGGCCTTCGCTTTCGAGCATATCGATGAGCACTGCCACCATATCAGGGGCGGTATCGATCAAGGTTCCATCGAGATCAAAAAGAACGGCGTCAAATATACTCTGCCGTTCCACCTTAACTGACATCCGGTCGATGAAAATGCATCATGTAATTGACGTCGATGTTCTTGCCCAGCGAGTAGTCGCGCGTAATCGGGTTGTAGTGGAGGCCTATACTGCTCTTGAGTTGTAATCCGGCTTCGCGCGCCCAGGATTCCAGTTCTGACGGACGAATGAATTTCTCGTATTCGTGCGTGCCAGCGGGAAGCAGCTTCAAAACATACTCGGCGCCTACTATTGCGAAAAGGAAAGATTTTGGGTTTCGGTTGATGGTCGAAAAGTAGATGTCGCCGCCTGGACGCACCAGGTCCCTGCATGCCTGGATCACGGCTCTTGGCGACGGCACGTGTTCAAGCATTTCCAGGCACGTCACGATGTCGAAAGAACCTTGCATCGTTCTGGCAAGTTCTTCAGCTGTAGTTTGCCGGTAGTCAACGCATGCCCCGGATTCCGCCTGGTGCAGGCGGGCAACTGCCAGCGGCTTTTCGGCCATGTCAATTGCCACTACGTTTGCACCAGCAAGGGCCATCGAATCGGCCAGGATTCCTCCGCCGCAGCCGACGTCAAGGGCCGCACTGCCCACCAAAGTGGAACGTTGGCGAATATAGTCCAGACGAAGCGGGTTAATCTCATGCAGGGGCCTGAATTCCCCACGAGGATCCCACCAGCGTGATGCAAGCGCATCAAACTTGGCGATCTCGGCAGAATCGACGTTTTCTCGTGCCACTTTCATCTGTTCTCCCTGTTCGGCCGGCCTGGTTTAATCTGGCTATTAATTTTCTGTCGCCATTCAGATGTGCGCTCCAGTATTTCAGCTTGGTCAATCTGCACCAGCGCGCCGGCCTCGACCTGGTGCCTGCCTGCGACCCAAACGTCCTTAATCTGCTGTGGCTGGACTGTGTACACGAGCTGCGAAACAGGATCATAGACGGGTTGACTGTTCAGATACATCAGGTCAATGCAGACGAGGTCCGCCGATTTTCCAACTTCGATCGATCCGATTTGATCGTCAAGTCCAATCGTCCTCGCTCCCTCCAGCGTCGCCATTCGTAAAGCATTGGCGGCTGACAGCACGGATGCGTCGCCGGCTTGAGCTTTGGCCAGGAGCGCAGCGATACGCATTTCGCCAAGCATATCGAGAACATTGTTACTTGCAGCGCCATCGGTGCCCAGTCCCACGATCAGCCCAGCGTCTCGCATGGCTGTGACCCGCGCAATGCCGTCAGCCAGTTTGAGATTGGATCGTGGACAGTGGACAACGGAAACTCCGGCGTCAACAAATCGGTTAATCTCATCGTCTGTCAGATGAACCGCATGCACTGCCGTCAGAGATGCATTGACGAGACCAAGTGCCTCCAGCCGGTCAATCGGGCGCATACCGGTTGCAGCGACGGCATCCTCGATCTCTTTCGCCGACTCATGCAAGTGAATCTGTATGCGCTTGTCCAGCTGATCCGCCATCACTCGCAAATCGCCAAAGGACTTGTCGGAAACGGCCGCTGTGGAATGAGGCGCGAAGCAAGTGGAGACTAAAGAGTGATCTGCATATCGATCGTGTACGAGATCAGCGCCTTTATTCAGATATTCGGTGGCGTTCCCGGCCCACGGCGTGGCGAATTCGAGAACAGGTGTACCGACCATCGCACGCATATGCGAATCCACAGCCGTTTGAGCAATAATTTCCGGAAAGAAATATTGGTCACTGAAACAGGTACAGCCGCCGAGGAGCATTTCGGCAATGGCAAGTCGAGTCCCGTCGCGGACCATTTCAGGCCCCACAAAACGGTTTTCCGCCGGCCAGATGATTTCCTTGAGCCATCTTTCAAGGGGCAGGTCGTCAGCCAATCCTCGAAACAACGTCATAGCGCCATGGGTGTGTGCATTCACAAAGCCTGGAATCAGGACGTGGTCGGGACGTTCAATAATCGCCCCCGCACTGTATCGATTCCGTGCATCCGCCGCGGGTAACAGCTCGACAATTTGACCATCGTTTATCGCTACCGCGTAATTGGCCAATACCAGCTCGTGAGGCTCAACGGGAATACACCAGCTAGCCAGGATCAGGGTGTCACAGTGTTGCATGGTGTCTGCTTTACGATTGACTACGGGGCTTGGGAGGTGCGACTAGAGGCGCTAGTATAACGGCCCGATGTCGGGCGTCTATATGTGCCATTAATTGCCTGGATAGACTGCAGCAATGCTGCCCGCTGTGGTACAATTTCGCCCTTGAATTAATGCATTCTCAAGTCGTGATTCAAGCTCGGTTAAAACAGGAAATTTTTCCAAAATTACACCCGACTTACTGCCGCAACCGTTTTCGCCTTTTTGGCGGATTCGCGCCGGCTTGGTGAATTTGTATGTCTGAAATTGCTCAGGAAATTCTGTCTGTAAGCCTGGAACAGGAGATGCAGAAGTCGTACCTGGACTACGCGATGAGCGTAATCGTCGGAAGGGCATTGCCCGACGTGCGCGACGGTCTAAAGCCGGTCCATCGCCGTGTTTTGCACGCGATGAATGAACTAAGTAATGACTACAATAAGCCGTACAAAAAATCCGCTCGCGTCGTAGGTGACGTTATCGGTAAATACCACCCGCATGGCGATTCGGCGGTTTACGACACTATTGTGCGCATGGCGCAGCCGTTTTCGATGCGCTACATGCTTGTCGATGGGCAGGGCAATTTCGGCTCGGTCGACGGTGATGCGCCTGCTGCAATGCGTTATACCGAAGTTCGGATGTCAAAAATCGCGCACGAAATACTGGCAGACCTGGACAAAGAGACAGTTGATTTCACCGAAAATTACGACGGCTCTGAGTCCGAGCCATCGGTTATGCCAACGAGAATTCCGAACCTGCTGGTCAATGGGTCGTCAGGCATCGCAGTTGGAATGGCCACAAATATTCCGCCCCACAATCTCAATGAGATCGTCAACGCTTGCCTGGCCTTGATCGATAATCCGGATATTGATGTATCGGGCCTTATGGAGCATGTGCCGGGCCCCGATTTTCCTACCGCTGGCATCATTAATGGCGCCGGTGGAATCCATTCCGCGTACAAGACCGGTCGCGGACGGGTGCACATGCGTGCCAGAACGGCCATTGAGATGGTCAATCAGCGTGGCAAGGAAGCGATCATCGTCACGGAATTGCCATACCAGGTTAATAAGGCCCGTTTGATCGAAAAGATCGCCGATCTCGTGCGCGAAAAACGTATCGAAGGTATCAGCGAGTTGCGCGACGAATCCGACAAGGATGGCATGCGGATTGTAATCGAGCTGCGCACCGGTGAGATGAGCGACGTCGTTTTGAATAATTTGTATAAACAAACGGCAATGCAAAGCGTTTTCGGCATCAACATGGTGGCATTGCATCAGGGCCAGCCGAAACTGATGAATCTGAAACAGGTGCTGGAAGCGTTCCTTTCCCATCGCCGCGAAGTCGTCACCCGACGAACAATTTTTGATCTCAGGAAAGCACGAGACCGTGCCCATATCTTGGAGGGGCAATCTGTTGCGCTGGCCAATATTGATGAAGTCATTGCACTGATCAAGAGTTCGCCGTCTCCGGTGGAGGCCAAGACGGCATTGATGGATCGGCGATGGCCACCGGGAGCGGTCAGCGGGATGCTGGACAAGGCCGGCGCCACCGATACGAGGCCAGACATGCTCGAGGAGGGGTTCGGGCTTGTCGACGGCGTGTACCGACTATCAGAAGTGCAGGCACAAGCGATACTCGATCTTCGCCTGCATCGTCTGACGGGACTGGAACAAGAGAAAATATTTAAAGAATACAAAGAGATACTTAGTAATATTAAAGAACTATCTACGATACTCTCCGATCCGGATGAGTTGCTGCGCGTTATCAGATATGAGTTGCGAGATGTGCTGGAAGCGTACGGTGACAAGCGCCGTACCGAAATCAACCAGGATCACAGTGACCTGCAGGACGAGGATCTGATTCCCGAGGCCGAAGTAGTGGTTACGTTGTCGCACGGGGGTTACGCGAAGGCCCAGCCAATTGACGTGTACCAGGCTCAAAGGCGGGGTGGTCGCGGTCGGTCTGCCACCAAGGTGAAGGACGAAGATTTCATTGACAAGCTGTTCGTTGCGAATACTCACGACACAATTTTGTGTTTCTCCAGTCTTGGAAAGATGTACTGGCTCAAGGTTTACCAAGTACCGCAAGCAAGTCGGGGTTCGCGCGGCAAGCCAATAGTCAATCTATTGCCTCTCGATGATGGTGAGCGAATCAATGCGGTTCTGCCAATTCGGGAATTCAATGACAATAGTTTTGTGTTCATGGCAACAAGTCGAGGAACTGTCAAAAAGACGGCGCTGAGCCTTTTCTCGCGACCGCGCTCGAGCGGCATTATCGCGGTCGATTTGCGCGATGATGACCAACTGGTTGACGTGGCGATAACGGATGGCAAGCGTGAAATCATGTTGGTCGCCAGTCACGGAAAAGCCATAAAGTTCGACGAAGAAAATGTGCGCCCGATGGGTCGAGGTGCTGCAGGCGTTCGTGGCATCAAGTTGCCGCCGGACCATGTAGTTATCGCGTTAGCGATTGTCGGTGAAGGGATGCTACTTTCAGCTACTGAAAACGGTTATGGCAAACGGACGGCCATCGAGGATTTTCCCCTTCAGGGACGCGGTGGCCAGGGCGTCATTGCGATTCAAACGACGGAACGGAACGGGCGCACGGTTGGTGCCATTCAGGTCGCAGAGGAAGATGAGGTGATGTTGATCAGTTCAGGAGGCACACTTGTCAGGACGCCAGTCAGTGATATTTCGGTAATCGGCCGCAATACGCAGGGTGTAACGTTGATTCGTCTGGAGGACGGGCAGCGGCTCGTTGGGTTGGCAAGAATCGAGTCTGTCGAAGACGACGAGGTCGAAGAGTAGTATTCCGCAACACATGGAATCCGTTCATATTTCTCGATCAGCAGCATCAAACTAACAGAAATCATCCCTATGTCTCGCGTTTACAATTTTAGCGCCGGTCCTGCCGTCATTCCTGATGCTGTCCTTGAAAGAATTAGGCAAGACATCCCTGACTGGAACAGCACCGGGATGTCGATCATGGAAGTGAGTCATCGGAGCAGGGAATTTGTAGAGGCTGCTGCAAAAGCAGAGCAGGATCTTCGAGAATTGCTCGCGATTCCAGACCAGTACAGTGTTTTGTTCCCGCAAGGAGGTGCAACACTGCAGTTTGCGATGGTCCCTTTAAACCTGGCTGCGGATGGTGACACTGCTGATTACGTTCTGACAGGCAGCTGGTCGAAAAAAGCAATTGAAGAGGCGCGCAAATTTTGCACGGTAAATGTTGTTGCCGATAGCTCGGACAGGAAATTTACCTACGTTCCGGCCGAGGACAGCTGGCGACGGAGCAAAGATGCAGCGTATCTTCATTATTGTGCAAACGAAACGATCGCTGGCGTCGAGTTTCCCTTCATTCCGGACAGCCTGGGCGTCCCGCTGGTCTGTGATATGTCGAGCACTATTCTTTCTCGGCCTGTGGACGTCACGCAATTTGGTGTGATCTACGCCGGCGCGCAAAAGAATATCGGACCTGCAGGAATCACATTGGTAGTCGTTCGAAAGGATCTGTTGAAAAAGGCTCGCAGCATTACGCCAAGCTTGCTGGATTACTCGGTTTACGATCAGTCAGATTCAATGAGCAACACACCGCCGGTATTCACCTGGTACGTAGCCGGCCTGGTCTTCGAACACTTGTTATCTCAGGGTGGCCTTGAGGCTGTTGCCAGGGTCAATGAAAGAAAGGCTAAAAAGCTGTACGCGGCCATCGATGCGTCAGATTTCTTCAATAATCCGGTAGAGGAAAATTGTCGTTCACGGATGAACGTGCCGTTTGTACTGGCGGATCCTTTGCTGGACGCGAAATTCATAGTTGAAGCCGGCATGGCGGGCCTGACCAATCTGGAGGGTCACCGATCTGTTGGCGGTATGCGCGCTTCAATCTACAACGCGATGCCTGAAGCAGGCGTCGATACGCTCATTCAATTTATGCGTGAATTTGAACGTACTAATGGCTAAATTTTCTGCGATTCACGTCAACATGGGTAACAGGCATACTTTCGCGCAAGCAGTAAACCTGTAGTATGCCGACTCCATCACAATCGACCTGAATATTGGCCATGTTCAAAGTAAAGACATTCGATAACATCGCAGTTGTTGGTCTTCAGCGGTTTCCCGCCGACCGCTTTGTAGTGGCTGCTGACATCGATCAGCCCGACGCAATAATCCTGCGCTCCCATGATTTGCATGGAGTCGATATTCCCGCATCCGTGGTTGCGGTGGGGCGAGCCGGTGCAGGTGTAAACAATATTCCAGTGAGCGAGATGAGCGCGCGCGGTGTTCCTGTTTTCAATGCTCCCGGTGCAAATGCGAATGCGGTTAAGGAACTGGTAGTTGCCGGCATGCTTCTGGCAGCCAGGAATATCGGCGATGCACGGGACTACGTGAAATCGTTGGCAGAAAAAGGCGATTCACTTGACAAGGCTATCGAGGCTGGAAAAAAGCGGTTTGTGGGTCATGAATTGCCTGGCCGAACACTGGGCGTTATTGGCCTTGGCGCGATCGGTGTCGAAGTTGCAAACGTTGCATTAGCGCTGGGTATGAATGTCGTGGGCTTCGACCCTCAGATCACAGTGAAGCGTGCCTGGCAATTGTCATCTGGTGTTGAGCAGGTCGACACGCTGGATCGCCTTTTCAAGGCGTCGGATTTTGTGACGGTCCATGTACCGCTAATTGATTCGACCAGGAACATGATTAACAGCGAGATGATCGGGCTCATGCCCGAGGGCGGCGTACTGATAAATTTTGCCAGAGGGGAGATCGCGGATAACGCGGCCGTTCTGGCATCGCTGGATGCCGAAAAATTGCACGCTTATGTTTGCGATTTTCCGACGTCGGATTTGATCGCACACCCCCGGGTTATTGCTTTGCCTCATCTCGGTGCATCGACGATTGAAGCCGAGGAAAACTGCGCAACCATGGTAGCGGAGAACGTCCGGGACTACCTCGAGAATGGCAATGTCCGATTCGCCGTCAATTTTCCACAAGCGGCAATGCCGCGCAACGGCGCGTACCGAATAACGATTGCCAACGCGAATGTGCCAAACATGGTTGGCCAGATTTCGACCTGCCTGGCAAAGGCAAACCTCAACATCGAGGACCTGCTGAATAAGTCGCTGGGTGGTCTCGCGTACACCGTGGTCGACCTGGATGGACCGGTTTCAGATGACACGATTGCAACATTGCGCGATATTGACGGCGTATTAAGTTTGCGAAATCTTGGCAAGCGGATATCCTGAGTCATCTCAGTAACTTAAACGAAGAGTAGGCAGTCTTGGTCAAGGCAGCAGGCAAGCAGGCATCAGCAATAGATCTGGCATCGATTCGCGAACGAATCGACGAAGTAGACCGACAAATACAGGCCCTGATAAATGAGCGGGCGCGGTTTGCACAGCAGGTCGGTATTTCCAAGGGCGAGCTGGCGACTGCAGTAGATTATTACCGTCCGGAGCGGGAGGCAGCGGTTCTGCGTGGTGTGCTGGCGCGCAATGAGGGGCCCTTGCGCGACGAAGAGATGCTGCGTCTTTTCCGTGAAATTATGTCTGCCTGCCTTGCGCAGCAGGAGCCCCTGAAGATTGGCTACCTCGGGCCGGAAGGTACCTTTACTCAAACAGCGGTCTACAAGCATTTTGGACACTCGGTTCGAGGATTGCCTTTTTCTACGATTGACGAAGTTTTTCAGGAGGTTGAGTCCGGCGCTGCGGATTTTGGCGTCGTACCCATTGAAAATTCGACCGAAGGAACCGTCAATCATACGTTGGATATGTTCATTACATCTCCGCTGAAGGTTGGTGGCGAAATTGAATTGCGAATTGAACAGCACCTGATGGGAAATCTTGCAGGCCTCAAGGACATCGAGCGGATCTGCGCCCATGAGCAGTCCCTGGCGCAATGTCGCGGCTGGCTGCGCGAGTATTTACCGCATGTTGAGCTTATCGGAGTCAGCAGTAATGCCGCGGGCGCGCGCCGTGCCCGGGACGAGAAGGGGACCGCAGCAATCGGTGGTGAGGCGGCAGCAGAAGTTTATGATTTGAAGATCCTGGTTAACAATATTGAAGACCAGTCCGACAATTCCACCAGGTTTCTGGTTGTCGGTCGCGAACTGCTGGCACCCAGCGGAGAGGACAAAACAACTATTCTGATTTCCACGACCGGTACTGCTGGTGGAGCCGGCGTTTTGCACTCGCTGTTGCAGCCGTTAGCAACGTACGGTGTCAGTATGTCTCGAATCGAATCACGACCGTCACGGCGGAAGAACTGGGATTATGTGTTCTTTATCGATATGGACGGGCACGCACAGGAATCACCTCTCAGCGAGGCACTTGCCGAGCTCAAAGAGAACAGTTCATTGTTCCGCATTATTGGCGCATACCCTAAAGCGATTCGCTAGTCAGGGAGGCACACCCGTCGTGAATTTCGTTGTCGAGCCCTCTGTCTTGAAAAGCGGTGCAGTGACGGTACCGGGGGACAAGTCGATCTCACATCGGGCTCTGATGCTTGGCGGAATTGCCGGCGGACAGACCCGGGTCAGCGGATTTCTGGACGGCGAAGATTGCCTCGCCAGTCTTGCTGCTTTGGAGGCCATGGGTGTAAGGATCGATAAACCTGCCGCGACCGAAATTGTCATCCAAGGCGCCGGTGCCGCGGGACTGCGACCGCCCGAAAATGTTCTCGACATGGGAAACTCGGGTACTGCAATGCGTCTTTTTTCCGGGTTGCTGGCGGGCCAATCATTTACTTCGCAACTGGTCGGCGACGCATCTCTCAGCAACCGACCTATGAACCGCGTTATCAAGCCACTGACAATGATGGGCGCGGATATCCAGTCGAATGATGGAAAGCCGCCGTTAGTTATTCACGGGCAAAAACTCAATGGCGTGAATTACTCCATGCCGGTAGCAAGCGCACAGGTCAAATCGGCAATTTTGTTAGCTGGTCTTTATTCAAGCGGTGAAGTTGTCATCCACGAACCAGTGATTACCCGAGATCACACGGAGCGAATGTTGGGTTTTATGGGCGTGAAAGTTAACCGTGGAGAAACGCGGATCATCATGCGAGGCGGGCAGCGCCCAATGGGTGCCCGTATTCAGGTCCCAGCCGATCTTTCTTCGGCGTCGTTCGTAGTTCTTGCGGCGATTATCTCCTCTGATGCCGAGGTGACGATTTCCGATGTTGGTGTGAATTCGACCCGAACCGGCGTCATTCAAATTCTCAAAGCCATGGGCGCGGACATCAAAATTCAGAACGTCCGGCTATTCGGCGACGAACCGGTTGCGGATCTGACTGCAAGGTCGTCCAGTCTGCAGGGGATTGATGTGGATCCGGCGTTGGTATCGTTGGCGATTGACGAGTTTCCAGCCCTGTTCATTGCGGCCGCTTGTGCCAAAGGAAAAACACGTTTTTCCGGCCTGGGCGAGCTGCGGGTGAAAGAAAGTGATCGGATCAGCACAATGGCGGAGGGATTGCGCGCGTTGAGCGTTGCTGTCGATGAAACCGAGGATGGTGCGGTCGTGCACGGGGGAACAATTTACGGGGGAAAGGTAAAAAGTCATGGCGACCACCGAGTGGCGATGTCTTTCGCCGTCGCTGCGACTGTCGCCAAGTGGGGTGTTCTTGTTGAAGACACGGATGCTGTCTCTACGTCGTTTCCCGGGTTTGTCGCCTGCATGCAGTCACTGGGTGCCAATATTCAGGGCGAGCAGGATTCAGTAGTAAATTCGTAGTCATGACGATTGAAAATCCAGAGATTCCGGTCATCGCGATCGACGGGCCAAGCGGATCCGGAAAAGGTACGATCGCGCGGCGGGTCGCGTCGGCGCTGGGTTTACATCTGCTGGATAGCGGAGCTTTGTACCGACTCACCGCGCTTGCCGCAGCCGGGCAGGGCAAATTGGACGCATCTCCGGAGATCCTGGCAGGGATTGCCGAAAGCTTGAATGTCCGCTTTTCAACAGATCGCCAGGGAGAAGAGCAGGTCTGGCTTAACGACGTCAACGTCAGTGACCAGCTTCGAACCGAGGAAAGCGGCCGCATGGCGTCCCGGGTAGCCGCCTTACCGGCGGTTCGAAAGGCGCTACTGGGCGTGCAAAAGGACTTCCGTAAGGCGCCTGGACTTGTCGCCGATGGCCGGGATATGGGCACGACCGTATTTCCAGACGCGGTCCTTAAAATCTTCCTCACGGCGGGTGCTGCAGAGCGGGCTAAGAGGCGCCATAAGCAGTTGAATGACAAGGGTATTGATGTTAGCCTTGCCGCCCTTTCGCGCGACATCGAGGATCGTGACAGGAGAGATTCCGAGAGATCGGTTGCTCCGCTACGACCTGCAGAAGACGCCCGATTGCTGGATTCCAGCAACCTGACGATCGACGAGGTCACCCGAACGATTTTGGATTGGGCGAAAGATCGGATTATTGTGAAGCGGATTTAATGGTGAGTCTGACAAGATGTCTGGCTCTTTTTTGTTAACAACCGTCCACCACAGGATGTGGAGTGGCGACAGGGTGAGGATTATCTAATTCCTCTTGGTCTAAATTTAATGTCAGAAAATTTTGCAGAGTTATTTGAAGAGAGTTTTGCCAGTCAACAGATAAAACCGGGTGCCATTATCAAAGGCACTGTTGTTGCGGTAAACGATGACGTAGTAATCATGAGCGCGGGTCTCAAATCTGAGGCCGTCATTCCCATCGATCAATTTTACAACGATAAGGGCGAAGCTGAAGTATCAGTCGGCGACGAGTTCGAGGTAGCACTCGACGCGGTCGAAGACGGCTTTGGCGAAACAAAGCTATCACGTGAGAAGGCCGTTCGTGCGCGCACCTGGATCGAACTCGAAAAATCGTTCGAGAAAAGTGAGGTCGTCATTGGCATCATAAACGGACGCGTCAAAGGCGGCTTCACTGTCGAAATCGACACTGTGAGGGCCTTTTTGCCAGGATCTCTGGTCGACGTGCGGCCGGTACGCGATCCCTCCTATCTGGAAGGTAAGAGCCTTGAGTTCAAAGTTATTAAGCTGGATCAACGGCGAAACAACGTTGTAGTTTCACGTCGTGCCGTCGTTGAGCAGGAATACAGTGCTGAGCGGGAAGAACTGCTCGAGAGCCTCCAGGAAGGCAACACTGTCAAAGGAATGGTAAAGAATCTTACTGACTATGGCGCGTTCGTCGACCTCGGTGGCATCGATGGCTTGCTACACATCACCGACATGGCGTGGAAACGCGTCAAGCACCCTTCGGAAGTCGTAAACGTTGGCGATGAGATCGATGTGAAGATCCTCAAGTTTGACCGAGAACGCCAGCGCGTTTCACTGGGGATCAAGCAGCTTGGTGACGATCCGTGGCACGATCTTGCCCGGCGCTACCCGCCGGACACACGCTTGTTCGGGAAAGTGACGAATATCGCTGATTATGGATGCTTCGTCGAAATCGAAGAGGGAGTTGAGGGTCTGGTTCACGTTTCGGAAATGGATTGGACCAATAAGAACGTCAATCCAGCGAAAGTCGTTTCCATCGGTGAAGAAGTCGAAGTGATGGTCATTGAGATTGACGAGGAACGTCGTCGAATTTCTCTTGGGGTCAAGCAGTGCAAGTCGAACCCGTGGGCTGAATTTTCTGCGACTATTAATCGCGGCGATAAAGTCAGTGGCCAGATCAAGTCTATTACCGATTTCGGTATCTTCATCGGCCTGGATGGCGGCATTGACGGTCTTGTTCATCTGTCAGATATCTCCTGGGACATTCCGGGCGAGGAGGCGGTGCATAATTACAAGAAAGGTCAGGAAATTGAGGCTAGCGTTCTTGCGATCGATGCAGAGCGCGAACGAATCTCGCTTGGCATCAAGCAATTGGACAAGGATCCGTTCTCAGCCTGGCTGGCCGATCATCCGAAGAATGCCGTCGTAAAAGGAAACGTCATCGAAGTGGATGCCCGTAGTGCGACGGTTGACCTTGGTGACGGTGTTGTCGGATACCTGAAGGCGTCAGAGCTGGCCCGTGGCCGCGTTGAAGACGCGCGTACCATGATCAAAATCGGCGACGAGATTGAAGCTCGGTTCACAAACGTCGATCGAAAGAATCGCAGTGTTGCCTTGTCGATTAAGGCCAAGGAAGTTCACGAGGAAGCGGAAGCGCTTTCAAGCTACAAGTCTGATACTGCCGCGAGCTCCAGTGGTACCACACTGGGCGAGCTCCTGAAGGAAAAGATGTCCGGTGGGACAAACTAGAAAAAAAATGTAGCCCGGGTCTCGCGATCCGGGCTATAATTCCTTTATAATCGGTAGCTTATGCGACAGGGCAAGAAGGATAATAAGCGAAGCGCATTATGACAAAATCCGAACTCATAGAAATGATCGCCAGAAAGCAGAAGCACCTGCCGGCGAAAGATGTTGAGCTGGCAGTTAAACACTTGCTGGATCTGATGAGCGATTCTCTGGCCCGGGGTGAGCGCATAGAAATTCGTGGATTTGGAAGTTTCTCGCTGCATTTTCGACCACCGCGTATTGGCCGAAATCCGAAAACCGGCGAGGCGGTCGCGCTGTCTGGGAAATATGTTCCCCATTTCAAGCCAGGCAAGGATCTTAGAGAGAGAGTCGACTCCAGCCGCAATTTGCCTATCAGAGACTAACCAGCGGCTGTTTCAGCGGTTTGGCTTGGTGCCGCGCAGTTCCCCAAAAAGGCATTTCCCAAGTGCCTGAATCAGTGCTTATCAAAGCATGACGAAGTCCTTACACTGTAGTGGTAATAGAGCTGGCGATGGCATTTTTAGTCGTTGTGGAGCATGGGCATGCTAAAAAAGATTGGCGTTGGTATTCTGATCGTCGTAATTTTTGTGATGACGCTGTGGTTTACCAGCAATAATCCTGGCATCGTCGAAATCGACCTCGCATTTGGTACCGTGTCGCCTTCAATTGCCGTTGCTTTCGCCGTCATGTTTGTGATCGGTTGGGCATTCGGATTGCTTTGCACAAGCGTTTTCATTCTCAGGCTAATCAATGAGCGCCGCCAGTTAAGACGTTCGCTTCGCAATGCTGAATCTGAGGTTTCGAGCCTCAGAAATCTGCCGTTAACTGATGCCGACTGAGTCAACTTTTCTACTTGCCGCGCTATTCCTGTTGCTCGCTGCTGCAGGCTGGGCACTTGGTCGATTCGGCGAACGTGACGAAGATGAAGATGCGCCACCGCCGCTGAATATCGACTACCTAAAGGGCTTGAATTTTCTACTTAATGAGCAGACCGATCAGGCGCTTGAGCATTTTCTAAAAATGGTGAGAGTCGATGACAAGACGATCGAAACTCATTTTGCGCTTGGGAGTCTGTTTCGTAGACGTGGTGAAGTTGATCGGGCCATTCGGATCCATCAGAACATCATTGCGCGACCGGACCTGGCGGCCGAGCAGCGAGATCAGGCGCTTTTTTCGTTGGCTAAGGACTATCTGAAGGCGGGTCTGCTTGACCGTGCCGAAAATCTATTTGTTCGACTTGGTGAGGGGTCTCGTTATCAGGTTGAGGCGCTTGAGCAGCTTTGTAGAATTTACGAACAGGAGCGGGAGTGGCATCGCGCGATCGATTCTGGTCAAAAGCTCGAAGTATTAAGTGGGGAATCGCTAGCGCTGCAAATTGCACACTATTATTGTGAATTGGCAGAGCAGGCGGTTCTTAAGAAAGATTATTCATCCGCTCGGGCGTACGTTAAGAAGGCACAAAGTGGTCGGCCAAGAACGCAAAGAGGTGCATTGACGCGCGCCCAGATAGCCAGGGATACCGGCGATAACAAAACCGCATTGAAGCTCTACCACCGAATCATTGACGAGAACACTTATCTTATTACCGAAGCATTGCCGGCGTTGGTCGATATTTACGCAAGCGAGGGCTCGAACGACAAGATGGAGAAGAGCTTGCGAGCGTTGCTTGCCGTCAGCCCGAAGATGAAAACGGATGTTGCATACACCGCAATTGTCAATGATATCGGGGGCAGCGCAATAATCGACGAGTGTGTGGAAGAGTATATGTTGAGTGAAGCCACGCTAACGGCGTTCGTGGATTTGCAGACGGTTAGAGACGCTACCGATGACGGGCGGCAGGCGGCGTTGAATAAGGTTAGGACTGCGTTAAGCAAATTGGCGTCGACAATTCCGAGATACCAATGCAAAGAGTGCGGATTTTCCAGCCAACGCCTGCTTTGGCAATGCCCCAGTTGTCGGGACTGGGAGACGCAACGACCATTCACGACGGTTAGTTTCGACTCGCTTTTGCAGCGAAGCTCTAGTCCCAGGTAAGACAATTTCGGCATTAAATCCTCATTTTTGATGAATGCATGACCGCTTATTGGAACTTATGCTCCTCCGTGCCCCGTCAAGGGACATTCAATTAAAGGAGCTTTCAAATGATGAAGATTAGGTTGTTGCTTGCTGCAATGAGTCTGGGTTTCGCCGCTGGCGTTCTGGCCGGGCCGGTCAACGTAAACACTGCCGATGCCGAGACGATCTCAGCGGAGTTGCAGGGCGTTGGCATTACCAAGGCGATCGCAATTGTCGAGTATCGTCAAGCGAATGGGCCGTTCAAGACGGCCGACGATCTGGTGCTGGTTAAAGGAATCGGCGAGCGCACGGTCGAGATCAACCGTAAAAACATATTGGTCGAACCAGCGACCAAGAAGTAAGAACGGAAGTCATTAACTGAAATTTGGCAGCTGCGCTGGGTCTCCCAGCGCAGCTAGGCGACCGTCGGCATTCACAGAGGTACTTGTGACCGCGTCCGCATCTCCCCGGTGCCCATTTTCGATATGATGCAGTCTCGCCAACGCATCGG
>JAQCAD010000091.1 GCA_027621915.1 Pseudomonadota bacterium
GGTATACAACACCGATGGATTACGAAAGAGCTCTTAACAAAGTGTCCGGAATTACTTGACCACTTCATCCCTCTTTGTGCCCTGTAAAGTATGTGATATTTAGGCAATGAAATTATTCACCATAGCAATGCTAGTGCTTCTGGGCCTGTCGGCCGGCTCGGCGAGCGCGCAGAATGGTCAGCGTCTTTATCGCTGGGTTGATGGCGAAGGCATTGTTCACTACGGCGATAGCATCCCGGCCGAGTATTCCGAGATCGAGCGGCAAGTTGTCAACGAGCACGGCATCACGGTCGATGTGATGCAGGCCAAAAAGACGGAAGAAGAACTGGCAGAAGAGCGACGCCTGCAAGATCTGGCCAGAGACCGCGAATTACAAAGACGAGCAGATCAGGCGCTTTTGGCAACCTACGTGACTGTCGATGAAATCCTGATGCATCGTGATCGACGCGTTGAGCTCTTCCAGGCGCAATCGCGTGTTACCGAGCTTTACCTGCGTAACCTGCAACGCCGTATGGATACTCTACGCACTGAAGCGTCCGGTTTTCGGCCTTACAGTGATGATCCGGATGCCCCGATGATTGATCCCGACCTGGCCAACGATCTGTCGACAACGAAGGCAACTATCGCCAGGCATGAACAGAACCTGGAGCGCTTTCACGAAGACGAGCAGAGCATCGTTGCTCGTTTCGATGGCGATGTTGACCGGTTCAAGGCGCTGAAAGGCCTGAACTGATCTTTCGATAAAATCGCGTCATGCGGTAAGTAAACGCGTTTTACGACCGACCGGAATGTCCAAAACCGCCGTCGCCGCGATTTGAGTCACCAAACTCCTCGACAATATCGAACTTCACCTGTGCTACCGGCACGAACACCATTTGCGCGATGCGCTCGCCAGGCTGGATCTCATAAGTTTTGCTGCCACGATTCCAGATCGATATGAATACCTGTCCCTGGTAGTCCGAATCTATAAGCCCCGTCAGGTTTCCAAGCACCAGGCCGTGTTTGTGGCCAAGCCCGGAACGAGGCAACAAAACTGCGGCCAGACCCGGATCACCGATGTGTATCGCAAGACCTGACGGCACCAGTACTGTTTCTCCAGGCGCGACAGCCAGCGTTTCGTCAATGCAGGCACGTATATCAAGGCCGGCCGAACCATCGGTCGCATAGTGCGGCAATGCAATGGAATCACCAATACGTGAGTCCAGAATTTTCAGTTCAATCGATCGCAATGACTTATCCGTCAATCCCTGACCATCATGATGGGCAATTCCGTTTGTGTGTCGGCGTTGATGCCCTGCAAGTATCGCTCGGCAATAAGAGCGATGAGATCCTGCGCCAGTTGTCGTTTGTCTGCGAGCGGAAAGGACTGCTCGCCACCGAGCCAGAAAACCTCAACGGCGTTTTCGTCGGCGTCGAAGCCGATATTTTTTCCAACAAGATTGGCAACAATCATGTTGAGACGTTTGCTCTCAAGTTTGCTGCGCGCATAGTCGCCGAGATTATCGGTTTCGGCAGCAAAGCCGACTGTAAAAGGGCCGTTATGCATCCGGTCGACTGACGCCAGGATGTCCGGATTCTTAACAAGCGCGATTGACAGTTCGTCGGTTGATTTTTTGATCTTGCCGGTCTTCTCGTCTACAGCGCGGTAGTCGGCCACTGCAGCGGCTGCGATGAAAATATTCACGTCGTCGATCCTGGCATGCGTAGCAGCGAACATGTCCCTCGCACTTTCGACGTTGATGCATTCAACGCCCTCCGGCGCCGGAATACTGACAGGCCCGCAGACCAGTATTACTTTGGCTCCGGCTTGCCGGGCAGCGACCGCGAGCGCAAAACCCATTTTTCCCGAGCTGCGGTTTGTGATGTAGCGAACCGGATCGATGGCTTCGCGTGTCGGTCCGGCAGTTATCATGACCGTCATTCCTGCGAGCGGCGCTTGAACAATGTCAGGGACCGCAAGCGGAGCCATGACGGCGGCAACGATTTCGTTCGGCTCCAGCATTCTGCCCGGACCGGTTTCTCCACATGCCTGATCGCCACTGGCCGGCCCGAGAATTCGCACACCCCGGCTGATCAGTTTGTCCCGGTTTTCCTGTACGGCGGGGTTTTTCCACATAACATGATTCATTGCTGGCGCGATCAGCACGGGTGCCTCGGTCGCGAGACAGAGTGTTGTCAGAAGGTCCGGTGCGGATCCGGACGCCAGCCTGGCCATGATTTCTGCTGTCGCCGGCGCGATCAGGATCAGGTCAGCCCAACGGGCCAATTCGATATGCCCCATCGCAGCCTCGGCACCCTTATCCCAGAGATCGGAGCGCACCGGCAGCCCTGATACCGCTTGAAGGGTCGTCTCCGTTACAAATTCGCGGGCGGAGCGGGTCAGTACGACCTGCACATCGGCCCCGCGCTCCCGAAGACGTCGAACGAGTTCGGGTGTCTTGTAGGCAGCAATACCGCCGGTAATTCCAAGAATGATATTTTTCTGGGTCATCAATTCGACCAGGGAAACGGGTTGGAAAGCTTAGCTCAAATAGCAAAAAAAGGGGTCGGATCCCGTTTATATTCGGGCACGAAATTACTGAAATCACCGAAAATTGGATCCGACCCCCCCCTTTCCCTTAGTCCGGTAAATAGGCACATCAAGGCCGGATTTGCGTGTGGTATCGCGGGCCTCATGTGTTCATCCTTTCGCATTGATGCCATCCGGACAGGGACCGTCCATGCACAGAATGAAACCAGGCGATCTTGAAAGACCACGATCGAAACTTGTCCGTGGAAGCCCTGAAGCGCTCACCGAGGCCGAACTCCTGGCTGTTTTGTTCCAGCGCGGCCCGCTGCCAAACCAGGCCATTTCACTGTCGCGGCGGCTGCTGGCCCGCTTCGGCGGCCTGAGGAAGCTCCTGAACGCGAATCAACAGGAGCTCGCCGCGACTTACGGCGTTGGAGATGCCCGCCTCGCCATGCTGGCTGCAATGCGAGAAATCGCGCATCGCTACTTCGAGGAAACGCTGCCGGTTGGCGAGGCCATCCGCAGCCCTGCGGATACGGAGACGTTCCTGCTCGCCCGCCTGAGAGATCGGCCACATGAGGTTTTCTGCTGCCTGTACCTCGATAACCGCCACCGTGTGATTCTGTTTGAGGAATTGTTTCGGGGCACTATAGACGGCACCAGCGTTTATCCCCGTGAAGTGGTGAAGCGGGCCCTGGCAGTCAATGCCGCCGCTATTATCCTGGCCCATAATCATTATTTCGCTTGTAGGTGATTGTTTATAATTCATATTTCGTCGGTTAGTTGTCGTTAGTACCCGCAAATGTACCCGCTTTTGTTGTCAAAACAGACAATAAACTCAAATAAGCCAAGTCAGCCTTCTGGCTATCAATCTGCCCCTCAAGAAACGCCTGTTCAATGAGGCCCACCAACTCAGGATCAGGTGGCCTGGTTGCCTCAAGGATTTCGGGTAATTCACACTGAAAGCAGGGCATGTAGTGACAATGCCTAAGTCTTGAACTGAATACCTTCCCTGAAATAAGCCTTTTCCTGCTGAAATGGCATATTCGAGAGGGGGGTGGGGGCAAAACTGTTTGTTTGAATAGATCGATAAACCAGCTTGTAGCGGCGCTGCAAAACAAAAGGGCCTTTTACGGTGTAACGGGGACAAGATTGTAGTCCTCTGTAACCCATTGATTTATAGTCATAAAAAGGGGCTATTT
>JAQCAD010000092.1 GCA_027621915.1 Pseudomonadota bacterium
CATTTCAGCAGGAAAAGGCTTATTTCAGGGAAGGCATTCAGTTCAAGACGTAGGCATGCTCAATGAATGCCCTGCCTTCAATGTGAATTACCCGAAATCTTAGAGGCAACCAGGCCACCTGATCCTGAAATGGTGGACCTGATTGAGCGGGCGTTCATTGAGGGGCAGATTGATGGGCTGGAGGCGGATCTTGCGTATATCTGGATACAGGCGAAAAGCCTGATTTGCGCAGAGTAACGCAAAAACAATGTGGGACTTTTTGTGGTACTTAATAAAGACTTCGTAATTTATTACCAATAATAACAATATGTTACGCTTAATTAATGGCGGAGAGGGTGGGATTCGAACCCACGGTACGGAAACCGTACTCCTGATTTCGAGTCAGGTACATTCGACCACTCTGCCACCTCTCCAATTCGTTACGACCACCCAGCTGCGGGTGGGATTGATTCGAATCGCCCCTCGGCGATTCTCACCCCTGCGGGGCGCACTTCGTGCGTCCAAACGGCTGTGCCGTTTAGTCGAACCCACGGTACGGAAACCATACTCCTGATTTGACTCGCTGCATCCCTGCAGCTCGCCCTGCGGGCGCATTCACTTCGCTCATGCGTCCAAATCGCCAATCCTGTCGATTTGTCGAGTCACGTACATTCGACGTCAAGGTATTTCCGGACTCATTTGTAATACGACGGTCAACGCTCCAATCAACTTTTTGTATCTTCACCGCACACCCGAACAAAGCGCTAAAGATCAATCCGCAACGGTCAATGTCCGCAAACCCAGGCACTGCAGGCGGATTGCTCTGCCACCTCTCCAATTCGTTACGACCACCCAGCTGCGGGTGGGATTGATTCGAATCGCCCCGCGGCGATTCTCACTTCCTGGTACGGCTGCGGCCGCGATTCTACACGGATTGCGAGAGCAGTTTGCGCGAAAACAGTCCTCCTTTTCGAAAATCGTCGCCCGAAGTTCGACGACCACGCCACTTCCATGCCTGAATTTTTAAACTGGCATTTCTATCCGGACGCAAAAATTGACGGATTTTCAGACTTTGCAAGAAGACAATCACCATCGCTCCATCAAGTACTTAGCGACTTAACCTAATCTGGGCCTGATATTGCCTGAAAGGCCATTGATTGCAGCCGGCAATATTCCGTGAACCCTGCCCGTTTTTGGGTGTGACCCTGACGCTGAAATCAAACGCCGGTTCATGTACCTTTAGCGCATCTGATGGGGTGAAAAATCATAAGTATTTGTTTTTAAAGGTTAACCCATAGATTCTGCACGATGAAACCACTGCCTCAGCCTGAATTTCTGGGTCAGTAATGTGTCGAAAGCGACAAGGACAGGATCGTCGACGCAATCCGCCGAACCAGTTAACGGAGACTTGATTTGCGTTTGTTGTTCATCGCAGGACTGGCAGCGCTGCTTGGCACGTGCTCATCGCCATCATCGACCCTGGACCAGGTACTCGAACTTGGCGAACTTCGTGTCGTCACGCGCGATACCCCAACAGCATACTTTGTTGGTCCGGACGGACCGGCCGGCCCCGAGTACGATCTGGTCAGGGGCTTCGCCGACTATCTTGGCGTCAAACTCGTTATCGAAACTGTCGCTAGCGTCTCTGAGATCGTGCCCCACCTCGCAGCGGGGAAAGCCCATATGGCAGCCGCCGGTCTTTCAATGACCGAATCACGCCTTGAGCACCTGGATTTTGGCCATCCCTACAACTCCGTCGACATGCACCTGATCTACCAGCTTGGGACTGGCAAGCCGAGGTCCATTGACGAGGTGATCGGTCGGTCGATCGAAGTCGTCGCCGGCAGTAGCCATTCGGATATGCTGAGGTCGCTGAGCCGCGTTTACCCTGATCTGCAGTGGTCGGAAAATGTCGACGACGAAGTTGCCGAACTCTTGAAGAAAGTCGCGCTTGGCGAAGTCGATTTCACGATCGCAGACAGCACGGAGTTCAATATCCAGCGTCATTTCTACCCGGACCTTAGAGTGGCCCTCGATTTAAAAATCGCAGATCCTATCGCCTGGGCGTTTCGAAAATCTGACGACCAAAGCCTGCTCGCTCGTGCGGATGAATACATCATTCAGTCGGGGCGGACTGGCTTCGCTGCACAGGTCAACGATCGCTATTTCGGCCACACCGAAAAGTTCGATTACGTAGGCACACGAGACTTCATTCGCCATTTTGAGTCTCGCCTGCCCCGCTATCGGGCGATGTTCGAAGAGTCCGGCGACCTGTGGAACGTCGACTGGCGCATGCTCGCTGCGTTGGGCTACCAGGAGTCGCACTGGTGTTCACATGCTGTTTCACCGACCGGTGTGCGCGGCATCATGATGCTGACGGAGGCTACGGCGGACTACCTCGACATCGACGACCGGATGGATCCTGAAACCAGTATTGCCGGCGGTGCTCAATATTACGCACGCCAATTGGAACGAATTCCGGATACCGTCGAAGAGCCCGACCGAACATGGATGGCGCTTGCGGCATACAACGTTGGATTCAATCACGTTAAAGATGCGCGGCAGATTGTCGAGTGGCAGGGCGGCGATCCGGATAAATGGCTGGACGTCAGCGCCACTCTGCCGCTACTCGCTCAAAGCAAGTGGTATTCACGCGTACCTTACGGGTATGCCCGTGGCTGGGAGCCGGTCTTGTACGTCAATAATGTTCGCGCCTATTACAACATCATCAACTGGCTTACCGAAAACGAAGAACAGTCGGACGGTGAGTCCAATGATGAAGCAGGCGACGCGCCGGAGCTGATTGCAAAAGTGGTCGACCCGTAGTCACCTAAGGCGCCAGAGCCACGCACCGGCTCCCAATCACCGGTCAATCGCGGCGTGAGCCGAAAAACTTCTGCAGCAACCCGCCACACATGTCTTCGAGCAACCCGCCGTTCACCTCAACCCGGTGATTCAATTTACGATTGGCACTGAGATCGATCACGCTTCCGGCTGCCCCCGCCTTGGGGTCGTAGGCACCGAACACTACCCTTGATACTCGCGCATTAAGTATTGCACCCATGCACATCGCACACGGCTCAAGGGTTACGTAAACTGTTGTGTCATTGAGACGATAGTTCTTTGCACTCGCGGCAGCGGCTCTGATCGCGACGATTTCCGCATGCGCTGTCGGATCAGACGTCTGGACAGGCTGATTGAGTCCCCTGCCGATGATCTCCCCACCTTTGACGACGACAGCGCCAACCGGAACCTCGTTGGCTAACGCGGCGACTTTTGCTTCGGCCAGGGCCGCGCGCATAAAACGCTCATCGTCCTCGCTCCAGCTCATTCCCACTCAATAGTTACTCGACTAAAATAGTCAACAAACTCAACAACTTGCGAGTGCTAATTTTTCGTGTGTAACTTTTGTGTAATTTTGAACAGCAAAGCGAGAATCCTTAACGGTGGAATAAGTGCTTGTATTGTTTGGATTTTACTTCCAATTTGATACACAGCTTGCGACTTAAAAATTTATTCTATGTCTACCTTCTTCACTCGCTTTCTGAACACATTGTCGAGCTTTTCAAGTCGCTTTCCTTATCTCTACAATAAAAGACTAGTCTAGTTCCAGAAGATAGTCGGCAGTACAGTTGATTTGGAAAGATCAGTTACGCAAACTCCCCAATTAAGTCCAACCCCAAAACCACACATCATGACCTTACTGAGT
>JAQCAD010000010.1 GCA_027621915.1 Pseudomonadota bacterium
AGAGATCGAACAACCCAACCAGGTCGCCGCTTGATTTCATCGGCATACACCAGATTTGACCATAGCTCGCTACCGTCGTGTCGGCAATCGTGCGAACATTGGTGACCATTTATCACTGACGACTTAAGGACGAAACCGATGAAAACGCGCGCCGCTGTCGCCTGGGAAGCAGGCAAGCCACTCGAAATTGAAGAAATCGACATCGACGGCCCGAAAAAAGGTGAGGTTCTCTTGCGAAATGTCGCTACAGGAGTCTGCCATACCGACGCGTTTACGCTTTCAGGCGAGGATCCGGAGGGCATTTTTCCAGCGGTTCTCGGTCACGAAGGTGGTGCGGTGGTCGAGGAGATCGGCGAAGGCGTAAAGAGCCTGAAGGTTGGCGACCACGTCATTCCTCTCTATACACCCGAATGCGGTGAGTGCAGTTTCTGCACGTCGGGAAAAACCAATCTATGTCAGGCGATTCGCGCGACACAGGGGCGCGGCCTGATGCCTGACGGCTCGTCGCGATTTTCGAAGGGCGGTAAACAGATTTTTCATTACATGGGCACGTCGACATTCAGCGAGTACACCGTATTGCCGGAAATCGCAGTCGCCAAAATCAGCAAGAGCGCGCCGCTCGAAAAAGTTTGTCTGCTGGGATGTGGCATTACGACGGGAATTGGCGCCGTACTCAATACTGCCAAAGTCGAGCCTGGCGCAACGGTCGCTGTGTTTGGCCTTGGTGGCGTAGGACTAAGCGCAATACAAGGCGCAACTATGGCCAAAGCAAGTCGCATCATTGCTATCGACATTAACCCTGGCAAATTCGAACTGGCGATGCAAATGGGCGCAACAGATTGTGTCAATCCGAAAGATCATGACATTCCCATCCAGCAGGTGATTGTGGACATGACCGACGGCGGTGTGGATTATTCTTTCGAATGTATCGGCAACGTCAACCTTATGCGCTCGGCACTCGAGTGTTGCCACAAGGGCTGGGGCGAATCAGTCATCGTTGGGGTCGCGGGTGCGGGCCAGGAAATCAGCACACGCCCATTCCAGCTTGTAACCGGTCGCGTCTGGCGCGGAACAGCTTTCGGTGGCTGCAAAGGTCGTTCGCAATTGCCGGGGATGGTAGATCAATATATGAACGGTGACATTAAAGTCGACGAATTCATCACACACACGATGGGACTTGAGGATATCAACAAGGCATTTGACCTGATGCATGCGGGCAAGAGCATCCGTTCAGTCATTCATTTCTGATCATGGATAGTCGTCTGGTTAAGCTGTCAATACGATCCTTATAAACCACAGCAACGGCCCGGATTAATATGGCCGCAAAAGCAAATAAAGTCGCCCTGGCGACCACATCGCAGCTCGCCGCTGATGCTGCAGCTGAAATCGCGGATCTCGGCGGCAATGCCGCTGATTGCGGCATTGCCGCGGCAATATCTTCGATCAACACACAACCAGGCGTCTGTGCGCTGGCAGGAAGTGCGTTTATCACGATCTGGGAAGCCGGGCGCAAGCCGATCACGATCGACGGCAATGTCGCAATCCCTGGAATCGGCCTGCCAGCAGACCATGATCCGGTCGCCGAGGTGGTTGAAATCGAGTATGGCGGTGGCATAAAAACACTTGTCGGAGCGTCTTCCGTTGCGGTGCCTGGCACGCTGGCGGCTCTGCATAAGGCGTCCGAACTATACGGAAAATTGCCCTGGCGTGATCTGCTTCAACCCACTATCCGCGCAGTGCGCAACGGCTTTCCATTCGCAAGGGCCTGTCACTATTACCTGGGCTATGCTGGCAAAGTTATCTACGGTCGCAGCGACGATGGCTATCGCGCCTTGCACGACGAGAACGGTCGGCTACGCGATGTCGACAATACAATTTTGATTCCGCACCTTGCTGACAGCCTCACGGCGATTGCTGACGAAGGCGAACGAATTTTCTACGAAGGTGAAATTGGCCGGCGCATTGTCGCGCATGTGGCGGAGCGAGGCGGCACACTCACGATCGACGACCTGAAGAACTACGTACCAGAGATTCGTGACTCGTTGGTTGTTACTGTCGGTAGTTGGCAAATCGCGACCAACCCACCACCGGCTATCGGCGGCGCGGGATTGGCCGCGATGCTACTTTCGTTCGGCACCGAACCGATGGAAGCCTGGGACCATGCATCAGTGCTTCGACTTATCAGGACGCAACAAGCGGTAATGTCGTACCGGCAAGAAAATATCTACACGGCCGATGACATTACCGCCCCAGTCGAGGAGATTCTTGAGCTGGCAAAGTCGCAGACCTTGTTGTCACGGTGGTCATCAGGATCGACTGTACATACGTCATCCGTTGACCGTAATGGGCTCGCCTTTTCCATCACTGCTTCGTCCGGCTATGGGTCCGGTGAAATGCCGGGCAACACCGGCATATGGCTTAACAACTGTCTGGGTGAAATCGAATTGAACCGAAGCGGCCTCCTTGCCGGCCCACCGGGCAAACGCCTGCCGTCCAACATGGCCCCGAGTGCTCTACGCAGGGAAAATTGTGTGCTCGCAATTGGCTCTCCGGGTGCAGATCGAATAACGACTGCGCTGCATCAGTTCCTTGTCAACTTTGTACAACTTGATCTTGATCTAAATGACGCAGTAACACATTCTCGCATGCATCTTAAAATTGACGACGCATCGTCCAATCTTGCAGTTGAACCGGGTATTGATTTGCCGGACATTGAGTTTCAAATCACTCGTTATCCGGAACCCAACATGTATTTCGGCGGCGTCGTTGCGGCGCTGGCCGACACCAGCGGAAAATTTCAGGCTGCCGCAGATCCTCGCCGGGAAGGCGGCACCTATATCGGACCGAACGGCCACTGACGCGGAGAAAGAATTGACTGATAACTGGAAAAAGGCTGGACTGCCGACCGAATTGCCCGACGATCCGATGCACTGGGCCGACGCCTGGTTGACAGAGGCATTGGCCGGTAACGCCCAGCGCAATCCGAACGCAATGACAATTGCAACTGTCGATGCGGCCGGTCAGCCATCGGCCAGAGTTGTACTTTGCAAACAGTTCGTCCCGGATCCTGGTTACCTGGTCTTTTACACAAACTACCAATCCCGAAAAGGCCGGGAACTCGGTGTGAATCCGAGGGCCGCCGGGTTGTTTCATTGGGACGCTGTCGGCCGGCAGATCCGAATCGAGGGCATCGTCGTTCGATCGCCCGTTGACGAAAGCGACACGTATTTCGCAAGCCGTGACTGGGGCAGCCAGCTTGGTGCATGGGGAAGCGATCAAAGCGAGCCGGTTGAGTCGAAAGAAGCGCTTGTTTCCCAGATTCGGAAACGTGGATCAGAACTCGGGTTAATACTCAAACGCGGAACGCAGGATTTGTCCGCTGGCAGCATTTCACATGTCAACAGGCCGCCACAGTGGGGTGGCTTTCGCCTGTGGGCCACTGACGTTGAGCTTTGGCTGGAAGGCGCAGATCGAGTGCACGACCGCGCCAAATGGACTCGCGAAATAAACCGGGTGTCGGAAGACAGGTTTTCGACCACCCGCTGGACCAGTACCCGGTTACAACCTTAGGCTCCTGTGGACTATCGTGTCAAAGAGAAAAATGTTCGCTGCCCATTCTGCGCAGAGTCGATTTCAGTTCTGCTCGATCTCTCGGTGACCAACCAGTCTTACATCGAAGATTGCCAGGTCTGTTGCCGGCCGATGCAGATTATTTATGAGAGTGAAAATGGTCAGTGCACCAGTCTGCAGGTGGAATGTGCGTCGTAGTACCTCGACACTTGCTGTCATTTTTTCTTTGATCCTTGCGTGGGTGCCATTGCAGGCCGACGTGGCCCGTACCAAAGGCAATAGCTTCGGCGCCGATGTCTCACGCATTGATGGCGATATCGCGATCGACTTCGCAGGCAGCATCTGGGTGATGCCAGCGAACGGCGGACAGGCAAAACAGCTAACTGACGGCCTGATACCCGCCGCGGCTCCTCGCTGGTCGCCCGATGGCAAAAGCATTCTTTACCATGTTCGGACGGCTGGCGGCTCGGAGATCTGGCAGATGGACGTGGCTACGACTGATTCGCGCCGGATCAGCGAGCCGGGCTATCACTATCAGGACGCATCCTGGTATCCGCTGGGTGAGCGAATTGTTTATGCCTCCGACCGCGGGGATACGGGACTGGATATTTGGGAATCCGACCTCCCAACAGGGCTCTCCTGGCGAATAACCAGCCAAACTGGCGATGAAACAGAACCAGCCTGGTCGACCAATGGTCACCACCTCGCATACATTCGACAGTCGGGCGGTCGCCACGCGCTGATATTACGTAGGCGCGGCGAACCGGAACAGATACTGATCGAGTCGGATGCGCGATTGTCGTCCCCATCCTGGCGGCCCGACGGCAGCCTGCTGACTTTTCTGCTGCACGGCGAAGAAGGCCCGTCGTTGCAAATGGTCATTCTTTCCGACCCCCCGCTCATCCGAACCCTTGCCACCGGGGAAGATTTTTTTGCATCGCCGGTCAGTTGGCGCGATCGCATGCAAATGATTTATTCGGCGGACGGCGCGATCAAGATGCGCGACTTCGAAGATCGTATGGCGCGACGATTGCCAATTGTAGCGATCGTTAGTAATGAAACGGCACCCGCCCCAAGGGTGGTCCTGAGACGCGAGCTTAAAGTCACCAATCCTCCGCAAGGCAGGCTCGTCATTCGTGGCGCACGATTATTCGATGGTATCTGGAATAGCTATCGGCAACAGATGGACGTGCTAATCGAGCGCGGCAGAATTGTCGCAGTAGAACGACGGCACGACTGGGACGATGCCACGGTTCTTGATCTTGGAAACGTAACAGTCATGCCCGGATTGATAGATTCCTGGTCGCGCTCCCCGGCCACTTTGGCTGAAGGGACTGCCTTGCTCACTTATGGGGTGACGACGATCGTCTCGGCGACCGCGAAGCCCGGTTTTGACCTGTCCGCCTGGGAAGACGAGTTCATGCCGGGCCCCAGAATTCTGCCTGCCGCGACGGCAGCCGTCCCCGCGACAGCATCTGACCAGCCCGCTTATTACCTGGTCAGAATTTCGCCAGCCGCCGCTGACGTGGCATCAATCAGGAACTACGTTGCTGCCTGGCACGCTCGCGGCGTGCCGGTCGTCGCGGACAACCGGGCTGCGGCAATGCGAGTCGGCGCGGGTATCATTCTGGGCGCTGATCCTCTGCAGGCTGATGCGCGACAGGTCCAATTTTCGCAGACGGAACAAATTGAAAGCCAGTTACAACCAACACTAATCTCCGCACTTGCCGATGCCGGCACGCCGGGCATTCTGACCCTTCTGAACTCCAGGCAAGCTACTCTGCTTGGACAAGTATCGCGTCCTGGCCGGCGGATTGCGGGCAACGTGCAACTCGCCACCGCGTCTTCCCGGGTAGTCGCGGGAAGTGAGCCGAATGGTCTGGCGCCCGGACTCGCGCTTCATGCAGAACTTCGCGCAATTCAGGGTGCCGGGCTCACCGCAGAACAGACCGTTCATTCGGCTGGCAAAAACGCGGCGGCGATGCTTGGCCTCGACAATCAGATCGGGACAATTACGCCCGGTGCGATGGCAGATCTGATCCTGGTCGATGGCGATCCATTGGGCAACATCGACGACCTGATCAAAATCGTGGCAGTGGTCCGAAACGGACGCTTTTTCAGCCTCGTAAGCCTGCTTGAGCGGGCCAACG
Source organism: Pseudomonadota bacterium (assembly GCA_027621915.1). Taxonomy (GTDB): domain Bacteria; phylum Pseudomonadota; class Gammaproteobacteria; order Steroidobacterales; family Woeseiaceae; genus SZUA-117. The sequence goes on from JAQCAD010000010.1 coordinate 5,721, forward strand.
AGACAACGACTGTCGAATAATTTGGCAAAATGCGCTTTGTCGACACTCGTATGTCGTCATTGTGCAGCGTCTAAAACCTCGTTTGGGAGTCTCAGACCGGACGACCGGCTCCAGTGATGACTCACAATAATCAAAGCTTTATTTTTCAGTGAGTTACTTCTTGTTGCTTTGAAGCAAATCATGACCGGAATGGATATTTTGTCGATATTATTTACACAACAGGACTCGTTCTTAAACCGACCGCATCAAGAAACAGTTTAAGCGGTTGAAATCTCTTGCCTTGTAGCCTTATGGCATAGGACTTGCTATATATACTCGGCCCAAGCGAAGTGTAACTGAACTCGGCAACCGGTAATGATACAAACAGGATTTAGACGCCAGAAGAAAAATAACAATAATAACAACAACATCCAGATCCAATAACTATAATAAAGTCTGTATTTGGTTACCGAATAAACAGTTACCTCTTTAATAATAAAAAGAGTTATTAGCCCCGCCGTCAAACGTGGGGCTTTTTATTTGGGGCACTTCGCCGGTGCAAAGCGGTCTATAGCTCGCAACAAAACCACGGGGAACGTCATGTCATACAAATTCGCCAGAATTTCCACTTCCTTGTCCATCGCATTGCTGGTCTCGTGCGTCGGTGAGGACATGCCAGCGGCCGAAACTGCAGCGCCAGCCAACGCTTCGCCGCAATCGGCGTATGTGGCCGCCGTACAGCACGCGCGTAGAACAGACGCCGATCGCGAAAAAGACGCTCGCCGCAAACCGGCGGCCGTTATGGAATTTTTTGGAATCTCGCCCGGCATGGATGTTCTCGATATGTTTTCCGGTGGGGGTTATTACACCGAGTTGCTATCGCGAGTTGCAGGTCCAGAGGGTACGGTCGTCGCGCATTCAAATGAGGCTTATAGGCAATTTGTCGGTGAGGAAGCCACCAACCGCTATGCGGATGACAGGCTGCCCAACGTCGATATTCTGATGGCCGAAAACACGGCGTTACAGATGCCAGACCAGGCATTTGACGTTGTCATGATGGTTCTCGCCTATCACGACATCTACTTTGTCGACCCGGACAATGGCTGGCCGCAAATCGATGGCCCTGCGTTCGTGGCAGAGCTTTTTGACGCGCTGAGGCCGGGTGGTGTCCTGGGGGTCGTCGATCATTACGCTGCCGCAGGTTCGCCGGCTGAAACGGGCGGCACCCAGCATCGCATCGATCCGGCAATTGTTGTCGCAGAACTTGAATCTGCCGGATTCGTTCTCGAGGCGCAGAGCGACGTTCTGCGAAATATGGATGACGATCACAGCCTGCATATGGGTGATCCTGCCATTCGCGGCAAAACGGATCGATTCGTCATGAAATTCAGAAAGCCTGAATAGCCCGCGTTTATTCCGGTTATCACCGGGATAGCGACGAACTGAGACCGGTTTACTGTTTCGCGCTGCCCGAATCCGGCCTAATGGGTCGGATCCGGACCGAATGGTCTTTTTCGTTCAAACAGAAACGTATCGGCGCATCATGTTCAAAAAAATTCGCATTACTATTCTGTTGCTGATTCTCTTTTTCGTCGCTTTCGGTACGTGGTTGACTCAGGCACGAAGCACGGATTGGAATGACAGCCTCTGGGTCAAAATCTACCCGATCAATGCCGACGGTAGCGACGAGAGCCGCGATTACATTCAGACCCTGGCCAAAGATGATTTCTCCGCCATTGAATCATTCGTCGCCCGGGAAATTCAAAAGTACGGACGAACCTTATCCCGACCTGTAAGGATGGAGCTGGGACGGGAAATCCGGGAACAGCCTCCGTTGATTGGCGAAGACCCCAGCACGCTCGACATCATGCTCTGGAGCCTGAAGATGCGCTGGTGGGCGGGGCGTACAGCCGGACCCCAGGACAGCCCGGATCCCGACGTCCGGATATTCGTGCGCTACCACGCACCGGATGGGCAGATCGTTCTCGAAAATTCGGTTGGCCTGCAAAAGGGCATGGTGGGTATCGTCAATGCCTACGCCGGTCGGCGCGAAGCAAGTGTCAATAACGTCATCATCGCCCACGAGTTTCTTCATACACTGGGTGCAACGGACAAATATGAGCCGGGAACCGGTCAGCCCGACTTTCCGCTTGGCTTTGCTGAACCAGAACGCAAACCGCTCTACCCGCAGAAAATTGCCGAAATCATGGGCGGTCGAATCGCCCTTTCCGAATTCGATGCGGTCGTACCCCAGAACCTGAATTTCGTGATCATTGGCGCAAAGACGGCGAGAGAGATACGACTGACCAGTGACTGAGTGGCGTGAAGCATTCATTTTCGGTTCTGCTCTCTGTTAATCTGCCCCGATGAATGACTTGGGGAAATCCCGGCTCTCCTGCGCTGCGCTGACTGTGTCTGTTCCGGGACGCACATTGATTGTCAATTTAGCGATCGACATAAAACCAGGCGAGTTCCTGGCTGTTCTCGGTCCGAACGGTGTCGGTAAATCTTTGACCTTACACACGCTTTCCGGTATTCGCGCGATTCAATCAGGTGAAGTGAAACTGGATGGCACTGACATCGCCAATGTTGAGCGACGCCGGATTGCGACAAGCCTGGCTCTCCTGCCGCAATACACAGAGGATATTTTTCCTGCGACAGTTTTTGATACGGTAATGATTGGTCGCCACCCGCACATCGGCCGGTTTCGTTGGGAAAGTGAAAAAGACCGCGAGATCGCTCTGGACGCATTACGACAAGTAGACCTTGGCACGCTAGCTGCTCGCGATGTGAATACCTTGTCAGGCGGAGAGCGGCGGCGCCTGGCAGTCGCCCAGGTGTTAACACAATCGCCGATGATCTACCTGCTCGATGAACCGACCAATCACCTCGACCCACAACATCAACTCGATGTTCTACAGATTTTTTCGGGCAAAGCACGTCAAGGAAGCGCAGTTGTCGCGAGCCTCCACGACGTCAATCTGGCGGCGCGATATGCCGATCGTTGCCTGCTTCTGTATGGGGATGGTCGCTGGGAAATCGGTGCTACGTCTTCAGTCCTGACTGGCGACCGATTGACCGAACTCTACACAACAGAAATGGATACTGTTCCCTGGCGGGATACCAAACTGTTTGTTGCTGCGGGAAGGCCAGCCTAGAATGATATTTTTCCCGCAAGGAAGAACACCGCATTGCCCCTCAGCCTGACGCGATCACCGTGGTCCTCACACAACAACACGCCAACACGACTTGATACCTGGCGGGCCTCGAGCTTGTCTTTGTTAAGTCGCTTGGACCAGTACGGTGTCAGCATACAGTGCGCCGCACCGGTAACCGGATCTTCGTCAATTCCGATCGCCGGGGCAAAGAACCTCGAAACGAAATCAACTCGATCACCTGGCGCGGTCACGATGAGTCCATGCGTCGTCACTTCTGCAAGCGCGCCAAAATCCGGTTGCAGACCCGATACCGACGCCTCGTCTGGCAGCACGACCATAAATATGTCGTTACCAATGTACGACTCAACAACCCTTACCCCCAGTGCAGTTTCAATTCCATCCGGAAGGCCGACTGGCTGCGGATGATTTGTCGGAAGATCCAGCACGAAACCGTCCGCATCCGTATCGACCGTCAACGGACCGCTAGCGGACTGGAGCGTAACCGGCCAGTTTTCGTGCCCCATTATTGAGCGAATAACGGCTGCGCTGGCTAATGTGGCGTGACCGCAGAGCGGCACCTCAACTTTCGGAGTGAACCATCGTATGTGCCATTCATTCTGTCCCAGCGGTACGAAAAAAGCTGTTTCCGACAAATTGTTTTCTGCCGCTATTTTCTGCATGAGCGAATCACTCAACCAGTCTTCGAGAGGAATGACCGCCGCAGGATTTCCGCCAAAACTCTGATTGGTAAATGCGGCAACCTGATAGATATTAAGATCAGTCATCTAACAAAATCCCGAAGCTCACTTAGAAACCTGGCGTGCAATACCGGATTGGCAGCCAGAACAGAGCGAGTTTCAAGTGTCGGCTGAGCTCCGTTCAGATCGGTAAACCGCCCTCCCGCTTCAGTAACGATAACGGACAAGGCCGCGATGTCCAGAATATTCACGTCCGACTCGACGACAACATCGATTTTTCCGGACGCCAGCAGGTGGTAGTGATAGAAGTCTCCGTACCCGCGAATTCGGTCCGAAACCGCGATCAGATCGCCAAGTCGCGCCCATCCATCGCTCCTGGCCAGTGATTTCAGATTGCCGGTCGATACCGCAGCGTGTTGCAGGTCATCAATGTTGCCGATAAAGATTCGTTTTCCATTCAGCCAAGCGCCGGAACCTCGTACTGCCCAGGCGAGCTCGTCGAGCATTGTGCCGCTGGATACGCCCAGGACGATTTCTCCCGCGTGCATCAAAGCTATCTGAGTTGAAAAGAACGGATACTGGCGTACGAACGCCTTGGTGCCGTCGATCGGATCGACGAGCCAGAGATTTTGTGCGTCTCCTTGCGTTTTGCCGGTCTCTTCACCAAAAAATCCATGGTCCGGAAATGCATCGAGAATGACCGCACGGATCGCCTGCTCGCACTCCACGTCAGCCTGCGTCACCGGGGTCATGTCGCCTTTCGTCGTAACGGTAAAATTGCCACGGTAATAATTGCGGCTGATTTTCGCTGCCGCCTCTGCCGCTTTAAGTGCGACTTTTAGCTCTGCTGAGTATTGGTCTTCTGGCATTTTCGGTCTGGCTGCTTGTGACGAGACACAACTATGGCTTCAGACCAAATCATAAACAAGTCACCCGGACTCCGCCGGTAGCAGGGCTCGACTCAAGGCGGCGCATCTTGCATGCTGTCAGCCTGCTGGGAGTAATGGAATCAACATGGGCAATCGGCTGAGCAAGATCTATACAAAGACCGGAGATGACGGTACAACAGGCCTTGGTGATGGAAGCCGGGTATCAAAGGACTGCTTGCGCGTGGAAGCGTACGGCACTGTCGATGAAGCGAACAGCGCTATCGGCACGGTACTGGCGAACAAATCGGTTTCAAACGATATCCGGCGTTGCCTGACAGAAGTGCAACATGATCTGTTCGAGCTGGGCGGTGAACTTTGTATCCCCGGCCATCGGGCGATCGAGAACGAGTTTATCGACAGGCTGGAGCGAGAACTTGATCGGCTGAACTCGGACCTGCCGCCGCTAAAAGATTTCATTCTGCCGGGCGGCGGGCAGGCGGCAGCGGCATGCCACCTGGCACGAACCGTCGTACGCCGTGCAGAACGGCGCGTCAGCACGTTGCGCGGACAGGAATCGGTGCGTGATGAAGTGCTGCGCTACCTGAACCGCCTTTCGGACCTGCTTTTCGTCGTTGCTCGTGTACTTGCCAGGGCAGAGTCAGGCCAGGAGGTCATCTGGGATCGAAGCCGCATTCACAAAAGCGATTGAGCCATCTTGTGGTTTCGTATTGCGGCGCGGCACAGCTCACCGAAACAAGATCTGAGGTCAAGTGATGTTCTTGTGCATGAGAAACGCACTTCCCGGGCACAGATCAGTAAATTCTTCAGATTGGGCAATGCTCGCAGGCACCAAATTCCGCGCGACGACCTCGAAGCCGTGACGTTCGAAAAACCTGTTGGCGTCGACGGTCAGGAGCCATAGCTCAGTGACGCCCGCAACATCGGCGGCGGACTCAAGCGCTCCGACGAGCTTTCCACCCAGTCCCAGCCTGCGAGCTGCTTTTGTCACAACCAGTGAACGCAGCAGACCGACGGTGCCGTAGAGCTGCAGACCGATCAGGCCGACTACTTTGGAATCGTCCTCGGCAATCAGGAATCCCTCGAGACTATCCGCATCCAGATCATCGACCGGCAGTCCCGACTCCAGCAGTAACGCCTCGATCACACGCCAGTCGGCACGGTCCGCCTGGCGCAAGGTGGGCATATGCAAATCAGTCATTCAAATACCTTTTGCGATTCTCACGTCCTTTTTGAAGTGCGCCGCATACTGCCGTCGCACCGATAAGCAGCCGGGGCGTAGCTCTGCCAATTTCGTTTGCTGGCATCAGGAACTGGTTTGAATACCTGATCGCCGCCATGTCAGACCACCGCATCCATTCGTCAAACGCCCCGGGTCCTGCGTCCGAGCTGGCGAGTATGAGTTCCGGCTCCCGCTCCAACACGGATTCGACGGAAACCAGTGGCGCGAGCCCATTGAGGTCGGCAAATATGTTGGTCCCGCCACAGAGCTCGATCACTTGGCTGAGGAAATGGTCGCCGTTGATCGTATACAGCGGATGCGCGTGAACCTGATAAAACACGCGAATCGATTCCGCGTCCTTTGCGGCCTGCATCAGATCTTCCAGACCCTTCGTAAACTGATCTGCGATTGCGCTGGCTGTTCCTTCCCGACCGGTTAGTACGCCGATTCTTAAAAGTGCGTCTGGCAGATCTTCCAGTGACGTCGTGCTGATCACCTCAACCCGGTAGCCTCTCGACCTCAGCTCATCGACAACATGCGCAGGCGTTCCGGAATCCCATGACAATAATAAATTCGGCGCCAATACCGCCAGTTGTTCCTGGTCGAGATTGAACGCATCGCCAACAACCGGAAGATTCACGGCGTCATCCGGGTAGTCCGTGTAGGCGCTGACACCAATCAAAAGATCGCCGGCACCGACGGCGAAGACCAGCTCGGCCAGATGCGGAGACAATGTCACAATTTTCAAAGGATCAGAATTCTGATCCTCTGATTGACGCAACGTAGTATTTGTACCAGGTCGATGGCAATGGACCAGGGTCGTGCAGAGTAGAATCAGGACGAAAATCCGTCCCGACCGGTTCATAAAGACAAGCCGTACAAAGTCATCAGGCTAATAACAGCGACCCAAATGAAGAATAAACGAATGACAATTCCGCTTGCTGCCCTTGCGCCACGTACGCCGCGCTCGGATATGCTCTCGCCTTCCACATCCCGCAGGGCCAGAGCACCCACGCCGACCCTCGCAAGTAACTGCTCGCTTTGCACGTGCATTGGCAGGCGCTCACCCTCGCCGACTTTCCGCCAGGCTGTCAGCGCACCATCAAAACTCCCCGACATCGCGTAACCAATCGATGTGAGTCGCGCGGGAATCCAGGCTAGCCAGCCATGGACCATTTCAGATGCCGCGAGTAAGGAATCTTCAGTAGTCTCGCCATTTCGCAGGCCATTGAAAACGGCCCGACGGCGAACAAGATCAGTTACGCGATAGGTCCAGGCTCCGACAGGCCCGAGCAGGACGAACCAAAAGACCACGGCAAACAGACGATTGTTCGCCTGGATGCAAACTGATTCTTCGACCTTTTTAACCCGTCCTTCCGGCGTGTCCGGCACGTCACCCTCGATCAACGCTTTCGCCGCCATCCTGATGCGTTCTTCGTCGCCACCTTCAATCGCGTGACAGTAGTCGGCAACGTCCTCGGCGATATCCTTGGGTCCAAGCGAGAAGAACAGGACCACAATTGCCAACACCAGATATGCGAAACCGAACCACAATTCTCCCAGGCCAAACCATGGATTCCCAAGGCCAAACCACAGGTCGCCAAGGCTGGCGCGTACAAGAATCACCGGTAATACGAGCATGAATGCCAGGATCGTAATCGGAACAAGGGCCGGCCAGCCGGCGAAGCGGTCGCCGAATCGAAAGCCCGAGTCAATGGCGCGATCGAGCCAGCGCAGCCGCCGCATATGAAATAGCTGTGTCGCAAGTCGTTCAACAATCAGCCCGATTAAAAGAGCGAGTAATTTCATAGGTTCCCGACTGTATCCATATCCGCGCGAAGCCCATCATACAATCGCAGCCAGTCGAAAGCAGGGCCGGGGTCCGATTTTCTACCCGGGGACACGTCGCAATGGCCTGCAATCTCGCGTGGCGAGATCCTCGGGTACGCTCTCATGATCGCGCAGACAATGGCGGTCAAATGGTGATATTGCTCGTCGGTGTACGGAGTATCGTCGGTTCCCTCCAGCTCAATACCGATAGAAAAATCGTTACAACGCGACCGCCCCCTGAAACAGGAATCGCCGGCGTGCCACGCACGCTGTTTAAACGGTACAAACTGAATGACCTCGCCGCTGCGACGGATCAAAATGTGTGTCGAAACCGTCATTCCCTCGATTTCCCGAAAATACGGATGCGCACTCCAGTCCAGACAATTGGTGAACAGCGACTCGATATACGTGCCGCCGTATTCACCTGGCGGAAGGCTGATTCCGTGCACGACAATGAGCTCCGGCGATGCGCCAACCGGCCTGTTGTCCTGGTTCGGCGAAGGACACTGAACCGCCGGACGTAGTAATCCGGCATCAGAACTTACGGCATAGTTAACTAACTCAGACTGTTTCAAGGCAGAACATTCCGGATTAAACGGGTGCTTTGACATGGTCAAACGTAACGGTGCTTAATGTCAACGATGGTCCTGCCATGACTTGACTGATTGACGAAAAGAGCGCTTATGTCTCCCACTCGACTCTATATAGAAAGTAACCTGTCCGAAAATTCGGAGTTCGAATTAACCGGTGACCGCGCCCGATATATAGGGCGTGTGCTTCGTCTGGCCCCGGATGACGAGGTGACGTTATTCGACGGGCGTGGCAGCGAATATCCAGCGACGATACTTTCAATCGGGAAAAATAGTGCCAGGCTACTCATTTCGAAATGCATATTACGCAATGTCGAGTCGAGCCTCGCCATTCACCTGTTGCAAGGCCTGTCACGTGGCGAACGCATGGACATTGTGATGCAGAAAGCAACTGAGCTAGGCGTCCGGCGAATTACACCGGTGATCACGGAATATTCTGTCGTCAAGCTGGAGCCGAAACGCGCGGAAAAACGGCTGCAGCACTGGCGGAGCATTGGTGCGAGCGCCTGTGAGCAATCGGGCCGAAACATTCTCCCCCTGGTCGATGCTCCGCAAGCGCTGCGAAACTGGCTGGGAGAGAATTTCGAGGTGCCGGGCATGAGGTTGATATTGAAACCAGGTGGTGAGAACTCGCTCCGGTCCGTCGATAAAGATGTGCAACAGGTGGTTCTGCTGATCGGGCCGGAAGGTGGCTTTAGTGACTCGGAGTACGAACTGGCAAAATCGACCGGGTTTTGCGCGATCGGCTTCGGCCCCAGGATACTTCGTACGGAAACTGCAGCAATGGCTGCCATAACCGCTCTGCAAACACTCTATGGTGATCTTGCTCGCGACTAGCGGCTCACGCGCCTTTCAACAGCTCGGCCGCGATCAGGCTCTCCAGCACTTCCAGGTGTGGAATCAGTGGAAATTCGTTAATCATTTTGACTCGACACAGGACCGGGGCACCGTCCGGCCATCCCTTGGTCGAGTCGAGCTTCAGGACGTCCTCGTTGACCCTCACAAGTTGCGGGAAACCCTGCGTCAGAACACCGAAGAATCCTGCCCGAATTCCACCAGTGGTCGAATAAAAAACGACTACCCTGGTCCGGCCGGTGGGCGCTGGCACATCCTTTCCGATAACGCCCTCGAACGCCACGACGGGCAGATCGCGCCCATTCCAGCCAATATTGCCCAGCATCCAGTTCCGGTTTCCTTCCTTGTGCACCGGCGCTGTATAGCGAACTACTTCTGCTACACAGGCGCGCGGCACAATGAGGCGCTCATCCGCGAGCGGCACCAGCAGGCTGTACAGCTCTTCATCCGCGGCACTCACTGAAGTGATATTCCCCGTTCATCGAGAAGCCGGCGGATCGCGTCAAGCAACTGCGAATCCTGATACGGTTTGCCAAGATAATCGTTTACGCCGATCTCGATGGCCCGCGCACGATGCTTGTCGCCGACCCGCGACGTAATCATGATAATCGGAACGGTCGAGACACGGTCGTCGTTTCGCACGTGCGTGGCGAATGCGTAGCCATCCATGTTCGGCATTTCAATGTCGAGCAAAATGATATCCGGCCTCGCGTCCTGCAATACGCTGATCGCATCCAATCCATCCTTGGCCGTAATAACGCGAACGCCGTTGCGCTCAAGGAATCGTTCCATCACACGTCGAACTGTAATTGAGTCATCGACGACTAGTGCAAGGGGTCGAGTGTCTGACGGTGTTGGTGCCGCGGCCTTCAGTTCAACCACTGGCGCACCTGCACGAACCAGGGCGTTAATATCCAGAATGAGAACGATCGAGCCGTCACCAAGAATTGTCGCACCGGATATTCCTCTGATGCTGGACAATTGTGGGCCGATGGACTTCACAACAATTTCCTGGCTCGTAATCATCTCGTCCACGAGAAGCGCTGAAGAATGGTCCCCGGCGCGAACAAGAATTACTGGCACATGCGAGTCTTCTTCCGGAAGTTTCGCCGATTGTCCACCAAGGTACATGCCCAGATGACGGAACCGGTATGTTTGTTCGCCGTACTCGTAGCTCGGCTCACTCTGACTCAACCGCGTCTCCAGGTCGGACCGTGCAAGTCTCACCACGCCTTCAACAGTCGGCAGTGGCAACGCATAAACCTCTTCGCCGGTTCTGACAATCAGGGCCTGCGTAATTGCCAACGTAAATGGCAACCGAATGGTGAAATTCGTACCGTGCCCGGTGACAGAAGAGATTTGCAACGATCCGCCCAGCTTCTTTATTTCGTTGGCCACGACATCCATGCCAACACCACGACCAGCACTCTGCGTAACTTTTTCTGCCGTGCTAAAGCCAGGCGTCAGAATCAGCTGCATGATTTCGTCGTCAGAAACCTTGCTGCCAGATTTCAGCAATCCCTTCTCAAGCGCATTACGTCGAATGCTTTCGACATTCAGACCAGCACCGTCATCCGCCACGTCAATGATCATCTCGGCGCCTTCGCGATGAAGGCGAATGGTAATCCTGCCACTGGCAGGCTTACCCGCTGCCTGGCGTATATCCGGACTTTCGATACCGTGCACAACTGCGTTGCGCATCATGTGTTCGAAAGGTGGCAACATCTTGTCCAGCACCTGTCGATCGAGCTCACCTGATGCGCCCTCAACAGAAAGCTCTGCCCGTTTGCCCGCTTCGGAGGACACTTGTCGAACCAGGCGCGTCAGACGTGGAACGTGCTGCTGGAATGGAACCATACGCGTACGCATCAACCCGTCCTGCAACTCGGCCGTCACGCGTGATTGTTGAACCAGCAGGGTGTCCGCCTCGGACGTCAGATTCTGCATGAGATCCTTGAGGCTACCCATATCGTTCGCGGACTCTGCGAGGGCGCGCGTCAATTGCTGAATATTGGAATAACGGTCGAGCTCAAGAGGATCGAAGTCCTGCGCGATGAGCGTATCCTGATGCCCGTGCATGATCTGCGCTTCGGTTTCGATCTCCAGCTTCCTCAATTGTTCGCGAAGCCGGGTAACGGTCTGTTCCATTTCCTCTACATGAAATTCAATTGATTTGATTTGCTGACTGAGTCGCGAGTGGAAGATGCTGATTTCGCCTGCCGCGTTCAGAAGGTCTTCAAGCAGCTCCGCGTCGATTCGGGCAAATTCCTGTCGCGCATCGCCCGACCTCTGGGTTGACGGCGCACGCGCCCCACCAACTTTTTCGCGCATCGATCGCCCGGCGGATATCACATCTTCTTTCGCCGCCGGTGGCTCGACAACGGGCTCTTCGTCAACCTGTTGCTTGACGAGGGATTCCTCGATGGCCGGCTTTTCGATAAAAGGCTCTACAAGCGTCAATTCTTCGACAGCAGGCAATTCGACGATCCGCTCCTCCGCGGGCGACGCCTCTGAAGGGTTTCGGATGTCCGCCAGCTCATCGTTTAGCGGTGTATCAACGATGACCATGCTCATCGAGTCTTCGGGCTCGATGGTAAACCGAGCCGCCTCGGATTCCTCGACATCCGCCGGTGGCAGGTCGGGAACGACCGGCGCCAGAGGTGTCTCGCCCGCGTTGATAGAATGAATACGCCTCTCAAGATCGGCGGCCGCTGCCACTGTCTTGCCGGCGATTACCATATCTCGCATGCGGTGCAATTCGTCGATGCTTCGCTGCAACATGTCATCGATCTGGGGCCCTGCTGCAATCCGCCCGTCGTCTACATTAATCAACAGCGCTTCGATTTCGTGACTGAGGTCACCCATGGCGGCGATCCCCGCCATGCGGGCGCCGCCCTTAAGCGTATGCAGGTTCCTCTTCAGCGCCTCAACGTGCCCCCGTGAAGCGCGATCGGCCTTCCATGCGCCGAGCGCCTGATCCGCTTCTTCCAGCAGTTCTGCCGCCTCTTCGGAAAATATCGCCGCAATTTCGGCGTCGTAGGCAGGCTCTTCCTCGACTGGCTCGTGGAATACTGCCTTCTCGGGCAGCGCCTGCACGATCGCCGTATCCTCAGCCGGGATTTCGGGCTCGGCCTGGTCCGCCAGGTTATTCAGGTGCCCGATTAGTACGCCAAAGTCCGAGCGGTTGCGTTCGGGCTGATTGATGTCAGCGACAATCGTCGTGAGTGCCTTGACCGCAGCCTTGAGTGCATCAATGCCGGACTGCTGAAAGCCGATCTTGTAGTCGTAGACGCGGCGTACGAACCGATTCAGCGCGCCAGCTACTGCGACCCCCCGCTCGACGTTTGCCATGTTAGCGCTACCGTGCAGCGTATGGCAGGCACGGTAAATCTTATCGGTGACATGGAACGGCGGACGGTGACCGACGCAGGCTTCGATGTAGTCCAGAATTACCCTCAGGTGACCAAGCGTCTCCTTGGAGAAAATATCGAGCAGTACCGGATCCATTTCCAGCGCGGCAACATTTTCGTCTTGCTGCAGAGCATCAGGCCTTGTGATGGTCAGATCAGCCGCGTTCGGATCTCCGTCCCCGAAGGCGTGGGCGCGCGCCATCAACAAACTGATATCGGTCTGTGGTTCCGTGCCAACCTCCAGCTGCTCAACCAGTTCCGGCAACGCTTTGGATGTTGCCATAATAAATTTGATCATTGGCGGCGTACGGACCAGCGTTTTGTTGATGAGCCGGTTCAACAGGCTCTCGACACTCCACGCATACTCGCCGATGCGCTCCGCGCCGACCATGCGCCCACTACCCTTCAGTGTGTGGAAAGAGCGCCGAACCGTAATCAACGTTTCCATGTCATCCGGAGATTCTGCCCACTGCGGCAGATTGCGCGCGATGGTGCCGATCTCCTCTTTTGCTTCTTCGATAAACAATTCGAGAAGCTCCGGATCGAGATGTTCTGCCGTCTTTGAAATCACCGGTGCCGGCGGCATCACCATGGTGACTTGTGGACCCGCCGGTGGAACTGGCGGTTCTGCGGCAGCGATAGCATCGAAATTCGGTCGCTCTAGGCGCATCGTTGAAGACACCGTTGCTGTGTCTCCAGGTTCGTATTCCACACGTTCGGCCAGATCGATATGTGTCGTCTGCTCTGACGACAGGCGTAACTCCAGGTCGCGCAATACCGTGAGGCAGGCCTCAGCATTGTCCAGCATGTACCAGGGTTCGCTTCGTCCGGCCTTTACCGTCTCCATGTAATACTCAATGCTGACAATTGCATCGGCAAGGCGGTCCATCTCTTTCTGCGTTAGCCTGCCCGGGCCCGAACCGGACAGAGCCATCATGAGGAGGCCACCTACTCTTTCAACGACTTCCATCGCCCGGGTCTTGTTGAGCATAAGGAGGCCGGACTTGATTCCGCGAATCAGCGCCGGCACCGCGTCCAGTCCCTGAGAGCTTCCTTTCAATGCCAGACTCTGACTGAAGGTCTCTTTGATGCGTGCAAGATTGATAATGCTCTCTCGCATAACCGCCTCGGCGACTTTTTTATAGTCAGCGTTTTCTTCCGGCGGCAGCACCACCTCTGACTGGGCCGCGTTCGGTTCCGGCGGCACGATTAACCGCACCAGTTGCTGATCGAGCCGATCTTCTACCCGGAGCAGCGTCGATGCGATCTCGATAATCGTTTTTTCGTCGACGGGGCCGCCCTGCGCTACAACATTTTTTAGCCGGTCGATTTCGGAATCGATGTCACCCCTCAACTCACCCAGACCCAGCACGCCAAGCGTGTCACTGATTTTTTTTAGCAAATCAAGTTGCGGCACAAGTTCGGAAGCGTTGTTCATGCCGGTTCGAACGAAGATATCGAGTACGTCTTTAACCCTGCCCAGGTCTTCTCTGATTGCCGCCGCCACAGTCTTCATGAGCTTGACGCTTGGCGCGGACAGAGCCTCCCTGGCGTGTTCTACCTGCTCGTCACCGGGCAACAATTCGGAGAGGTTAAATGCCGCCCGTATTTCACTGATGCGCTCGCCGGCATGGCTGGATCGGGCAACGTAGTAGAGCAGATTGTTGAGGAGGTCTGTGACAGGATGGTTGTTGAACGCTTCAAGACCTTCGTCAATCATAAGCTTCATCTGACGATCGGTCTGGCCAAGTAGTCGCTTCACAGCAACCGAAGTCTCAAGCCCTCCGTTTTGCAGGGATTCCAGCACGCCACCTGCTACCCACCACAACTGGTGCATGTCATCGCGATTGGCGGCAACCTCCAACGCCCGAACTACGCTGGACAGCGTCTCAAGGTGTCTTGTCGTGTCGCCGCCCTGAATCCAGCCCAGGAGCGCGAGCTGAAACTTTGGCCGAAGTTTACGTGCCACGTAAACCGGATCTTCGCCACTCGCTACGCGACCGGCCTTGCCTATCGACTTGCTTTGCGGCGACAGGTTTAGCAGCAGCAGCGTGCCTTCGGATAGCAGAGGCTTTCCTCTGGCGGCGCGCAAATCATTCAGCATCGGCAGCAACACCAGGGCAATGTCACGTCCGCCGCCCAGCAATCGCTCGATGTAGACGGGGAGTTGCACCATTGCCCTGGTCAGGGCATCGAGCCCGTCCTCGCGACCCTTGCCCGCTCGAAGCGTCGCAAGGTAATCACACACTTCCTCCATTTCCTCGGCAAGCAATGCCGCGCCGTAGGTTTCAGTCAGCTTCAGCGCGCCACCGACCTGGTGTAACAACTGGCCAGAGCGGACCAGTGCCGGCGTACCGCCGCGACCATCAACACAGTCTTCGAGCGCCAGGTGAGCGTTTCGAATCGTCTCCATTAACTCATGGCTGACGACAACGAGTGCATTCGCTGCGGCTTCGACAGTACTGTCGAAATCCGGCTGTTCCTGAATGCCCGATTGGCTGGTCATATCAATCTGGTGCGACTGGCGGGGTTACCCCGCTGCTTTTTCCTTCGGCTTGAATGTCGCCGACGGTGAGTTGATCGATGCCTTCGCAAGGGGACTGCCCTGCAGTGCCGAAGTGGGCAAGGTGAAACCGGCGACGGTTTGACGCAATTGTGATGCCAGGGCGGACAACTTTGAGATTGATGCGGCGGTCGCTGTAGTCGCCCGGCCGGTCTGGTCACTGATTTCCTTCAGTTTGGTCGTCCTTCGGGTCACATCGGCGGCGGACCCGGCCTGTTGCCTGGCCGAGCCGGAAATATTCTGTACAAGATTCGCGATCTGATTCGAAACCTGCTCAATTTCGTCCAGCGCGGCACCTGCGTTTTCAGCAAGTAATGCGCCGCCCACTACGTCGGTCGTGCTGCGCTCCATCGAAATGACCGCCTCGTTGGTATCGGTCTGAATCGTACGAACCAGCACTTCAATCTGCTTGGTTGCATTCGTAGATCGCTCCGCAAGCCGTTGCACTTCGTCGGCGACGACGGCGAATCCACGACCGGCTTCTCCGGCCATAGAGGCCTGGATCGATGCATTCAGCGCGAGGATGTTCGTCTGCTCGGCAATGTCGTTGATGAGCTCGATGATGTTGCCGATTTCTTGCGAACTTTCCCCAAGACGTTTGATGCGCTTGGATGTTTCCTGAATGGTCTCACGGATCGCATTCATGCCATCGATGGTTCTTCGTACCGCCTCTCCGCCTTTGTGGGCCACTTCTACCGAATGGCGCGCAACGTCCGACGAGCGCTCAGCGTTACCTGACACTTCTTCAATGGAGCCAGCCATCGATACGATGGACTCCGTCGCCGCAGAAATTTCTTTTGTCTGCGTTTCTGCAGCACGTGCCATGTGCACTGCTGTGCTGGCAGTCGTTTTCGCTGCGGAATCGACCATGATCGCCGTTTCGTTAATCGTCGCGACCAGTTCACGCAGTTTCTCGATCGCATAATTAATGGAATCTGCGATCGCGCCCGTGATGTCTTCGGTAACTGTAGCCTCGACGGTCAGATCGCCATCAGCGAGACTGCCAAGTTCATCGAGCAATCGAAGGATGGCCTGTTGATTGCGCTCGTTCTGATCGGTCTGCTCGCGTGATGTTCGCTCAAACACTGAGGCTTTCGAGTGCAATACAACCAGACCAGCCACAAGCAGAATCGAAATCGCCAAAAGTGCCAACGGCAAATAAGGGTTCGCGATCAGACCACCGCCTCCTGATCCCTTTGGCGAGAATGCACCACCAAGAAGAGTTGCTGCAACGCTATTGAGCTCGGCAACGCTGCCACCGAGATCGCCCAGGTTACCCGCCGCGACCAAAGCAGGGGTCAATTGTGACTCGATGTCCATCAATTCACTAATGACCGGCACCAGTGCAACCTCGCGGGTCGCGTCGTCCAGAGCCCTTACATCCAGATTGGTGGTCTCACCGGACAGCGCCTCGGTCACCGTTCGAAGAAACGCCAGGTCGTCGGCTATCGCCTCAAGAGAGCCGGCACCGCCACCAGACGCGACTTCTGCCAGGAGTCCGGACAACGCAGTCTGAAGCGTTGCACCGCGTCGCTGGAATTCCTGAACGACAGCGGTTGCTCCGGATTGATCTAAAAGCGCATCGGATGCCTGCAGCATCTCTGGCATCCGGTCTCTGACCAGCTCTGCGGCAGCGGTGATCGATTCGACCCCGTCTTGCCGCTCGAGGATGATCTTTGCGTGACGCTCCAGGTTATCCCAGGCAGCGGCACCACCGGGCATGCCCATCGACGATGTGCTCTGACGTAGCGTGGCGAGACGATCAACGTCAGCCTTCAGGTGTCTGAAGCCTTCCGTATCTCCCGCAAGCGCGACAGCCGTATGTAGTGGCATCGCCTGCGAAACCGCTGCAAGAGCCGCAGCATTTCCGCCAGAGTCTCCGCTACTCCCCGACTGTAAATAAAAGATTCCGCCAGCAGCAAAGAGTGACACCGCCAATGCCGACGCGAGAATGGTGAACGTAGATGATTTGTCAGTAACTTGAGCCATGACTGTGCAACATATAGGTCAGATTTCCGGAAGTGCCACCTTACTCGGCAGCGGCCTGTAAAAAAGCATTGCTTTCAAGCAAATCGTAAAGATTAAATATGGGCCAAATGTCCTGGCCACGCTCATATGCGCCTTCGATGTATCGATCACATCGCACCGCAGTCTGCGGCCATTTTTCGATGAATTCGTTGTCGGAAAAACGGCGGAACCCCTGCACCTCGTCTACAACCAGCCCGGCCGGTACATCACGATGGTTGACCGAGATCACGCGTGTGACTCGCCGAAGTGACGTGCGCCCACTGCCTAAGAACATTTTCAGATCAATCAGCGGCAACAAATGACCACGAAGATTCGCAATTCCGAGCATCCAGCGACTTGCACCCGGTACACGAGTCATAGAATCGGGCAGCATGAGCACTTCGCGTACCTGGTCCCGTTGAGCGACGAAGTTTTCCTGGCCGATCCGAAAACCGATGCCGACCCACTCGTCCTCGATTTCACTGGTGCTCTTTCCCGCCACAGCTACACGACTGCGACGCTCGATCTCCCGAAGTAACTCGAACGGTCGCTCGACAAGGTCAATCAGATTAAGGGCGGCGCTCATTCAGTCAGCCATTACGGAATTGATCTTGGCGGCGAGATCCTTTTGCCCAACCGGTTTAACAATATAGTCAACTGCGCCTTGCCGCATTCCCCAGATCTTGTCCGTCTCCTGATCTTTGGTGGTAACCATAATGACGGGAATGTCCGCTGTGCGCGGATCCTGGGTTAGTTTACGGGTTGCCTGAAAACCGTTCATGCCGGGCATGACAACGTCCATCAAGATGCAGTCCGGCCGTGATGCAGCGGCTTGCCGAATGCCTTCCTCACCACTGTCAGCAACCAGTGTGTCGAATCCACTTTTCTCGAGCATGCTTCGAAACAGGTGTAACTCTGTTGGCGAATCATCAACGATCAGGACTACTGCCATGACCAATCCCTCATTTAATCTGGTTCGATATTGCGCCAAGCAGTTCGTCTTTCGTGAACGGCTTGGTCAGGTATTGCTCCGAGCCGACGATTCGGCCACGAGCACGATCAAACAGTCCGTCTTTACTGGACAACATGATGACCGGAGTTTCTTTGAATACTTTAGTTGTGCTTGATCAGGGAACAGGTCTGATAACCGTCCAGCCTCGGCATCATGATATCGACAAATATCAGGTCAGGCTGATGGTCCGCGATCTTCGACAAGGCGTCAAAGCCGTCGATCGCGGTAAATACCTGACAGCCTTCCTTCGAAAGCAGCGTCTCCGCCGTTCGGCGAATCGTCTTGCTATCGTCGATCACCAGAATTTTGAGACCACTGAGACCTCGGGGTGCTTTATTTGACACTGGATATCCTCGCCTGGTCGCAAACACTGTTGTGCCCACTCCCCAAAAACCACTAGCGCCATGAACAAGAAGCGCAGAGCCCGGCAGGCCCAAATTGCGATTAAGTTTCCATAATCTCTGCCAAGCAAAAAGACTTGTACCATATTGACCAAAATGCCGCCACGACCGGCAGCGCAGCTCAGATTTATTGAGAGAATTTGCATTGTCGACAATTCAGAATCGGGACCAGGAGACTTCATTGCAATTTCAAGAGCTGAACCTCAAATCCAGTTCCCACAAGGGGCTGCGACCCCCACTGCTTCAACAATGCAGTGCCTCGGCACCTGCAATTCGAGTGTTGGACAGCAATTTCGCGAGGTATAGTTAGCCGCCGTTCCAATTGGCCATTCGCAGGAAACAAAACTATGTCAGGAAGGAAACTTCTCGTTGGCGTCGTCATGGACCCAATTGATTCCATCAAATCCGTTAAGGACAGCTCGTTCGCGATGTTACTGGAAGCGCAACGCCGAGATGCTGAAATTCATTACATGTTGCAGTCAGATCTCAAGCTGCTGGCGGGCGACGCGCTCGCTCACTCGAGGCTGATCGAAGTCCGCGATGAAAAAAGCAGCTGGTTCACGCTCGGCGAGCGTAATGCTATCCGACTCAGCGACCTGGATGTAATCCTGATGCGCAAAGATCCGCCGTTCGATATGGAATACATTTACACGAGCTACATTCTCGAACGCGCGGAGCAAGCGGGTGCGCTGGTAGTCAATAAGCCGCAAAGTCTGCGCGACATGAACGAGAAGGCCTATACGGCGTGGTTTCCGCAATGTGCCCCACTGACCCTGGTCACTCGCTCCATGCAGGAGATGAAGAATTTCCTGGCGGAGCATGAACGGATCGTCGTGAAACCATTGGATGGCATGGGTGGCAAGTCTATTTTCGTTGTGGCGAAGGGCGACAACAATGCAAATGTCATTTTCGAAACATTGACGAGCAACGGCAGTCGCTTCGCGATGGCCCAGGTGTTTATTCCCGAGATCAAAGACGGGGACAAGCGCATTCTGCTGGTTGACGGTGAACCCGTCCCGTACGCGTTGGCACGCATTCCTTCGGCTGATGACAATCGCGGCAACCTGGTGATGGGGGCCGTTGGAGAAGTGCGCAAGCTGACCGAAAGGGACCAGTGGATCTGCTCACAGGTCGGCCCGATCCTCAAAAAACACGGCATTGTCTTCGCCGGCATAGACGTTATTGGCGACTACCTTACCGAGATTAACGTCACCAGCCCTACAGGAATCCGGGAACTCGATTCGGCACGCAACCTGAACATCGCCGGCATCCTGTTTGACGCTATAGACCGGAAACTGCGCCGTAGCTAGGCGCGTCAGCCGGTTCGGGCGATTATTGGTCAATTGCCACCCTAATTGTTGTTTGGATGGGGTGACTTAAGTCTCATTGCTGTTTGACCTTGAGAGGTAAACTGGACAAATTGTTGATTTCCTGTGAGAGAATGCGGAAATCAGGGGTTTTCTGGCGAGGCGCCTGCTTGGGTAATGACTGATAACGTTAAACATACTGACGGTATCGAGGCCGGCGGATCAATCGATCAGGAATCGATTGATGCCATGGTGCTCGAATCGCTGCCGGTCCCGGACCGGCTGCCCCCTATGCTGTTTCTCGCCGCATTAATCCACGGTATTCTGATCATTGGCGTGACCTTCAATGCGGTCCTTGGCGATGAGTTCAAGGACGCAATTTCGCTTGAAGTCACGATCGTTGCCGATCCCGATCCCAACGCACTCGAACCTGATCGCGCCGAATATCTTGCCCAGGCCAGCCAGGAGGGCGCCGGAAATACGCAGGAACAGGTGCGCCCCAGCGCAAGGGCGGAAAGTGTCGTCCCGGTCGACAACGTCGGCACAGAATCCGGCGACAGCATCGACGAAGCGTCGGAGGCCGTGATATTTGCTGACCAGGTTTTGACCGCGAGGGCAGACCAGGATTTCGAGGTCGCCGACAATCCACGCGAAGACCCGTCGCCGGAAGAATCGACAGCGGCCAACCTGGAAGCTGGTATTGAATTGACTTTGCCGTTGCCACAGGACGACCGGACCAATCCTTCAATTCGCGACGACAATCCGCGCGAACTCGTCACCAGCGTGGATACGAAAGAGTCCAAGATTGCCGGATATCTGAGTACCTGGAAAACCAAGATCGAAACAGTCGGCATCCGATATTTCCCCGACGAGGCGCTTGTCGATGGCATCACAGGAAGCCCTACGCTGGAAGTAACAATCAACTCATCCGGTCAATTACAGGAAGTACTTGTCAGGCAATCATCCGGATCAAAGGCACTTGATCAGATTGCCTTGAGTATCCTGCGGCGCGCAGCCCCGTTCGATCCGTTTCCTGAAGCCATCCGTATGGATTACGACCAATTGCGTTTCGCCTACAAGTGGCAGTTCAACCACCTTGATGTTCAGGCTGCGGCCCGAACAGAATAAGCCGGGCCATAACCGAAAAACCGGCGTAGAACGACACATTTCGGTGCTCCAGTGGCTTGATTTCAAACGATAATCATTCCCGGCCCGACACGGGCGATCAGATTCTCGTGCCGGTACGAACTGCGGGTCAATGCCAGTTGCTTGACGTCGTATTTCTTCCGTTTACGCCGCCCGCAGCGGATACTTAGGCTATGAAACTCGCTGATTCGCTTTCAAACCAACTGCTCATCGCTATGCCGGGGATGGCCGACCCGAATTTCAGTACCACCGTGACGCTTGTTTGCGAGCATAACTCCGAGGGAGCGCTTGGTATCGTTATCAACCGACCACTGGACATGAACCTGGGTCATCTATTTGGTCACCTCGATCTGACGCAATCGGAAAAAGCGATCGCCAGCCACCCGATCCTTAGCGGCGGTCCAGTGGCCCGTGACAGAGGCTTCGTGCTACACAATCCAGGCATGACATTCGAAAGTACAGTCTCCGTATCGCCGGAAATCCAGCTGACACTCTCGCGAGATGTTCTGGATGCCATGGCTACCGGGTCAGGACCCAGAAAGTCACTGGTTGCGCTCGGTTACGCAGGATGGGATGCCGGGCAGCTCGAAGAGGAAATACTGGGCAACGCCTGGTTGACCGTACCCGCCACACCGGAGGTGATCTTCGAGGTCCCGTTTGCTGATCGATGGAGCGTAGCGGCACGTAGCCTGGGGATTGATATCAGCAAGATGTCGGCGGATGCCGGGCACGCCTGAAACGATCATCGCTTTTGACTTCGGCTTGCGACGGATCGGCGTTGCGGTCGGTCAACAGGTGACCTGTTCAGCCAGCCCGCTTCGCATCATCGGGAACGGCGAAAGTGGTCCTGACTGGAAGCGAATCGAATCGCTGGTGAAAGAATGGCAGCCAGACCGACTGATCGTCGGTTTGCCCAGCCACATAGACGGCTCGCCCGCCGAGATCAACGATGTGATCAACCGGTTCATGGCCGATCTCGGCCAGTTCAGCTTGCCGGTTGAACCCGTGGATGAGCGTTACACGTCGATCGAAGCCGGGGCAATGCTTAAATCGCAGAGAGCGGATGGACTGCGAAACAGGATCAACAAGGAAATGATCGATTCGGCCGCTGCAGTGTTAATCGCCGAACGCTGGCTGAAAAAAGAACATCAATAGGGGTAGAATGCCGGCGCGATGTCAGTAACAAAACTTCAGAGGTCCAACAACGCAGCGACTGAAGCCGAGCTGCAATTTACTGCGAATGGGCAGCTACGCCACTTGCTCACATTACGTGGTCTCGATCGCGATCAACTGAATGATCTACTTGATCAATCACAGGAATTCGTCACCGTCCCCGGCCAATCGGTAGTCAGATCGAAAGCCTTGCTAGGCAAAACCGTAGCCAACCTTTTTTTCGAGCCGAGTACGCGGACTCGCGCGTCTTTCGATCTCGCCGCCCAGCGCCTCGGTGCCGACGTACTCAATCTTGACGTTAATACGTCATCCAGAAAGAAAGGCGAGAGCATTCTGGACATGATTTACACGCTCGAAGCGATGCAGGTCGATGTATTCGTTGTGCGAGATGCCGAGGCAGGCGTGCCTGCATACATTGCCCGGCACGTGAATAAATACGTAAGCATCTTGAACGCCGGTGAATCCGATGTTTCGCATCCGACTCAGGGACTGCTGGACCTGTTGACAATTCGCCAGCATAAAGGCGAGTTTGAGAATTTGATTGTTGCAATCGTCGGCGATATCGCCCATTCGCGAGTAGCCCGATCTGCAGCGGAAGGACTCACAACAATGGGGGTGTGCGAATTGCGACTCATATCGCCGCCCACTCTCGCTCCGGCGCCTGGCACGTTTCCGGAAAAAGCGAAAATCCTGCACGATCTCGACGAGGGCCTGCGCGGTGCCGACGTTGTCATGGCGCTACGAATCCAGCGCGAACGTATCGTTAATCTCGACGGAATTCCGGGAATCGACGAATATTTTGCAAGATACGGCGTTAGCCATGAGCGGATGAAGCTGGCGGCTCCTGGAGCCATCGTCATGCATCCCGGGCCGATGAATCGTGGTATCGAAATCGAATCCAGCCTCGCCGACAGCCCTCGTTCCGTCATCACGCAGCAGGTAAGGAATGGGATAGCCGTGCGGATGGCGGTGCTGTCCACGGTGATACAGTCGCTGGCTAGTCAATGAACGTGACAAATGCCGCGCAACGAAATCGTGGCACGATTTTCGTCGAGGACGCGTCTGTCATCGACGTGCAGAGTTTTCCAGGCAAGCAGTTCGTCATCCGTTTGCACGCGGCAAAGTGCGCCGCCCGAGCCACGGCCGGCAGCTTTATTCATATTCAGTGCGACGAAACGATTCCGATGCGCCGGCCATTGTCAATTATGCGAGTCGACGTGACCGAAGGCTGGATCGAAGTTTTGTTCAAAACCGTAGGCGAAGGGCTACGCGCACTTGGCAATAAGAAGATCGGCGACGCAGTTAGTGTTATCGGGCCTATCGGTCACGGATTTGTCCCATCATCCGAGCGGCCCAGAACACTCCTGATTGGTGGCGGCGTCGGAATTCCACCGATGGTGTTTTTGGCGGAGACACTTCACGAGGACAATTTCGACTGGCATCCGCTCGTTATCATGGGATCGGAGATTCCGTTTCCGTTCGACATGACGACATCAGCGATTCCAACCCCCTGGCTTGCGGACGAGATCAGCGGTTCGATGCCTCTTCTCGAAAGCTGGGGGATTCCATCGCGGTTGGCCAGTTTGCAGGGATATGACGGCTGTTTCAGGGGCTACGTCACCGACCTCGCCAGAAAATGGCTTATGTCGCTTTCCAAAAGCGAGCTTGCGGAAGTTGAATTATTCTCTTGCGGGCCAACACCGATGTTGAAAGCCGTCGCATCTTTGGCGCGGGAATTTGACCTGGCTTGCCAGGTATCGCTTGAAGAATTCATGGCCTGTGCGGTCGGCGGCTGTGCCGGCTGTGCCGTACGAGTGACTAGCAGCGACGGCGTTGCAATGAAAAGAGTCTGTGTCGATGGACCCGTTTTCGACGCAGCTACGGTTTTCGCGGAGTAACAGCAGATGCTCGAAGAGTTCGAACGCTATCCGCTGACATTCGGCCCGACACCCATCGAATATTTGCCGCGCCTTTCCGAATATCTTGGCGGCGACATCGAACTTTACGCGAAACGTGAAGACTGCAATTCGGGTCTTGCGTTTGGCGGGAACAAGATCCGCAAACTCGAATATATAGTGCCGGACGCAATTGCGGCTGGCGCGGACACGCTGGTAACCATCGGTGGCGTACAGTCTAATCACACACGGCAGGTCGCCGCCGTTGCTGCAAAAATTGGTATGAAATGTCGACTGGTCCAGGAGAGCTGGGTTCCGTTTCAGGATGCTGTCTACGACCGCGTGGGCAACATTCTCATGTCCCGCGTTTTGGGGGCAGAAATCGAACTCGTCGACGAAGGCTTCGATATCGGAATTCGAGAAAGCTGGGAGCGGGCGCTCGAAGATGTAAAAGACAAAGGCGGCAAGCCATATCCCATCCCGGCAGGTGCATCCGTCCACAAGTTCGGCGGCCTTGGCTTCGTCGGGTTTGCGGAGGAAGTTCGTACACAGGAGGAAGAACTGGGCTTCAAATTCGATTTCATCGTCGTTTGCACGGTAACCGGTTCGACACACGCCGGCATGGTGGTTGGATTTGCGAAGGACGGTCGCGCTCGAAACGTTATCGGTATCGATGCCTCTTGCACGCCTCAACAGACACACAAACAAGTTCTTGATATTGCACGAAAAACAGCAGTCTTGGTCAAGCTCGGTCAGGACATCACGGCGGACGATGTCGTGCTTAAAACCGAATACGCTTATCCGGTCTACGGCGTGCCTTCGGACGAAACGAATGATGCCATCCGTCTTTGCGCGCGCATGGAAGGCATGATGACTGACCCGGTCTACGAAGGGAAGTCAATGCAGGGGATGATCGATCTTGTCAGGAACGGCTTCTTTCCGTCAGGCGCCAAAGTACTTTACGCGCACCTTGGCGGCGTTCCGGCAATAAACGGCTATAGCTACATGTACAGAAACGGTTGAATCGTAGCGTCGCGAACGGCATACGATATGCGCTGAGCGCGCAGGTATTCCAGTGTCTCAATGCCACGGAGTTTAAGACAGGAAATCCTTCGCGTGTTGGTCATACAGCACGTTGATCCCGTAACTCGGCACCACGTCGAAACTTTTCAGCAGCAAAATGAGTCCGATTCTATTTCTGATTCTTGTCGGCTGGAGTCTTGCATTGGCTGTCAAGCCGTCAATCTAAACGCCGTAGTGGCACAGTGGCGAACCCTTCCAGCGCCTTGATCCATTCTCGTGTCAAAACTTCGAGAGCTTTCTGGCCTTTTTCCGGCGTGGCAAGTGTCGCGTCTCCGAAGATACCGGAGGCGGAGTACGCGGGGTCAGTTTCATCCCTTGTCAGTCTTCCCGGCAGGTAACCTCCATAGTCCTTCACTGTTCGATCGCCGTAGTCCTGAACCGCAAGGCCCATATTGACGAGTTCGGGCTGCAAATAAAGATTGATAGACGTTTCAATTTCGTCGCCATGCCCGCCAACATCCTGTTCCTGTAGCGCGCTGATTTCTTCGGTTTCGAGGTCGTCCCAGGAAATAACCAGCGTTGGCACACCCGTTTGTACGCGGATTTCCCGCGCGGCAATCGAGATTGGCAGGCCGGTCGCCTTCGAAATCCCTGTATTGAGAAAGACGATTCGCTGCGCACCCTGATTCGCAAGTGACATGCCAACCAGCTGAACGTAATCCTGAAACACCGTGGGATCAGAAATTTCCGTTCCCGGAAAATCCCGAAATGCCGGAAACCAGCCGTGCAGTATCGGCGGCGTGATAATTACGTCGCTTGACTCGATCGCCGCCTGCAACAGGTAGTCCATCACCACTCGATCGGCATTCATCGGCAAATGCGGTCCATGCTCCTTCGCGCCAGCGCCAAAAGGAACGATAACGATTGGGGAAACTGCAAACCGTTTCTCTGCTTCGGGCCAGCTGAGATCACCAAGATACGCTCCGGGCGTATCTGCATTGGCAGCCAGCGATACGCAGAGCGCGGAAAACTTTACGATAAACCTGCTGATACGCACTGAATTTCTCCGAAAAGGGAGTCAGATCCAATTGTTGAAATATTGGATCCGACCCCTTTTTGTTAACGGTATTTGTCGTTCAGGCCGATTCCGGCTTTGATCAACGGCAGTATTTTTGCGATACGGCTTTGTTTGATTTCTTCCCTTTTTGCTTCGGAAATGTATTCAGCGTACTCGCGCTGGCGACCGGGCGTTAGGCTATTGAATATTTTTTCTGTCGATTTGTCTTTTTGCAGTGCCTTTTTCAATTCTGCCGGAACCAATACAGGCTTTTTCTTTACGGGACCGATGCTCTTGCCATCTTTGACAAGTTTTGTCGCTTCTTTCACATAGCGCTTGATGGTCGCCGGCTTGATCTCTTTCGCCGACTGCATGCGCCACTGCCTTAGCGCTTTGGTCTTACCCTCTTGCGCATTCACCAAGACCTTTTGGTCATCCCGGAGAAGCGCGCCCTGGAAAAACCACAGGCCGAAGTAAGACTTGAATGCGCCGATTCCAACAACGTTCTCGCCATTACTGGTGTAACAGGGGGCACCCCATTTGACTTCCTCAACAAGCCCCGTTGCGGCGAGAATTCCTCGGAGCTGCACAAGCTCATCCTGCCAGTTATCCGACGTTTTAATGTAGTCGTCGACCGAATTCGCGCGTTTCATGCCGATTACATTAGACGGATGATTTGTTACGGTCAATGCGGTGCCGGATTGTTTTGCTATAGTTTTGACAACGACAAGAAAACCAGACACACCGGGGGGCGCCATGCATCGTTTTTTTCAATTGAGTTTCATCGTCTTTTTCATGCCTTTTTTCGCATACAGTGCCGATGAAGAGGCTCCGCCCGGATTCAATGAGTCCACTTTCTCCGGTCTGGAGATGCGCAGCATCGGGCCCGCAATGATGTCAGGCCGGATTGCCGACATTGCGATTAATCCAGACGATCCCAGCAACTGGTATGTCGGCGTTGCCAGCGGCGGCATTTTCAAGACTAACAATGGCGGCACAACATGGAAAACGATTTTTGACGATCAGGATTCCTATTCGATCGGCTGCATCACACTCGACCCGAACAACCCGGAAATCATCTGGGTGGGTACGGGTGAAAATGATGCCGGACGGCACATCGCCTATGGGTCCGGCGTGTTTCGCAGTCGGGATGGCGGTACGACCTGGGAAAACATGGGCCTGAAGGCGTCCGAGCACATTGGCATGATTCGCGTCGATCCGCGCGACTCGAATGTCGTCTATGTCGCCGCGCAAGGGCCATTGTGGTCCGGTGGGGGCGATCGTGGGCTTTTTAAGTCCACGGACGGCGGACTTACCTGGGGCAAGCTTCTGGGCGACGGACTGAGCAACGCGGCCATTGACGATCAGTACACCGGCGTATCGGAAGTGCATCTGGATCCACGCAATCCTGACGTCGTTTACGCTGTCTCGTGGCAACGCTTAAGAAATGTTGCGGTGTTGATGGACGGTGGTCCGGGATCCGGCATTCATAAATCAACTGATGGCGGCAAAAACTGGCGCGAACTCACCGAGGGCTTGCCGAAGGAGGATATGGGTCATGTCGGCTTCGCTATTTCTCCCCAGAATCCGGATGTTGTCTACGCGACAATCGAACTCGCACACAGAACGGGTGGTTTCTATCGCTCAGAAAATGGTGGCGAGTCATGGGAAAAACAAAACGATTACCTCTCGGGTGGTACCGGTCCGCACTATTACCAGGAGATCTTTGCTGACCCGCATCACTTTGATCGCGTCTATCAGATGGATGTACGACTTCACGTCACACATAACGGCGGCAAGGACTTCCAGGCGATGCAGTCGGAAACAAAACACGTTGACCATCACGCGATGGCATTTCACCCGCACGACAAGGACTATCTACTTGTTGGTAATGATGGCGGCGTGTACGAAAGCCTCGATACCGGCAAGACCTGGCGATACATGGCCAACATGCCCATATCGCAATTCTACAAAGTAGCCGTCGACTATGATGAACCCTTCTACAACGTCTACGGGGGCACTCAGGACAATTCGAGCCTTGGAGGACCACACCGAACAGACAACAATGTCGGTATCAGGAATTCGGACTGGTACCTGACACTCGGCGCCGACGGACATCAGTCGGCCGCAGACCCCACCAATCCGAACATTATTTATGCCAACTGGCAGCAGGGAAATTTGACTCGCTACGACAGGGCAACTGGCGAAAGCGTGCACATCCAGCCACAGCCCGCGGCAGGCGAGCCCGAGGAACGATTCAACTGGGACGCGCCGATACTGATCAGCCCGCACAATCCCGAAACACTTTATTTCGCAAGCTATCGTGTGTGGCAGAGCAATGATCGCGGTGATTCGTGGCGTGCGATCTCGGGTGACCTCACACGCGATCAGATTCGCCTGCAACAACCCCTGATGGGCCGACGCTGGAGTGCCGATTCCAACTGGGATTTAGGCGCCATGTCACAGTACAACACCATCACGTCTCTCTCCGAATCTCCGCTCGTTGCCGGCCTGATTTATGCGGGCACGGACGATGGCCTGATTCAGATCAGCGAAGATGGTGGCGCCAGCTGGCGACGCATCGACTCGCTACCGGGTGTGCCCGACAATTTTTTCGTCAACGACATCAAGGCCGACCTTCACGACGCGAATACTGTCTATGTTGTCGTCGATGATCACAAGTCCGGCGACTTTTCGCCCTACCTTTTGAAAAGTGAAAATCGGGGCCGCAGCTGGCGCAGCATTTCGTCGAATTTGCCTGAACGGCACATCTTGTGGCGACTGGTGCAGGACCACGTCAACCCGGATCTTCTTTTCACGGCAACCGAGTACGGTGTGTTCTTCTCGGTCAACAGCGGCGCCGCGTGGACGAAACTTTCGGGCGGGGTACCCAACATTTCTTTTCGCGATCTCGCGATTCAAACACGCGAGAACGATCTCGTGGGTGCGACATTTGGGCGCAGTTTTTATGTGCTCGACGATTACTCACCATTGCGGACCGTATCAGCAGACCTCCTGACCACAGGCTCGGTGCTCTTTCCGGTTCGACGCGCACACTGGTACATCCCGAAACGGCCGCATTCCTGCGAGACCGCAGGTTGCGTTGACAGCCAGGGCGATGCCTATTTCGTGTCACCGAACCCGCCGTTTGGCGCTGTCTTCACCTATTACCTTGCAGAAGAACGAAGGAGCCTGAAGGACCAGCGCAAGGAAGCCGAGAAGGCCCGGGTCGGCAGCAGTCAGGATGTCGAATTTGCGAGCCTCCGCCGACTGGATGAGGAGGTACTTGAAGACGAACCGGCTATCGTTTTCACGGTGACCGACTCGACTGGCAACGTGATCCGGCATATAGAGGCCCCAGCCAAAGCGGGCTTTCAGCGGGTGGCCTGGGATCTCCGCTACCCGGTCGTTCATCCATGGCAGCCCGAATCCGAACGCAATGAGAACAGTAGTGCTGCAGGGGTGCTGGTTGCGCCAGGCAGTTATCGGGTATCAATGCAGCAGCGAGTTGACGGGGAATTGACCGACCTCGGCCAGAACGAGACGTTTGAGGTTGTCTCCATTCGAAAGCCGACTCTGCCTGGTTCCACGCAACAACAACGCGTCGCATTTCAGCGCCAGGTTGACGAGATGAACCGGGCTGTCGACGGTACATTAAGCTCTATTGATGAAGTGCTGTCGCAGCTCGGTGCGATTGAAGAGATGCTGCAAAACTCGACCGCCGAATTGGCGCTTTATACACAAGCCAATTCCATCGAGAAGAGGCTTATCGGGCAACGGGACCGGTTGTCGGGAAACAGCACGAGCCGCGAGTATGCAGTGAACGGGCCGATGCCGGTTACCAGTCGTCTCAGTCATGCCGCTTATGACCCGAATACCAATGCTTACGGACCTACCAGCACGCAAGGCCAGTCACTGTCGATCGCGCAGGGTGAATTCAACGATATCAGCAATCAGCTGACGCTGTTGATCAACAGCGAATACCGATCCTTGTTAAACGCGCTTGACGCGGCAGGTGTTCCATGGACACCGGGACGTGGCGTTTTGACGCCAAATTAGACTTTGCAAAAGACCATAATCGCCATCGGCCTGCTGGTCCTGCTCCTCGGGATCGGCTGGCCGTGGCTCGGCAAGCTACCCTTTTGGCGATTGCCCGGTGATATTGTCATCCATCGTGAAAATTTTCGCTTTTATTTTCCGCTGATGACGATGATTTTTCTCAGCATTTTTCTGTCGTTGATTTTTTGGTTGCTGAAGAAATAGTCCGCCATTGCGGACGTGGCCAAACGCCGGAAAATGAGCTCGTGCGGACTTACGCCATTTGCCGGTTAGCCGCCGAAATTTACCTTTGCTTCGAGGTTGGATCGTGAATCAGCGTGTGACATCGCTTCTTCAAGCGTAATGGTTCCGACCTTGTACAGGTCAAGCAACGCTTCGTCAAAGTTTTGCATGCCTTTTTCACCGGACTCCCTCAGTGCATCTTTAACTTCTGAAATGTCACCCTTAAGGATCAGGTCCTTGATGTGCGGTGTGTTGATCATCAGCTCGACAGCGGCAACCCGTTTGCCGGTGCGCGCCCGAACGAGACGTTGCGAGAGAATCGCTCGCAAGTAATGACCGAGATCCATGAACACCTGCTTGTGTTGTTCCTGCGGAAACATGTTGATGATTCGATCAAGCGTTTCCGGCGCATTGTTGGCATGTAACGTAGCGAGAACAAGGTGCCCGGTACCCGCCATGTCGATAGCGGATTGCATAGATTCGCGATCACGAATCTCGCCTATTTGCAGCACGTCGGGAGCGCCACGCATTGCGCTCCTCAGAGCGCGAGCGTAGGACTTTGTATCTAATCCGACTTCGCGTTGGTTAACTATTGATTGCTTGTTTGGATGCAGGAATTCGATCGGGTCTTCAACTGTAATAATATGCGAAGAGGTCTTCTCATTACGATGATTGATCATCGCCGCCAGAGTTGTTGACTTGCCACTGCCGGTAGCCCCAACCATCAAAATCAGCCCGCGCCGGAGCATCACCAGCTCTTTCATTTGTTCGGGCATGCCAAGTTCGTCAAGAGTTGGCAATTCGGCGGTTATGTAGCGAAGCACCATTGATACATTGCCGCGCTGATGGAATACGTTGACACGAAAACGCCCGAGGCCTGGCTCCGAGATCGCGAAATCGATGTCGAGTTCACGCGTGAATGTGTCCAGCTGCTCTTCACTCATCAACTCAATAGCGGCCTGTTTCACCATTTTCGGCGTCATTTCAAGTTTGTTGACAGGCATTATCTTGCCGTCAATCTTTATCTTGGCAGGTGAAAACGGAGCGAAGAAAAGGTCAGATGCCTTTTTCTCGACCATGAGCTTAAAAAGTGGTTTTACGTTCATTAATCAATTGAATCCATGTGACGGGCTAGTACACTTTAGCCGTATCTTCTTCCATGATGCGCAGGCTTTCAGATTGCCTGTCTGCAATCGATGAGTCGCGCTTGCTTTCGAGTTTGACCCGCAACCTTAGTTCGTTCTTCGAATCGGAATTTCGCATGGCTTCTTCGTAGGAGATAGCACCACTCTCGTACAAGTCGAATAGTGACTGGTCGAACGTCTGCATGCCAAGGCGAGTTGATTTGGCCATGATTTCTTTTATCTGCCCAACCTCACCCTTGAATATCAAATCTGCGATGAGCGGAGAATTCAACATGATTTCCATGCTTGCGATTCGACCAACACCGGTCTCCCGCGGAATCAGGCGTTGTGCAACAAACGCTTTTGTGTTGAGTGACAAATCCATCAGCAATTGCTGACGACGATCCTCCGGGAAAAAGTTGATGATTCGATCGAGCGCCTGGTTCGCGCTGTTCGCGTGAAGTGTTGCGAGACAAAGGTGGCCGGTTTCAGAAAACTGAATTCCATATTCCATTGTTTCGCGATCGCGAATCTCACCGATTATGATGACGTCAGGTGCCTGACGTAACGTATTCTTCAGCGCCGCGTGCCAGGATTCGGTATCCACACCGACTTCTCGCTGCGTTATAACGCATCCATTATGCGGATGAACATATTCGACGGGATCTTCAATTGAAACGATATGCCCACGTGAGTTTTCGTTTCGATGACCAATCATTGCCGCGAGCGTGGTCGATTTACCGGAGCCGGTGCCTCCGACGACGATGACCAGTCCACGCTTGTTCATCACAACGTCTTTCAGGATAGGTGGGAGATCCAGCCCTTCGAGGGTCGGAATTTCTGTGGTAATTGTTCGAAGAACGGCACCGACCAGCCCCTGCTGAATGAACGCGCTGACGCGAAACCGGCCAATGCCTTGCGGGGCGATTGCGAAGTTGCATTCTTTCGTGGCATCGAATTCTTTTATCTGCTTGTCGTTCATGATCGAACGCACCATCATGGCGGACTGATCCGGCGTTAGCGGAGCGTCAGTCGCTTTGTGAACCGTCCCATCAACTTTGATCGCGGGTGGAAAACCCGAGGTCAGGAAAAGGTCTGAACCTTCCTTTTCGACCATTTTTTTAAGCAGGTTTTGCGTCAATCGCACTGCTTGTTCGCGTTCCATTTAACTTATCTCCTCTCAGGCGCCCGACCTCGCCGGGTGCCTTAGAAATTTTCTTTGTTGACTGCCCGGAATCGGGCTTCTTCCTTGTTGATAAGCCCTTTGGACATGAGCTCGGCCAGATTTTGATCCAGCGTCTGCATGCCCACATTTTGCCCGGTCTGGATTGCGGAATACATTTGTGCAATCTTGCCTTCCCGAATCAGGTTTCTGATCGCCGGCGTGCCCATCATGATTTCGTGCGCAGCGATTCGTCCGCCGCCAATCTTCTTCAACAACGTTTGTGAAATAACAGCTCGCAGTGACTCGGATAACATCGCTCGAACCATTTCTTTTTCTGCAGCAGGGAATACATCCACGATACGGTCGATGGTCTTTGCGGCGGAGCTCGTATGCAGCGTTCCGAACACAAGGTGTCCCGTTTCGGCACCAGTCAAGGCGAGACGAATGGTCTCCAGATCCCTGAGCTCACCGACCAGGATAACGTCAGGATCCTCGCGAAGTGCCGAGCGCAATGCTTCGTTGAAGCCGAGAGTGTCACGATGTACTTCACGTTGATTGATTAGAGATTTCTTGCTTTCGTGCACGAACTCGATCGGATCCTCGATCGTCAGGATGTGATCTGGTTTGTTTTCGTTGATGTAGTCAACCATCGCCGCAAGCGTCGTTGATTTGCCGCTGCCTGTCGGGCCGGTAACAAGCACGATGCCTCTTGGGTGCATCGAGATATCCTTGAAAATCGCTGGTGCACCCAAATCGTCGAGTGACAGAATTTCTGAGGGAATCGTTCTGAATACTGCGGCAGAGCCACGATTCTGATTGAAAGCATTCACACGGAAGCGCGCCAGTTTTGGGATTTCAAAGGAGAAGTCGGTTTCCAGAAACTCTTCGTAATCCTTGCGCTGCTTGTCATTCATGATGTCGTACACCATGCTATTGACATCTTTGTGGGTCAGTGCCGGCATATTGATGCGCTTGATGTCGCCGTCGACGCGAATCATCGGTGGGACCCCACCGGAAAGGTGAAGATCTGATGCGTTGTTCTTTACCGTGAACGACAATAACTGGGCGACATCGACAGCCATATATACCCTCGGTAGTGGCTGGTCCGACTTACCATAACCCGGACCTGTTGGCTGCCTAGTATATCGAAGCACTCGGAGCAAAACGTGATTAGAGTCACGGAAAACTTTCGTAAAATCCAAGATTTGCTGGCGAAAGCTGCAGCAGATGCCGGGAGGGCAGCAGACGATATTCGGCTTGTTGCTGTCAGCAAGAAGAAGCCCCTGGAGGCCATTCTCGAGGTAGCTTCGGCCGGGCAGCGGGACTTCGGCGAGAATTTCGTTCAGGAGGGGCTGGAAAAGATACGAAGTGCCGCCAGGAATGACCTCCGGTGGCATTTTATCGGACACCTGCAATCCAACAAGACAAAGGCTGTAGCCGAGCATTTTCAATGGGTTCACACGATCGACCGTCTCAAGATCGCGCAACGCCTCTCTGAATACAGGCCCAGCGACGCCGAAGACCTGAACATTTGTATCGAGGTCAATATCGACGGCGAGACTCAGAAATCCGGGGTCAGCGTAGCGCAGACCCGCGACCTCGCCGCCGCCATTGCAGAGCTGCCGCGACTGAAACTGCGTGGGCTGATGTGTTTGCCGGCAATTCGCCACGGATTCGACGAGCAAAGAAAGCCGTTTGCGGCACTCAGGGTCCTGCATGAGTCGCTGCAGGCACAGGGCCACGAGCTGGACACCCTTTCAATGGGCATGTCTGCGGACTATGCTGCCGCCATTCACGAGGGTGCGACCATCATTCGTATCGGGACCGGGATATTTGGAACGAGATCGTGATATTTCGGGCCGGATTCAGGGGATGACAATCAGGATGGGCAACATTGATAATTAATAAAGTTGGGCTTATAGGCGGCGGTAACATGGCACGCGCGATCGGCGGCGGGTTGCTTAGAGGTGGCATGCATGCGACGGATCTGATGATTGCCGAGCCGCTGCGCGAGCAATGCGAGCGCCTTCGAAAAGAGCTCTGCGGATGCCTGGTGACTGATGACAACAAACGCGTTGCCCGGTCCGTTGAAATCCTTTTGTTCGCGGTCAAACCTCAAATACTCAGGCCTGTTTGTGAAAATGTCGCCGCAGAAGTGCAGGAAAAACGACCACTGATCATGTCAATCGCTGCAGGGCCAAAAATTGCGGATATCGATGAGTGGCTTGGCGGAGGCCTCTCGGTCGTTCGCGTGATGCCCAACCAGCCGGCATTGATCGATCAGGGCATCTCCGCATTATTCGCCAATGAACGCACCGACGACCGTCGCAAGACTCAGGCCGAAAAGATAATGTCTGCCGTCGGGCACGTCGTCTGGCTGGATTCCGAGTCGAAAATGGATGCAGTCACCGCTGTTTCTGGAACAGGCCCGTCATATTTCTATCTTCTTATCGATATTATGATCGAATCAGCGAAAAAGTTTGGCATCGATGCTGAAACCGCAAGGACGTTGGCGGTTGAAACTGCGCGCGGCGCAACCGCTCTCGCCGCCGCCGAAACAGAATCTATGTCGACTCTGATTGACCGAGTGCGTTCCCCGGGTGGAACGACAACAGCAGCTTTTGAGTATCTTGATGAGAAGGATGCTCGTGGCATCTTCGCTGCCGCGATCGACGCTGCGGAAAAGCGCGCGGCAGAACTGGCGATAGAAGCCAGCAATGCAACCCGGTAATTAGAGAACCATGAAAGACGCTCTGATATTTCTGATCGACACGTTTACGCGGTTGTATCTCTTGATATTGCTATTAAGATTCTGGCTGCCGCTCGTGCGGGCCAACTTTCGCAATCCCGTCGCGCAAGGCGTGCTTCGGTACACGTCTCCCGCTGTTGTGCCGCTGCGGCGTTTTATACCAGCAATCGGCAAACTCGATACAGCCACGGTGATCGTCGCATTGCTGATTCAGCTGCTGGCCACACTAACGATTATGCTGATCATCGATGGCCTGGAAGTCCTGGCCACGTTAGCATCGTCAATTTCGTCAGTGATCATTGCCGCACTTCTAGAACTTGCTAGCCTGAGCGTCGTCATGTTCATCGTCGCGATTGCGCTTCGCGTAATATTCGGATTTTTTGGCCGATATATGGGCCCTTTATCGGATCTTCTGAACGACCTGACCAACCCTTTGCTTCGGCCAATTCAGCGGATTATCCCACCGCTTGGCGTAATTGACCTGTCAACCTACATCGTTTTCATTCTGTTGATCGCGCTGAACATGGTACTTGCTGATCTGAAGCCCGTATTCTGAAGCGGCCGGTCAAAGGCGTCGACGTTTCGATGTCGCGATGTACGCGGAGGACACTCAAGAATGGCGCCGCGAGCCGGGATAGGACTTTCATCATCAGGCGACCTGTAACTTTTCCTGCCTGCTTAAAGACATTATCTTCTGGTAGCGCGACCAATCGGCTATAGTCCGGAGGTGTATCGTTTGGCCTGACAGGGGAATCAAAACAATGAAAGCCTGCAAAACCGTTGTCGCGCTGTTATCTCTGGCTATGCTGGGTGGCTGTGGTGGCCCGGCAGAGGAGGCGATTGCGCCTGAAGCCCAGCCGGCGGAAGCATCGTTTTCCGACATTGGTGATCACATCGTTCACTTCAGCGCCCAGTCCACCGACCAGTTGCCACCGGAGGTAGCACGAGAATACAACATTGTCCGGAGCCCGAATCGCGCCATGTTGAATGTCTCTGTACTGGACAAAAGCACCAACAAAGCAGTCACCGCAAACGTCACCGTGAAAACTGTCAATCTTACGGGGCAGCTGAAAAACGTAACGATGCGAAAAATCGAAGAGCAGGATGCGATTTACTACATCGGCGAGACACCCGTCGCCAACCAGGAAGTGCTGATTTTTGACATCACTATCAAACCAGATGGTGTCGACGTATCTGCAGATGTTCGATTTAAGCGGCAGTTTTACACTAACTAGAACATTTGGCTTTGCTTGAGTGTTCGAGGGTCTGCGCTGGCGTAATCCTGCGACTTGTTCGAAATAAAACCCGGTCCCACTGCATAGTTCAGGAAGCCCCCGATAGCCTGATGAGGATTTAACCCGCGACCATTCTGGTCCAAGCTTGCTATGCGGCGGGGTCCCGCGAGCTCCCCGATTCGCTCCCGACGAGTTTTTAATCTCTGCGTGGCACACCGATAAATCGATATTTGACGCCAAAAAGCACGGATTTCATCAATTTCCGGTTAACCCTCCCGCGATCTTGTGATATCGTCGCGCCGCTTCGTTCGGGCAGAAGCGCTTTCCACGGCGCATTTTCCCTGCTCGTTTTCGTTTTCTAACAGGAGTTACTTTTTCATGGCAGTAAATAAGAACGCAGGCGCTACAGCTAACAAGCCGCCGAGCAAATCCGAGATTTTTGCGCAAATCGCTGACGACACCGGCCTGACCAAGAAAGACGCGGTGGCAGTCTACGAATCCTTGTGTGGGCAGATTAAGAAGAACCTGGGTGGCCGCAACGCGCCTGGAATGTTTACGCTTCCGGGCCTTCTGAAGATGCGCGTCGTGAAAAAACCGGCGACCAAAGCCAGAAAGGGTGTTAATC
Organism: Pseudomonadota bacterium; assembly: GCA_027621915.1. GTDB lineage: Bacteria > Pseudomonadota > Gammaproteobacteria > Steroidobacterales > Woeseiaceae > SZUA-117. The sequence goes on from JAQCAD010000010.1 coordinate 43,113, forward strand.
CTTTCACCGGTGAAGAAATGATGTTTAAAGCCAAGCCTGCTTCCAAAACCGTCAAGGTTGCGGCGCTTAAGGGCCTGAAAGATATGGCGTGATCTCTTGCGAGACACCTGTAAGGAAAAGCCGGGGACGTCCCCGGCTTTTTTTTGTTCGTAAATAGAGATCAATTTTCATACGGGTCGTGCGGTTATTCGACAACGGGAGCGCCGAACTACCTATTTTGAATTTCTTTCCACAAACTCCTCGACCGCACTGCGCAGCAATACCAACTTGCCGTGGAAGAAGTGCTCGGCATCCGCAAGTATTTCGAGTTCGGGCCCCGGGTCGAGTTCGTTAATCCAGGCAATGGTTTCCTCGACGTCGACCAGTTCGTCCTTGTCACCCTGGATAATCAGCCAGGGGCAATCGGGTTGCCTATCGAGATGGCCCGCGAATCGTGAGGCGGCCGGTGCGACACTGATGAGCCCGACCGGACGGCACAGGGCCGCGGCTCTCACTGCCATGGCGGCGCCAAACGAAAACCCGGCGAGCCACAATGGCAGGTCAGGCTTTTCCCGGCGCGTCCATTCGACGGCGGCGAGTACGTCATCGACCTCCCCGTCGCCATTGTCAAAACTGCCTTCGCTTTTTTCCACACCACGAAAATTGAAGCGCAGTGCTGATATTCCAGCGTTCGTGAAACTCCGTGCAAGCGTATGCACCACCTTGTTCTGCATCGTCCCGCCGTGCATCGGATGCGGATGACATACCACGGCAAGCGCGACTGATTCGACATCCTGGGGCGATTCTAACAACGCTTCCAGCTCACCGGCCGGACCACTAATGGCGACTTGCTGTTGTTTGGGGTGTTTTCGCATGGGAAGTATCTGGCCTGTATGCCCGTTATTGCTGTAAAATTATGACCTTATGCAGCCAGCGTCAGGCGGGCATGTTACCCACTGTAATTGAGAAATGAATTAAATGTCATCCAGCTTCGAACTCGAAAACCAATATTGCGCACGTAACTACCATCCATTGCCGGTCGTATTGTCACGTGGCGAAGGCGCCTATGTCTGGGACGAGAATGGTAAGAAGTACCTGGACATGATGAGCGCGTATTCGGCTGTCAGTCATGGCCATGCCAACCCACGCCTCGTCAAAGCGCTCACAAAACAGGCAGAGACGCTTTCTATCGTTTCGCGGGCATTTTATACGGACAAGCTGGGACCATTCCTGAAGCTTGCTTGTGACATTACCGGTCAGGATGTGGCGTTGCCGATGAACACTGGTGCCGAAGCCGTTGAAACCGCGATAAAAGCGGCGCGTCGATGGGGGTACGAATCCAAAGGTATCCAGAAGAACAAGGCAGAGATCATTACCTGTACAGGCAACTTCCATGGTCGAACACTGACCATAATCTCGTTTTCCGACGAGCCGAAGTACCAGAAGAATTTCGGCCCGCTGACGCCAGGGTTCAAGGTCGTTGAATACGGCGATGCTGACGCGCTCGAAAAAATGATTACGCCAAATACGGCTGCTTTCCTGGTAGAGCCTATTCAAGGTGAGGGAGGTATCGTAATTCCCCCGAAAGGCTACCTGAAGAAATGCCAGGAGATTTGCAAGAAGCACAACGTCCTGCTTATCGCTGACGAGATTCAAACTGGACTTGGCCGAACAGGAAAAATGCTCGCGTGTGACCACGAGGGTGTCGTCCCGGATGGCTTGATTCTCGGCAAGGCCCTCGGGGGCGGAATCCTGCCGGTTTCAATGTTTCTTGCCAGAAAAGACGTCATGGACATTTTTGTGCCGGGAACGCATGGCAGCACTTTTGGCGGTAACCCGCTGGCGGCAGCCGTGGGTACCGAGGCGTTGAAAATACTCGTCGACGAAAAATTGCCCGAGCGAAGCATGGAAATGGGCAACTACCTGATCGACGAACTTCGCAAACTGAAAAGCTCGCTGATCGCTGACATTCGTGGCCGAGGACTTTTCATCGGAATCGAAATTGATCCGAAAACCGGCAGTGCTCGCGAAGTCTGTGAGCGACTGCTGGACAGGGGACTATTGAGTAAGGAAACACACGAGACCGTCGTTCGTCTTGCTCCGCCGCTGATAATTACTCGCGAGCAGATCAGCTGGGCTGTCGTGCAAATTAAAGAAGTACTTCAGGAGCTGGGCGAGGTTCGTTTGGCTTCGTAAATGAATTAGCAATTCACCGCTACAATTGGTTTTTCAGGTCCAGGGAATGAGCGATGCCTGAGTTAACTGTTACACATTTTGCGTTATTTGCATTGATGCTGGTTGTGGGCGTCATTGGCGGGTGGACTATGCGAGCCAGTCGCTGCGTCAGAGAAAAAATTGCGGTGAGTTCGAGCTGGCAGGACCAACTCGAATCTCAGCAGTCTGAGCACGCTCGCCTCGCCGAACAGAACAAGAGCCTGATGGAACAGATAAGTCAGTACCAGGCCTCACAAAAAGACTACAGCAACCGGGCGAAAGAACTTTCCGATTCTCTTAAAGAGGCGTTCGGGCGGCGCGATGAATTACAACGACAGATAAAGGATATTCGCGGCAACCTCGAGGTTGCCGTAGCCCAGCGTGATCGACTGAAAGGAAATTTACAAAGCCAGAGCGCTCAGAATCACTCATCAGTTCTGAAAGATAAAGATGACAAGATATTTCGCCTGAGCCGTGAGCTGACAAGCTGGCAAAGCCGCGTGCCACCGTTGGTTGAAAGATTTCAGGAGCGGGATAAACAGGCGCGCGCACTCGAAAATGAATTGGAAGCGACGAAATCCCGATTGCAGGAACTCGAGGAACTGGTCCGGTCCGATCACACCCGAATCGAACCGGTCGACGCAGGATCACTTCCCGACGGTGGCGATGCATCCAACGAGCCCAATGCTATTACGTCGGCGCACGATACGTCAGAAGTACTGCATCAGATCGACAGCGATTTCGATGATGAGTACGCCTCAGAGGTTGAATCTGCTAACGATGCCGATAATGACGGCACGATCGAGGAGACTTCGTTCGCGGCAGTATTCTCGGAGACCGTTGGCTCTGACGAAAGTGATGATGAGAAAATACAGGAAGACGGTTCTGCGAATAATAGCGGCGTTTTAAACCCAATTGATGACGTTGATGATCTGAAATCGATCAAGGGTATTGGGCCGTCCATAGAAAAAACGCTTATCGGGCTCGGAATTACCCGGTTTCACCAGATTGCTGAAATGAGTGAGTTCGATATTGACCGGGTTGCGCAGCAATTGAAGGGATTCCGGAGCCGCATTTACCGAGAGGACTGGATTGGTCAGGCGCGCGACCTTCACAACCGAAAGACCGGCGATTCATTCTGACGGCGTCAGTTGCCAGGCATTCAATTGTCGGCGCATTTATTGTACTAATCTGGTTCGGCGCGGCCCAAACCCAGGAACCGGTAAAGCCAGCGGACCGCAGGATACAAGCCAGACTGATTTTTGATGTCAGTAAATCGCAGGTATCTCTCAGCGGTGACATCAGTTCGGTCGCGCATGAATCAATCTTGCGCCAGCACGCACATTTACTTTTTCCGCAACAGATGAAGTCATTCGAGTTACATGAACAACCCGGGCTACCCCCAGGCTGGGCGTTGATTTCCGAATTGACACTTCACGCGGCCGCTTACACCTATTCATCGACCACCGAAATCACGCCTTCGAAGATAATTATTCGCGGCGTTACGACCAGCGCCGAAGAATTGGAACGGACTTTGTCGCAATTGGAAAAGACGCTTCTGCCCGGCATGGAACTTGAACGTAAGATTGAGGAAATCAGATTACCGGGCTCATTCTACCGTCAATGCGTCTCGGTCTTTCGTACGGCATCGCGCGGGCGAAAAATCGAGTTTCCTCGTGCCAGCGCTGCACTGGGTACCAGCGCATCGCCATATCTGGATGAATTAATTCAAATTGCAGTCGACTGTCCCAAATCGATAATCAGGATTACCGGCCACACAGACAATACGGGTGAGGAATCAAACAATGTTGCTTTGAGCCAGGCACGCGCCGATGAAGTTGCCGCCTACCTGATTTCCGGAGGACTTGCTGCGACTAGACTCGTTACCAAGGGCGCGGGCTCGTCCCGGCCGCTGGTTGACGGGGGCACACCGCAAGCTCACCAGCTGAACAGGCGAATCGATATCCAAATGATCCTCCCGGACAACTAGTTCTCTTCTTCCAGCCCGCTCAAGTCAGCGAGTTCGACAACGAAAACCAACGTAGCGCCGGGCGGAATAGCCCCACCCGCGCCGCGCTCGCCGTAACCCATTTCAGGCGCTATCGTCAGTTCGCGAACTTCACCAATTCGCATGCCAACTACGCCCTCGTCCCAGCCCTTGATGACTTCCCCTCTTCCGAGATTAAAACGGAAATGCGCACCGCGATCGACCGAACTGTCGAACTTCTGTCCCCGAAATTTTTCGCCTTCCGGGTCATAGAGCCAGCCCGTGTAATGTACGGTGACGAAATGTCCGGCCTCGGCAACCGCGCCATCGCCTTGCAACAGGGTACGTCGTGACAACCCCGGAACGATTTGGACGGATTCTAAACGCGAGATATCGATATCCGCAGGGTTCTCCGGAATTGACTGAACCTGCGGTGGTTCCTCAACCGGATCACTACATGCCGACATCAGGATCATGATAGCCAGATAAACTATCGAAGTGCGGTTTTTCATTTTGTTGCTGCCTTTAGGTTAATAAGTCGTCTGCTCGAAAGCCTTCACGATTTTTCGAAATCGAGTGAGGCAGAATTAATACAGTAACGAAGCCCGGTTGGCGCGGGGCCGTCTTCAAAAACATGCCCCAAATGTGCACTGCAATGACTACAAACAACCTCTGTCCGAATCATACCGTGACTGGCATCTCTGACGGTGCGCACATTCTCCCCTGCCAGCGGCAACCAGAAACTCGGCCAGCCCGAGCCCGAGTCGAATTTGTGCTCCGAACTGAACAATTCGTGTCCGCAGCAAACGCATCGATAGGTACCGCCATCCTTGGAATCGACGTACTTGCCGGTGAATGGTCGCTCCGTTGCCTTTAACTGGGTGACATTGTACTGCTCATCAGTCAACCGCGATTTAAGAATGCTGGTTTTTTCGTCTTTGCCGTCCATACTTACCCTTGTAAATGCTGCGATGAATTCTAGCAGCAAGTCGGGAAAGTCTCATGCGCCAAATCGAATTTACTAATTTACATCGGCATCGTATGGTGCCTGTTTGCGGTTCAGCACGAATACAGGAAGCCAGATGACGGAACACGCGGCGAAACTGACCAATGTTAGCCTGCAACGAGGCAACGTTACAGCGCTCGATGATGTATCACTCGCTATCCCCGCCGGGAAAACGACCGCCGTGCTTGGTGCCAGCGGCAGCGGCAAATCAACTTTGATTCAAATAATCATTGGCCTGCACACGCCTGACAGCGGAACGGTCACGACCCTCGGTCAGACACTGTTGCCCCGGAACCTGCGCGCATTGCGCAAGCGAATCGGATACGCGATACAGGAGGTTGCTCTGCTTCCTCACATGAAAATTCGGGAAAACATCTTGCTTCCGGCGGTTTTGAGCGCCTGGAGTCGGGCTGAGCAAGCGCTGCGACTCAGAGAATTGCTGGACCTGATGAGCCTTCCTGATTCAGTCCTGGACCGTTTTCCGCATGAGTTGTCAGGTGGCCAACAACAGCGTGCAGGGCTGTGTCGGGCATTGTCACTGAAGCCCGATCTGTTACTTCTGGACGAGCCATTTTCCGGGCTCGACACCAGGACTCGCAGAAGCATTCATGCGCAATTTCTGGCTATGCGACAACAGATGTCGATTTCCACGGTCCTGGTGACTCACGATCCGGAGGAAGCGATCCGACTCGCAGAATTTATAGTCATCATGCGCACCGGAAAAATTCAGCAGTTCGGTTCAGTTCACTCTGTTCTCGAGCAGCCCGCGAGCGACTACGTTCGCGAGCTTCTGACCGGCCTTGCCAGGGGCACAGTGTGAGCGCGCGCTGCCTTCTTTTGATGCTGCTTGCTGCCAGTGCATTCGGAGCGGACCCAATTGTCATTGGCAGCAAGACCTTCGCAGAAAACTACATCCTCGCCGAGGCTGGCGCCCAGTTATTGGAAAGCAAGGGGTATGACGTTGACAGAAGGTTCGGATTAAATGGCACAACAATTGCGTTCGAAGCGCTGAAAAACGAGGCGATCGACCTTTATCCGGAATACACAGGCACAATCACTGAAGTGATTTTGGTGCGGCCCGAACTGGCGTCGCTCAGCGAGATCAGAGATGCGCTTGACGAGCAAGGACTCCAGCTATTGAATCCGCTCGGGTTCAACAATGCGTATGCAATTGCGACATCGGCTGCATCTGCAAAACGGTTCTCATTACGACGGATATCGGACCTGAGGAACGCACCGCCGTTACGCATCGCACTGCCGCACGAGTTCATGAGCCGCCAGGACGGCTGGCCCGGCCTTCAGGCGCACTATCAATTCGAACGTGCCGCCAACGGCATCGAGCATGGTCTCGCCTACGAAGCGATCAGGGCGGATCAAGTCGACGTGATAGCCGTCTACACATCAGACGGACAAATCGTGCAGTCTGATCTCGTCATTCTTGATGATGATCTTGGCTATTTCCCACAGTATCTCGCTGCATTCCTCACTCGGAAAAACGTCGATGGCGACGTTCTCGATGTCCTCGAATTGCTGGGTGGGAGGCTCGACGACAGAAAGATGCGTGAGCTCAACCTTGCTGTCCTTGATCCCAACGCTAGCTACGCCGATATCGCTTACCAATTCCTTCGAGATGAAGGCCTCATTTCCGCAAGCAACCAACGTCTGAATTTTTACGATGACCTGGTCAAGAACACTCGTCGGCATTTGAAACTTACTACGATCGCCCTGGCCTTCGCAATTGTCACTGGCGTCGGCATAGCGTCAGTAGTGTATCGTCGCAAACGACTAGCGGACGCTTTTCTTTACTTTACAGGGTTGCTTCAGACTGTACCGTCGATCGCTTTGCTGGCCCTGCTTATTCCGGTATTCGGCGTGGGACAAACGCCGGCAATCATTGCGCTGTTTCTCTATTCATTGTTGCCGATCGCCAGGAGCACAATTACGGCCATGCTTGCTATTCCTGCGAGTTATCGACAGGTTGCGGCCGCAATGGCGATGACTCCTGGTCAGGAAATGAAATTCGTACTTATGCCGCTTGCAATGCCACACGTAATTGCCGGAATACGCACAGCGGCTGTGATCAGCATTGGCACTGCCACGCTGGCCGCTTTTATTGGCGCTGGCGGACTCGGGGACCCGATTGTCACTGGTCTGGCGCTGAACGATACCGGGCTGATATTGCAGGGTGCCGTACCCGCAGCCGGTCTTGCCATTCTTACCGAAATCCTGTTTGGGTTTATCGAACGCAGCCTCGTTGTCCCGCATATGCGCAGCAGCGCACGACCGACTTGAATTGGATTCGTCGGCACTTTCCACGAATTTGTCGACTCTGAAGAGTTCAAGTTTGACTTCCGAACCGCTGGCATAAACGGGGCTCAGAGAGACTGAGTTGGTTGTCGAAATGGCTCGCGTCGCTGCGCTTTATTTCCGATAACCAACTCAGTCTCTCTGCGACATATTCACACGTGTCTTAATGGTTTCCGTTTTCAGTGTCGAGCAAATACCGATTCATGCGCCGCACGTAGTCGGCCGGATTGTCGAGCTGCGCGCCTTCGGCCAGTAAAGCATGATCGAGAACGATTCTTGACAGTTCGCCAAAGCGATCGTCATCTGATTCTACTGACAATCGCGCAACCAGCGGATGATCAATATTGATCTCAAGGATGGGTTTCGTTGCCGGGAGCGCTTGACCGGAGGCCTCGAGCATGCGCCGAAGTTGTGGCGAGAGGTCCTGGTCGGATGTCACGACACACGCCGGAGAGTCTACGAGTCGCTGGCTGACGTTGACCGTCTCTACGCGATCCTTCAGCGCCTTGCGAATTTTCTTCAGGAGCGGCTTGTTTGCATCGTTGAAAGCGTCCTGCGTGATGTCGCCTTCGCTGTCAGGCAGAACCAGCTTGCCGCGTCCAACATCCTGAAATGCCTTCCCATCGTAATCGGTCAGGTGATCCACCATCCACGGATCAATACGATCGTGGAGTAACAGTACCTCAATCCCCTTCGCTCGAAGCTGCTCGAGATGTGGACTCGATTTCGCAGTTTCGTACGTTTCTCCGACAATGTAGTAGATCTTGTCCTGCCCTTCGGCCATTCTCGAAATGTAGTCATTCAGTGTCTGTGTCTGCGACGCGGAATCTGAATTCGTCGTCGCGAATCGCAGGAGCTTCATTAGCTTCGCCGAGTTTTGCTTGTCCTCGACAACGCCTTCTTTGATAGTCTGCCCGAATTCCTGCCAAAATTTAGTGTAACTATCGCTCTCTTCGGCAGACAGTTTGGTCAACATGTCGATAACCCGGCGAGTCAACGCACCGCGCATGGCATCCAGATCGGGATTCTGCTGCAGCAGTTCTCGAGATACGTTCAACGGAAAGTCGGATGAGTCAATTACGCCCTTGACGAAACGAAGGTAAAGCGGCAGGAATTGCTCAGCATCATCCATGATGAAGACTCGCTGCACATAGAGCTTCAATCCCTTCGGGGCGTCACGATTCCACAAATCGTAAGGCGCAGTTCCCGGAATAAACAACAGGCTGGCGTACTCACGTTTCCCTTCAACTTTATTATGGCTCCAGGTGAGCGGGTCGGCGAAATCGTGCGAAAGATGCTTGTAAAACTCCTTGTACTCGTCATCACTGACGTCGCTACGTGGCCGTGTCCACAATGCCGTTGCGGAGTTAACCGTATTCTCTGTAACACCATCTGCAGACGGCACCGTCAGCAAAACTGGAAACGCGATATGGTCTGAGTATTTTCGAATCAGCGCTTCAAGGCGAAAAGATTCTTGAAAGTCTCTTTCCGTATCCTTGAGATACAATATGACAGTCGTCCCACGATCCGCCAAAACAGCGCTTTCAATCGTAAATTCGCCCTGCCCGTCGGATTCCCAACGTACCGCGTCATCAGGGTTCAAGCCGGCCTTTCGGGACAGTACCTCAACGCGATCAGCGACAATAAAAGCAGAATAGAAACCTACACCAAATTGGCCAATTAATTTTGCATCTTTCTGTTCGTCACCGGTCATTCTCTGCAAGAATTCGGCGGTGCCCGAACGTGCAATCGTGCCAAGATTTTCGATCAATTCCTGACGGGACATACCAATACCATTGTCTGATACCGATAAAGTACCGGCGACCTTGTCAAAACTGATTTTGACCTTGAGATCCGGGTCGTCCCTGATCAGGTCGGGCGATGCCAGGGCCTCGAATCGCAATTTGTCCGCGGCGTCCGAGGCGTTGGAAATCAGCTCACGAAGAAAAATTTCCTTGTTGCTATACAGCGAATGAATCATCAACTGCAGCAACTGCCGAACCTCTGTCTGGAATCCCATTGTTTCCCGACCGGCTGTTTCACCCACGATTTTTCTCCCCATACCTAAATGTGCCCGACGCAGCGATTGTGTGCACTGCGGACTCACACGATAGGGATTAAAGCGAAATTTTCAAGCCTTTCTTGTCAGGCAGGCAGATTGGATCCAGGGCCGTAATAGACAGCCCCGCGGTAGAGAATTCCGACCGACAGCAAAGCGGCGACGGCAACGGCGATTGGAGGGTAGGACAGGGCCAGAAGCACGCCAAGTATCTGGATTGACAGGGACGCACTAACGAAGAACGCGAAACGTATGGCTTTTCGAATTCGCTCCCATTTCAGCGCGAAGGCATAAACGAGATCTTCCAGATCATCCAGATATTGAGCGATAAGTTCCATTTCAGGCGGTTTTTTTCCCGTCACTTCAGCGTGCGATCGACAATAGTGGACCGCTGGACTTCTGTTTGCTCGCCGGGATTTCGGCGTCCAGAAGTGCGTCATTATTTGACTGCTTGGCATGCGCAATCGCCCTGTGGAATAGTTCCCAGCGCTGGCGTGCCGATTCGTTCTTCAATGCCGACAGTTGAGAGTCATTTTCTGAACAGTTGTTTGACATACATCCGTGTCGTGTTCGTTGTCCTTGATGCTGACTATAATCAGGTCGATTTGCGAGCACCGTGAAACAGATCACAGCTTGATTCAGAAGCTGTTTTGAACTGACGTCAATGTGCAAAACAGAGAACCCGTTCGAAGTTTTTTCCGGACGTACTTCGCTTTATTTTGCGCTGATTGAACTTTGGACGCAGGCGCGTATCGACGGGCGCAGAAAAATTGTCGCGCGACTCTTGTCACCCGATCGGGTAGCGGAGCTTCAGGGAATTCTCAACCGGACGTGGTTGGACTAACTATCTTGCCAGTTGCGCTTGATTTGCTCGGACCAACTGCGATAACCCTTCCAGGTATACAGCGACGGATCGACACCGGCGCGACGACTGCGGGGAGCCGGCGCTTTTGAAATCCACCTGCGGTATTGCTGCCATCCGTCCGGATCTGATTTTTTCCCGGCGGGTGTACCAACGCGATCAGTCTTCGAATTACTTTCGGCCGACTCATCGGAATCGGGGGCCCAGGCGTTGTCGTTGCTATCCTGCATGTGACGTACTCGTGCAATCCTTTGAGGAAAGGTAACTGCAACGACTGTTAAATCACAGGAACTACATCACAGAGACGTCTGTGACTATTTACATAAATATCAATATATTACGACGTCTTTTACTTAATAACGGCGCCACGGACGGCACCAGCAAAGGTGGTTTAACAGAATGCAGAAAGATCCCCTGTCGTTATTTAATGACCCGATAACAGGGCGTATACGAGTCTCGCGCCAGTTTCATTCGCCCCTGGTCAACAAACGCAGATAACAGGTCGTCAAGAAGTTTCATGAGTCGGCCCGAGCCGCGAATCTCGAACGGCCCGTTTCTTTCGATTTCAGCGATCGTGTCCTCTCGCACATTTCCCGAGACTATTCCCGAAAAAGCGCGGCGCAGGTTCGCTGCGAGAACGTGCGATGGCAACTGATCATTAATATCCAGATCACGCATGGTTTCGTGCGTCGCAGTGAAAGGCACCTGGAAACTATGATCAATCGTAAGACGCCAGTTGAAGAAATAAGCGTCTCCGTGGGTGTGGCGGAACTCTCTTACCGTATCCATCCCGCTGCGTATTTCCGAACCAACCCTTTCCGGATCATCGGTCACGATTTTGTAGCGCCGTTGCGCGTCTTCGCCCAGCGTCGCTCCGACGAAGGCATCGATCTGCGAGAAATAGTCTTTGCTTTCCACCGGGCCGGTCATAATTAACGGCAACGGCAATTCGCTGTTTTTCGGATGCAGAAGAATTCCGAGTACGTACAGAATTTCTTCGACCGTACCCACGCCACCCGGAAAAATGACAATGCCATGCCCCATCCTTACGAACGCCTCAAGGCGCTTTTCCATATCTGGCATGATGATTAGCGAATTGACAATCGGGTTGGGAGACTCTGCCGCGATAATTCCAGGTTCGGTGATACCAATGTATCGACCATCCCTGATTCTTTGTTTTGCGTGACCGATGGTCGCCCCTTTCATCGGACCTTTCATCGCTCCCGGGCCACAACCTGTGCAAACATTGAGTCCGCGCAGTCCAATCTCGTAACCCACTTTCTTGGAGTAATCATATTCGGCCCGGCTGATAGCGTGGCCGCCCCAACAAACGACGACCTGTGGCCTCTGTGAAGGCTGCAGGATCTGGGCATTACGCAGAATGTGAAAAACTGCGTTGGTAATGCTTTCCGACGACGACAGATCGAATCGGTTGCTTTCGCGAATCTCGTAATTGGTAAAAACGATATCGCGCAGTACAGCGAAAATCAGCTCCCTGATGCCTCGAATCATAATTCCGTCGACAAATGCAACGGCAGGTGCAGATTTGAGGGTCAGCTTGAGCCCCCTGTCCTGCTGTATGAAACCGATTTCGAAATCCCTGAACTTCTCCTGGACCGCTCGGGCGTCGTCTGTTTCCGCACCTGAATTGAGCACTGCCAGAATGCATCGCCTTAGCAGAAGATAAAGGCCGCCCTCGCCCTCCGATCGCAGTTGCTCGGCCTCGACCTGCGAAAGAACCTCAAGGCTGCCTTCCGGCCAGACTTCGGCGTCAACAGTCTCACCATTGCTCAGGCGAAGCTGGGTACCGATCGCTTTTTCTTTCTTCAATTGATTCTTTCCAGCGATTTTCAGGCCGCGTTTCAGGGCCGAATTTCTATCGGTACACTATTGGGCGTCATCAGCCAGATATCGATCATGTCGGAATTGGACACCGCGATACATCCGTTGGTCCAGTCTTCCCGCGCGTAATAGCCTGCCGAAAAGGTAGGGTTATTTGGCTGGCCATGAATCATGATCTGTCCGCCCGGCGAGACCCCTTTCCTGGCCGCGGCCATACGATCAGCGGTATTGGGATATGAAATATGTATTGAAAGAAAGTACTCGCTGTCAGGGTTTCGCCCGTCCAGCAGGTAATAGCCTTCGGGCGTCTTCTGATCGCCTTCCTCAACCTTGGTCCCGTCCGGCGCAAAGCCAAGCGCGATTTTGAACGTTCGAAACGCGATGCCATTACTCAGGAGATGAAGTTTTCGGCTCGCCTTCTCGACCAGAATTTTGTCTGCTACGGGAAAATCGCTGGCCGTTGCGGGCAGCATAACCCCCGGAATCAGGATGAGCGTCGCCATCAGGCAACTAACCAGGCCGGTGCGCTTGTTATCTGCTTGCCCCACTTTACCTCCTGATATTTTTGGATTACAGGCCGAGACTATCAAAACCCGGGCGGTTCTGAAAACGACGCGGCGCACGGTGCTGGCATTTTGACTTCAGGCATTTCGTCCGGCGATCCAGCCGATCAGGAACCCGATCACGCCAGCGATCGATGTATAAATCGGCAGGTAGCGGAATACCTCCCGGGGATACACCGATTCGCTGTACATGCCGTTGAGGTCGACCGCGTATCCGTAATGTAAATACAGGGACAGGCCGAGCGCAGGAATGGCGAATCCCAGCGTACCCAATGGCCAGCACCAGCCGGACCCCGTCCAGCGCCCCCTGCCTATCCGCAGAGACAGTACCGCCAGTCCAAGTACGGCGAGCAAAGGGAAAGTATTCCTGATCGCGTATGCATCGTCGCCTTCAACAGTCAGGACATAGGCAACCGCGGCCGCAATAGCAAGGGCGACCGGCAGCAACCGCACGACAATCGGACCTGCCAGTGATTTCATCAGCCTGGTTCGCGGCGCACGAGAACCGGAAAATTCAGGAGCGTGCCGCGGCGAACGTTCTGCAGGTCAAGTTCCGGGTTGTACTGGCGAAACAACCACACCGGCACGTCGTACTGTCGCAGCGCCAGAATCCAGACGGACTCGCCGGTCCTGACTTCATGTTGTGTCACGCCGGTGATCGTAATGTTGCGGAAAAAATCATCCTGTTGCTGACGATGATACCGGGTGCGAAGCGCCTCAAACCCTTGTGCGTCGACAGTGCTCAAATCCAGCTTGATCCGTCGCCCTACCTCTACCGGTGTATTGAACGCCAGACCGTTAACATCGCGCAGGCGTTGAGTCTTGATACCCAGCCAGTCAGCGTAATGCCCAAGCGTCTCCAGAGGTTGCACTTCAATAGACTGATCTTCGGCGACGGTGTAATCGCTTGGGTCGGATAACAAAGATGCCTGGAGACTCCCCATGATTTCGCTGAGTTGATCGGTTAGTGCTCCGGGCGACTCATCTTCTGCCACCGGGCGATCGTCGATCGCCGGCATACTGGCTATCGCCTCTTCCGATGGTTGCGGCGAACCTGTTGTGACCGCAACAACTGGCGATTCTGCGGCAACGATCACGTCCGGTGCCGGGCCTGCAGCAGGTAACCTGATTTTCTGTCCGGCTCGAATTCGGTTGCCGCTCGACAGGCTGTTCAATGCAACGAGTGTCGATACTCTTGTGTCATATGCATCCGCAATCTCCGATAATGTGTCGCCCCGGGCGACCGTGTGAAACAGGTCGGGCAACTGCTTGTCAAACCTGGAGTCACTGGAAAGATTCGCAACGAGATCCTGCAGGCGCCCATCAAGCATGCTTTCTGGCATCCTGATCTCAAAGTTCTTTGGCAGGTATTTACTTCCTTGCCAAATCGTTGCCTGCAATGCCGGGTTATGGCGCTCCAGGTCTTTTTCGCTGACTTTGAGTACTGACGCCAGCCTGTCTGCAGGAACATAAGCATCCAGTTGATACGTCGCGTAATCGACCGGATTGTCCGGCACCACCCCGGGGAAATATTTTTCCGGGTTCTGATCGACTTCTTTCGCGGCAAGGAACGCCACGTAAAAATTTCGAGACGCGAAACCGAATGTCCGGCCATCGTATTTGCGGAGAATATCAGCATAGGCATCGTCACCAAATCGCTGCATCGCGCGTCGTGCCCCGGAAAGTCCGGAGTTGTATGCAGTAATTGCCATCGGCCAATTACCGGTAATTGAGTAATTGTATGCGAGCAATTTCGCCGCCGCCGTTGTCGCCAGATACGGATCGTTTCGCTCGTCGAGAACATGGTCGATTTGTAAAAACCGGCGGCCGGTACCTTGAGTGAACTGCCATATCCCTGACGCTCCGACATGCGATCGCGCGTCCGGATTGTAGGATGACTCGACGTGCGGCAACGCGCCGAGTTCGATCGGCACGCCGAGCCGAGCAAATTCCGTATTGACGTGTTGTCTCCATCGACCCGCTCGCCGAAGCCCTTCCTGGAACCGATCAGACAATCCCAACTGCAAACGAATGCGACCCGATGCGGCACTTAACTCCTTGTCGGTGACATCGTCAGGCCACAATTTAAGGACGCGAGCCTCGTCAGTACTCAGACTGTCCCGCTTTCCGCTCGCAAGAGATTGCAGAATCGATTTGAAATAGTCACGACGCTGATCTGAAATACGTTGACGCTGGCGTCGACTCACGTTTTCCGGAAGCGCAACTGTTTCGTAGACGACCCCAAGGTAGCGGTTGTCATGCAGCACACCTTCTCGCGTATTGTATTGGGTGAAAATCGACAACCAGAACTTTACGTCCGATTCGAGTTCCGCAGGCATGGGAAATAACTCTTCACCGGAACTTTGTGCGACTGCCGGCGTAATCGACAGCACAATCAGCGCCAGTGCAACCAGGGCGATCTTGTTCAGTGTGCCTGTCATAGAGCCTCATGTTTATTATCGAGATACGGCCGCTAAATATTTGAATAGTTCAATAAAACCCGGCACGCAGGCTATTCTGAACAAGCGCGGCGTATCGTTCAACTTTGTTGGATCGGGCTGATCGAACTCACAGGGACGGGGTTGGGCGGTGGCCAGTGACCGCGTACGGGTTCCGTTGCCGATCGCATGCCGATACACTCGCGGCGCGCGGAAGAATCAGGATGTAAGTGCAACCATGAAAAAAATTGCCCGACGACCTCTCTATCATTACTGGACGCCGAATTACTGGCTGGTCTGGATTGGTCTCGCATTTCTGCGCGTAACCTGCCTTTTACCGTACCGATGGCAAATGCGAATCGGGTCGGCAATCGGGCGACTTGCCCACTGGATCGGTGCCGATCGTCGCGCGGTGGCACGCCGTAATATTGAACTCTGTTTTCCCGAACTCTCTGTCGAGGAGAGAAATCAGCTTGCGCGACGACACTTTGAGTCGCTGGGCATGTCGCTGATGGAAATGGGCCTTGGACGCTGGGCCTCCGACGAGAAGTTATGTGGGATGACGTCCATCACCGGGGCGCAATACATACAGCAAACAATCGACAGCGGCTACGGCGTGATTCTCCTGAGCGCCCACTTTACAACGCTGGAAATCAGTGGCCGCGTCCTCAAATTGCACTGTCCGCCGTTCGACGCTGTTTTTCGCCGCTTCCGTAGCGACTTCACGACGGAGATCATGGCCAGCGGTCGCGAGGTGTCTGCGCGACGTGTCATCGAAAAAAATGACATCAAGACCATGGTCCGTAGCCTTCGCGAGGGAACACCGGTCTGGTATGCGCCGGATCAGAGTTACGGCCTCAAGCAATCCGCGTTACTGCCGTTTTTCGGGGTCCCCACAATGACAAACACGGCTACCGGCCCGCTCGCGAAACTCGGTAAGGCCAAAGCGCTGCCGTTCTTTCCCCGAAGAATGCCTGGCGGAGGCTACGAACTAACGGTGCTGCCACCACTGGAGAACGTGCCAAGCGGGGACGCTGACGCAGACACGCTCAAATACGTGGCTGTACTGGAAGATCACGTTCGCCGCTGTCCGGAGCAATATTTCTGGGTTCATCGAAAGTTCAAGAACCGACCCGACGAATTGCCTGACGCTTATGAAGATCTCGATTCGCTGAAGTAACCCTCAAGCAGTTCATTCCAGTTCGCCGGTCTGAAGTGCAGTCGCTTATCCAGGCCTTTTATCTTTTTCAACGAGCGATGGAGTCGTGCGAGCGTTTTCTGCCGCCAGACGCCAGGCTGCAAGAATTTGCCCCGATCGAAGTCCAGGAGAAGCATCTGGTCGGATTGATCAATCTGTACGTTATAGGCATTCATATCTGCGTGATATACACCGGCATCGTGAAATTGCCTGACTGCCCGACCAAGGCCTGCCCAAAAAACCGGATCGCCGGGCGCTTCGAGAATTCGATCGGCGAGAGACCGAATTCCCGGCAGTCGAACGGTCAGAAGATCGGCCTGGTATGTCAGTCCCGAGCGCAAATAACGCGCCGCGGCAGGACGAGGCACCGGCAGCCCCAGTTTGACAAGTTTGGCCAGGAGATACCATTCAGCGAACGAGCGGGTCTGACGCTCGCCTAGCCAGAGATACGAGTCGCGCACGATACGTCCTGCCAATCCGCCGCGCACATAGTGACGCAACACGAATTCCCGTTCGCCCTGACTGACAAATAGCGTGTTGCCCCGGCCGGCCGAACGCAGGACACCCTGAACCGGTGCCACCTGAGACCAGGACGACGCCAGGAAGGCAGCATCCGAAATCTGGTTGATGATGTCGGGATCGTATACGATGGCGCCGTTTCTGGTGTTCTTGACCGTATCGCTCAAGGTAGTGTCCTTCCCCTATATATGTTCAAGCAATCGCCACCGGAAAATATTTGTGTTGTTCGCCTCTCAGCGATTGGCGATACCTGCCACGCGCTTGCCGTTATCCGGGCCATTCAGGATGCCTGGCCCGAAACGCGCATCACCTGGATCATCGGAAAAACCGAGGCCGGACTGATGGCGGATATTCCGGGCATCGAGTTTATCATTTTCGATAAGGCCAGAGGCCGCAGCGCGATTGCGGATGTCAGGACGGCGCTCAAAACTCGCAAGTTCGATGTGGCACTTTGCATGCATGCGTCGATGCGCGTTAACCCGATCTATCGGCATATCGACGCCCCCGTTCGCCTCGGATTTGATTTCAAAAGAGCTCGTGATTTTCAATGGTTGTTCACAAACAAGCGCATTGGGGCCGAGGCCAGCCAGCATGTCCTCGACGGAATGATGAGCTTTGCACGCCGTATCGGCGCGCCCCCAAGAGACCTTCGCTGGGACATTCCCTTGTCAACCCAGCACCTTGATTTTGCGGCAGAGCATACATCCGGCAATCAACCGGTATTGCTGATCAGTCCATGCAGTAGCGAGCGAGCCGGAAATTTTCGCAACTGGCGCGCAGAAAACTACGCAGCGGCCGCGAATCATGCCCTCCGGAAATTTGACTGCAAGGTAATTTTGACCGGCGGCGGGTCCGATACGGAGGCGAGCTATGGCAAGGACATCTGCCGATTGGCAGAACCCGGCATCAGAAACCTGATCGGCAAAACGAATCTCAAGCAATTGCTTGCATTGATTTCAAAGAGCGATGTGCTGATTTGTCCTGATTCCGGACCTGCGCACATGGCCACGACTGTCGGCACACCAGTAATAGGGCTTTATGCGACTTCAAATCCCGATCGTAGCGGGCCTTACTTAAGCCGGAACCTGACAGTGAATGCCTATGCAAAGGCATTGGGACACTATCTCGGCAAATCGGTAGGCCAGGTTCGCTGGGGCCAGCGAGTCAGGGATCCAGGTGCCATGGACCTGATTCGGGTCGAGGATGTTAACGACAAAATCGATCTTTTTTTCGGAAGATAACGTCATTTATCCCGCCGTACGGGTTTTTTGACGGTTCCTGACAGCGACGGCGCGGACCGGCCCGGCTTCAAGGGGATTAAGGATTTCGCTGAATTCTTGCATTTTTCGACCAGAAAGATCGAAGTACCGAACTTTAGTTGATTTTAGCGCTTTTTAACGACTTTTAGCGACATTATTAAGTACGACAATTTCCTAATTTTTTTCGAATTTTTCTTTGCCGCTGTTTACGAACGTAACGAAGTTTTCCATTTTTTAAAGACAATCAACGAAAATACACGCGACTTCCTCATTTTTAGTGACATTTTAAAGATTTTATGTTGCTACCGAATCCCGTCATCGCCATCGTCAATCTCCAAGGAAATAATCTGCCCCGCAATAGGGGCATTTCGCCTCCCCGGCCTCCGCGAGCGGCAAATAGACCTTCGGGTGTGAATTCCACAGGTACATACCCGGCATAGGACAAGACAGCGGCAGGTCCCGCCGGCGCACTTCATAGCGATGCTGGGCGTTTGCCGGAATCAGATCCTGATCAATGCCACCTGCTTTTTGTTTCAATGCAATCACCTTTTTGGTATGGCCACCTTACCGTGGCAGCCCGTTGAATCGACTTCAGCCAACCGTCGTGCGGGCCCAAATTATAGCAACCGGGATGAAGGTACACGCAACTTAAGCGCCCTGGTCCGCACGCATTTCACGTTGCCATACTGAAATGACGTATTTTCGCTCTGCCGCGAAATCAACATCGGCTACCAGCGGTGGCTTCCCGTCCAGAGCCAACCGATGTGTCGTCAATCGAAAGACTTTATAGGCATCCTGGAGTTGGGCGACGTCGGTCGCACTCAGGCAGCCAACCGCTTCCAGCGTACCTAATTGACGAATATTGTCTGAGTAATGAATCACTGCCGGCTCGTTTCCGGCGTTCTTCAATACGAGATACTGGACGAGAAATTCGATATCGCCAATACCGCCTTCGCCTTGCTTGAGGTCGAACTGCGAGGCATTACTTTTATCCAACTGCTTGCGCATTTTTGCCCGCATTGCCAAGACATCGTCAAGCAACTGCTCGCGGCGAACTCTGTTGCGAAGGGTATCGGCACGAATCCGCTCGAATTCCCGCGCAATGACGGCGCTACCGGCGACAGGCCTGCTACGAAGCAGCGCCTGATGCTCCCAGGTCCAGGCATTGTCCTCCTGGTACTTTTCGAAACCGTCGACGCTCACGACCAGGAGGCCCGAACGGCCACTCGGCCGCAGCCGGGTGTCGACTTCGTAAAGTGCGCCTGAGGGAGTTTGCGCCGTCAGGAAATTTACCAGGCGTCGAACCAATCGTCCGAAAAACAGAGCGTTGTCGAGTGGTTTCTCTCCGCCGGTTTCTTGCCGTAGCCCATGTGAGTCGTGCAGAAATACGAGGTCGAGATCGGAACGATACGACAATTCCATGCCGCCTAACTTGCCATAGGCTATGACACCGAAGCCGGCGTCGCGGATGCCCTCATCTGTTTCGTACGCCGGCGTGCCATGTCGCAGTACGAGATCACGCCAGGCGATCTCGAGTGCGCGCGCAAGTACGATTTCTGCCAGATCAGTCAGTCGATCGCTGACCTTCATGATCGGCAGATTACCGCTGACATCCGCCACGGCGATCCGAAATAATGTTGCGCGCTGAAACTGCGCGAGCACGTCGATGCATCTTTCGCTATCGTCTGAATCCGGCAGCATCTGGCGTTCGTCCAGTTCGGCGCGCATGCTGTCGGCGGAAATGGACGCTGAATAAAGACGCGGATCCAGCAGTTCATCCAGCAGCAGCGGGAATCTGGCAATTTCATCCGCCAGGTATTTGCTTTGGCTACAGAGCCCCACCAGGCGCTCCAAAACTGCCGGATTTTCATTCAACAGTGCGACGTAAGCACTTCGCCTGACGATTTGCGAAATGATGGCCAGAACGCGAACGCAGACTGGGCCTGGATCTCGCCTGTCCTTTAGCAACAACAGAAAAGCGCACATGAAACGGGCGAGCCTTTTGCCCGCTGTTACATCGATCTGCCTCAATAATGAATTGCCGGCGAAACTCACAATCGCCTCGGACAAGGCTGCGGCATCGTGGTATCCGTTAACGAGAAACAATTGCTCCCAGTCTTCGATAGAAGATTGCGCGTTCCAGTGCACGACCAGGGTGTCGGCCAGTCCGGGCTTCTCGGGCGCGCTATCGCCACGAAAAACGACCTCAGCGAACTGATCACTGACCGCCTGCCGATGCACGTTGAGGTCGTCGGTCAGTTCATTCCATGACGAATAACCCATCACAATTAGCAAACGTGCTCTGTCTTCTACCAAAACAGGCAGTTCGTGCGACTGCTGGTCGCGGATAGCCTGTATACCGTTCTCAAGTTTTCTCAGGAAATAATAGGCATCAAGGAGCGTCATGACAGCGGCTCTTCCCAAGCCCCTGACATGTGCCAAGTGTGCCAAAGCACTGTGCAAATCACGACAACGGAGTTTGCGATCGGCGCCTCCGCGAACGAGCTGCAGCGACTGCGCGATGAATTCAATCTCGCGAATACCGCCCGGGCCCAACTTGATGTTGTCCTGTAATTCCCGCCTGCTCACTTCCCGGGCAATCAGAGTTTTCATCTCACGCAATGATTCGAAAACGCCATAATCCAGGTAGCGCCTGTATACGAAGGGGTCAATGACGTTGACGGTCAACGCGTGAATGTCGGATTCTCTTGCGCCCGGGCTGATGACCCGCGCCTTGATGTAAGCGTATCGCTCCCAACTGCGGCCATGCTGCAGCAGATAGTTTTCGAGCGCCGTGAAACTAACCACCGGCGGACCACTGTCGCCGAAAGGCCGCAAGCGAGTATCAACTCGATAGACGAATCCGTCCTTGGTCACGTCATCCAGCAAACTCACAACCCGCCGGGACAGCCGGGTAAAATACTCGTTAGCAGACAGTAGGCGGGGTCCGTCCGTCTCGCCATCTTCGGTGTAGAGAAAAATCAGATCGACATCTGAAGAGAAATTCAGTTCATTGCCGCCGAGTTTCCCCATCGCAAGTGCTACCAGCGGTATCTCGTCTCCGCCTGCGTTTCTTGCCGTACCAAAACGCCCGACCAGAGATCGACTGGCACATGTCATACTGGCGGCAATCAGTGTGTTGGCAACATTCGACAGTGACGTCAACGTTGCCCTCACGTCGTCCTGTCCTCGGGTCGACCGCCACAGAATGTGAATCAAACATCGATTGCGCAGTTGGCGCAGACGATAACCGGCAATATCGCTATCAGATGTGGATCCGATCTCATCTGCGATTGAGGCCAGCGCAAGCGGATCGAGCGCAGACTGGAAGCGCCCCAACGTCAGCTGCTCGTGAAACCACGTCCATTCGCGGTGGATGACATTGGCGGCATATTCGCTGCTCGCTACCAGGCGAATCAGCACGCCCAGGTCATCTCCCAGCAGCGCAAGCTGCTCTCGAAAACTCCCGTCGAGGTCGGTCAGCCGTTCTGTCCAGTGTTTCACCGGCAGTTGCAATTCTTCGGGAAGAATTGATATCTGATAGCGGGTATTTTCGTTGCCGTTCTGGTTCATCACGGCAAGTCTACTGAATTATTGCCCCAAAGCCCTGCAGTTCACGAATGGAGAGATCAGTTGCACGGGATAAGGTTGCCCATGGGCCGATCCCAGCATGACGTCCCACGCGCGAGGTGGCTTCGCTTCTATCCGGTCGAGGCTTTCCACTTTCTGGTGAGATCCACCAGCACCTCGTCGAACAACACCGGCTTGCCGACGGCGTGACCCTGGGCATAGTCGACACCGAGTTTTTCAACGAGCGCCTTGGACTCCTGACTCTCAACGTACTCGGCAACAGTCTGAAGCTCCATCACTTTCGCAACCTGTGTAATGGCAGCAACCATCGATTCGGATATCCGGTTACCAGTAATGTCCCGGATAAAGCTGCCGTCGATTTTCAGCGTGTCTACATTGAAATTTTTCAGATAAGCAAATGAGCTCAACCCGGCACCGAAATCGTCGAGCGAAAACGTGCATCCTCGCTTTCTCAACGTATCAATAAACGCCTGCGCTTTGCGCATGCTTGATATCGCTGCCGATTCGGTTACTTCGAAGCACAGCGATGCCGGCGGGACACCGCTGGATTCGATTTCGTCTTCGACGAAATGCAATATGTCGTCATCTCCGAGCGACTGCCCGGACAGATTTATCGCGAAAATCGCACCGGTTTCGTTCAGGAACCCGATATGTTCTGAAAGTCGCGCCAACGTTTGTGAGATTACCCACCGATCGATCTGCGGCATCAGCTGATATCGTTCTGCGGCGGAGAAAAATGCGCTGGACGATACCCGATTGCCCTTGTTGTCTTTCATACGCAGCAATATTTCGAAGCGACTGCCTGCAGTGAGATTGTTCAGGGGAACGATTGGTTGAGCCAGCAATTTGAAACCATCGGTGTCCAGAGTGTTTTGAATTTCGGCGACGAGGTACATATCGTCGTAACGCTGGATAATGCTCTGATTGGCCTGGTCGTAAACTTCGACCCGGTCGCGCCCATGGTCCTTGGCTGAATCGCAGGCAATTCGAGCCGCAGTGAGCGCGTCGCCTTCAGATCGTTTCACATTGAGTGCCGCAATGCCTATGCTCATCGTTACCTGCAGGGACTTGTCGCCTTGCAGGTAACGCAAGACGCTACTCCCCGTTCGAAGTTCCTTCGTCAATACCATCGCATCCTGAACGTTGCTATGAGTCAGCAGAATGACGAAATCGTCGCCGGTAAGTCGGCTCGCAACTGCATTTTTGGGCAATTTTTCTTCGATTAGTTGGGAGAACCGCAGAATGACGCTGTCGCCGGCGGCGCGGTTAAACGTGTCATTCACCAGCTGAAGGTTATCGAGATCTATGTATATGAGGTGATGCTCGTCATCCGGGCCAGTAAGCGCTTTCCTGGATTCCAGCAGTTGTGCCTCAAAGCCGCTCCGATTCATCAGGCCTGTCATACCGTCGAACGATTGGCTAATGACGTATTCAACTTTCCGCACGATGTGCGACATAAATCGAATTTGTGAAGACTCAAACGGCTGCCGATTGACTCTACCGAGCTGCGCCAGTACACCCTCAACATTCCCGGAATTATCAACAATAGGACAAAGCATGGCCTGATAGCCTTGCTCCGCCGGGTTATCTGATCCCTCAACCGGCGGAATTTCAAATACGACAGGTGCCCGTTGCCCATCTAGTCTATTGAATAATGTTTCCAGCAAATATTTGTCTACCGCCTTCCTGTTGACGTCTTTCCACGTGGAGTGAGTTGCGCTGATTCGAATTCGCTTCGACGGCATCAGTAGCACGCTGTACGCAATGTTCAGGAATCGCCCGCTCTGCCCAATCAACTGAGCAAGCCCGGCGTGACTGCGCGAGGTACCATGAATTTTCTCATCGACCTGATAGACGAGCTTCAGCTCATTTTCCGCATCGGTTGCACGGTCAGCGATTGCCGTCATTTCCTGGTTCAGTCGAAGGGTTTCTCCAATAACCTGGATGGCAGGCTTGAGGATGTTGTTGAGCAGGCTCGGATTAAACCAGGATGATTTCCCGGCATTCTTTGAGAAAACCGACACCAGCACGCCGAGGTGAACATTGTCGCCAGCGTGAACTGGCAAGAGCAGGAGCGTGCGACCGGAGGTCAGCGTTCGTCTAAGGTGATCCAAGTCGGAATCGGTAGCCGAAAGGATGTCCTGGGGTAATTCAGCGATGAAATTGTCAATTTCATAATCGTCAGCACCATCACTGCTCCAGACGCAGATCTTGTTGAGATCATAGAAGCAGAAACATTGGGCACGCGGTACGAGCGATTGAAGCAGGCCTTTGGCCGACCCGATGTTCTTCCTGGTGATTAGGTTGTGTATGTCGGCCGCCATCGACGATTGAAGCTCCGATCCGCGACCGTTCTTCACGGCCAGGCGCAATAGGGCTACATTGCCACGGCACAACGAAAGACGCTGTGACTCACGTCTCAACCGACGTTATCTTCTCATCCAGCTGCTAAATTAATCGCAGATTCTATTTTATAATCAGCCGGTTGCGAAACCCGGACAGTCGCGGATCATACATCGCGCGTCCAGCGATTTCTTCGCCCTATTGTGAGGCCAGCCAGCCGTCATCAGATCCGTCTTCGATGTCCGCAAACAACGGCGTACTCAGGTAGCGTTCGCCGGTATCGGGCAGCATGCACAGAATGACCGCTCCCGGTGCCGCATTCTTGGCAACTTCCATTCCTGCTGCAAGCGTAGCCCCGGAGGAAATGCCGACGAATATGCCCTCCTTTTTCGCCAGCATTTTTGCTACTTCGATTGCCCGGTCGTCTGTTACCGGAACCAGTTCGTCATAAACGTCACGATTGAGAACTTCTGGAATAAAGTCCGGAGTCCAGCCCTGAATCTTGTGAGGCGCCCATTCGGCGCCAGCAAGCAACGATGCACCTGCAGGCTCCGTCGCAACGATCCTGACTTCGGGTCGCGCCGCCTTGATCACTTCGCCGGCACCGGTGATCGTGCCCCCGGTCCCGTAGCCCGAAACCCAAAAATCCAGGCGCCTTCCTTCGAAATCCCGGAGGATCTCCGGCCCCGTCGTTTTTCGGTGATATTCCGGATTTGCAGGGTTCTCAAATTGCCGCGCAAGGAACCAGCCATGCTTCGTCGCAAGCTCCTCCGCTTTTTTTACCATGCCGGTAGCGCGTTCTGCGGCCGGAGTAAGGATCACTTTGGCACCCAGGGCCTTCATGATGCGACGTCTTTCTATCGAGAAGGATTCCGCCATTACCGCGACAAACCCATATCCTTTCGCGGCGCACACCATTGCCAGCGCTATGCCAGTATTTCCAGAGGTTGCCTCTACAACCGTTTGCCCTGGTTTGAGCAACCCCCTTTTTTCGGCATCGCTGATGATGCCATCGGCAAGCCTGTCCTTAACAGATGCAAGCGGATTAAATGACTCCACTTTTACGTACATCTCTACGCCGACCGGCGTTATGTGATTCAAACGGACAACTGGCGTGTTACCGATCGTTTCGATGATGTTGTTGTAAATCATGTCACCCCCCCTTCTTCGAGGTCGTTGGTCAAAATAGCCTGCAAACCGTTATGCCTATTGATTATGTATGCAACTAAATGCACCGCAACTGCATCAAACAACCAAGACTACTGATCCGCCAAATTTCATTGCTCGCTCAGAACCGAATGTAGAGCAGATTCGGCAAGTTCGTATCTGTTGTTATTTCCAAACGTTATATGCCTGTGTAACGAAACTCAAGTTTGTTCGCTACAAGATCATAACGTAAGCAAATCGGAAAAATCCCTGGTTTCTGAAACGATCTCTGCCGTTGGCGGTCTACGGTTAGGAGCCGGGGAACCCTGACGTAACGGCCAGATGAAACTACAACAACTAAAATACCTGTTGGCGATAGTGGACAACGGCCTGAATATCACGGCCGCTGCCGATCGCATGTTCACATCGCAACCCGGTGTCAGCAAGCAACTTAAGCTCCTCGAAGATGAACTCGGGTTACAACTTTTTGCCCGGAAAGGAAAAAGCCTGCATCGCATCACGAGGGCGGGCGAGCACGTTGTCCTGCATGCCCGATCTATCATGAGTGAGGTTGAACACATACGTTCGCTTGCCGAGGGTTTTTACAGGGAAGAAGAAGGCACACTGACTATCGCCGCAACCAATACGCAGGCCCGATATGTTCTGCCGGAAATTCTTCGTAACTTGCGACGCCAGTATCCGAAAGTTCGCCTGAACTTGCGCCAGGGCACGTCGGACCAAATCGCCGATATGATGTCGTCGAGCGATATCGACTTCGCGATTGCGAGTGGGTCCGATCATCGCTTTGGAAACCTTTTGCGACTTCCGGGCTATCAATGGGACAGGGTAATTGTCGTGCCGAGTAACCACAAGTTGACGAAACTCGATCGTAATTTGACGCTCGATGACCTGGCAGACTACCCACTGGTTAGTTATGCCTTCAGTTTCGAGGACGATCAGACATTGAACAACGCGTTTTTAGCACGAGGCCTCGATGCAAAAATTGTATTCACCGCTCGAGATTCGGAAGTCGTAAAAAATTACGTACGCATGGGTGTCGGCATTGGCGTGGTTGCCGGAATGGCCTATGAACCGACCGACAAAAAAGATCTTACTGCCATTCCTGTCAAAGGTTTGTTCCCCCGAACTACGACATGGGTAGGTATTCGAAAGAATACGTTGTTGCGCTGTTACATGGCAGATTTTCTGCGGCTGTTCGCACCACATTTGAGTGGCGATCAGATCGAACGTGTGACTCACGCTGGCAGTCAGCGCGAGGTCAACGAGCTTGTTGGAAGTGCAGGGCTGCCAGTCAGGAATGGATTCGATAGCAAGCTGTCAGTAGCAGCGTAACTTTCGGTCTTTAGTAAACCCGCACGCCACCGTGACGTCGGCGAATACGTTGGTCGATCCACCAAATGCCAAAGACGAACCCTCCCAGCAAACACAGGAGCATTGCCCCGCCTACCCACATGTACGGCAAACTGTATTTGTACGCATCTTGACGCCCGCGACAGTCAACTAGCTCTGATGACAATTTGGCGACCTCTGCGGCACTCGCTTCCGCAGTCGAAACACTCACCTCGAGCTCTCTTCGCAATGTCTCGATTGTTGCCGAAGGTTCTGCGAATGCAGCCTTGGTTTCCGCAAGTTCGCTTTGCAGCCTGTCGACCGTCGACTGTGTTTCGGCAACGATCAGTTTTGCCGGCTTGTCGAAAACCAGGTATGCAACTTTGACGTACCCTTCGACACCATCCGGTAGTCGAACGCTGGCATAATTCCGGTCGCGTGAAACAATCTCAAGCTCCTGTCCGCTCTCGAGCGTTCGAAATGCGCGATCGCTCGTATCTGCCGCGAGGTGCAGGCCAAGCCGCAGGTTATCAGTGATATAGGCCGTTTCCGCGGCCGCAGTCAGCGGTAAGAAAATCAGCCAAAGGAATGCGTGACGCATAATCGCTCCTCAAGAAAAATGTCCTGCCGCGTCAAAATAGGCAACTTTATTCAGGGTGGAGTTTACTACAGATATCAATGAATTAGCGGGCCAATGCTGTCTCTGTTTGACGACGCAGACCGCTTTTATCGGTCAGACAGCCAGCGTAGCAACATCTCCTGCACTTCCTCGCCGGGTCCACGATGCACGTCTGTATGATTCAGGAGTGCGACCACTATGTAGCGCTTTCCGGTATACGCCTGGAAATAACCAGCGACCGCGCTGACATGATCCATTGATCCGGTCTTCATATGCGCCAGGCCCGTCAATGTGCTACCGCGAAATCGTCTCGACAGCGTGCCATCCAGTCCGGACAGGGAAAGTGACGACATATACTCCGGCATGTACGGACTCTTATATGCGTAGCGCAGCAATTCTCCAAGATTCCGGGCAGTCATCCTGGCATTTCGTGATAAACCTGCGCCGTTGGAAATATTCAGTTCGGCGGTGTCCAGGCCGTGCCGTACGAGCCACTCCTGGACAACCTGTCTGCCCTTTTGCTCCGTGCCAGCCGGTCCGAATCGCTCCGCGGCAAGCGTGTAAAGCAGCTGCTTTGCCATTACGTTGTTACTGTGCTTGTTAACCTTTGCAATAATTTCCGCGAGCGGCAATGAATCGAAAACCAGCGATGGTGCGAGCACTTCATCGACTGTCACGTTCTTCCATTCTCCAGAAAACTTGCCACCTGACTCCTGCCAAAGTGATTTGAACAATCCGAACGTAAACTCGCTATGGCCAAGCGCCGTCCGATCCATCGCATAAGCACTGCAGCCACTTGGAAATCGGCCGCTAAATGTAATTTTGCTAACATCGTCGTTCGGCGTAATTGTTATGCCTCGTTGGTAACCGCGGCATGCACCATTGGATACTTTCAATTGATTGACGATTGCCAGATTATCCAGTGCCGGCTCCAGGCGAACGCTTACACCTGACGCCGCAGGATCTGGCTCGAAAAAATAACGAACGACCTTGAAATTGGTCAATAGCGCATTTGGCGCGACATTGTAGGCACGAAGAGGCTCCCGATCGAATGCCGCCGGATCGTAATCACCAACATCGAAATAGCTGTCGTCAATCAGCAGGTTGCCGGTTATCTCATTGATACCGGACCTGCGAATCTCCCTGAGCAATTGCCAGAATCGTTCTGTTACCAGGTACGGGTCACCGTAACCCTTGATCGCGATGTCACCATTGAGTACTCCATCGGTCACCGCCCCCATGTAGCGCACTTCCGTCTTCCAGCGGTATGCAGGCCCGAGCGTGTCCAATGCGACCAGGGTCGTCACCATCTTTTCCACCGATGCCGGATTTCTGGATACGTCTGCATTCCAGGAAAGAATAACGTCGCCAGTATCAACTTCTTCGACGTAAATGCTTAGCGCGTCGTCCGGAACTCCTCGATAGTTCAACGCACTTTGCACCGGCAATGGCAACGAAGCGCCAATCGCAATTGGCGCAATGAACAATAGTGCAAGAATGTATCTGACTTCGCCCATCGTCATTCTTCGCCGCCCAACCTGATCACACGCAGCCCTTATTAAAACACTATCGACGGGGTTTGCGTATACCGAATGATTTAATGCGATCCGCCAGCGTGGTCGGTTTGATACCCAGTAACTGCGCCGCCCCGTCCGCTCCGGAAACCTTCCAGTTCGTCTGATTCAACGCAGCGATCAAATTGTCCTTATGGAGAGCGCGTATTTGGGTTTCGGTGAGCACACGATCCACGACCCGGAAGCCGTCGCGTCCAACGCCGATCGCGCTTGCAGCGCCCGCTGGCAATGACAGGTCCAGGCGAAGGTTATTTCCTTTGGAAAGTATCACAGCTCTTTCGATCACGTTTTTCAGTTCACGGACGTTGCCCGGCCAGTCATAAGCCTGAATAACCTTCGCATGGGCTTGTGTAAGCTTAAGTGGTTTACGTCCGAATTCGTTACAAGTCTGCTCGAGGAAATGCTGGGCCAGTTGCAGCACGTCTTCCGGGCGTTTGCGAAGTGGTGGCACATCGATCGGAAAAACGCTTAGCCTGTAGAACAGGTCTTCGCGGAATTTTCCATCTACGATCAACTGCTCAAGGTTCCGATTGGTTGCCGCAATTACCCGAACGTCAACAGACCGCGTGATATCATCGCCGACACGTTCAAACTCGCTTTCCTGAAGGACGCGAAGCAGTTTCCCCTGTAGTTCAAACGGGATCTCACCCACCTCATCCAGAAAGATCGATCCGCCATCTGCGAGCTGAAAACGACCAATCCGGTCACGATGTGCGCCCGTAAACGCACCTTTCACGTGGCCGAAAAACTCGCTTTCAAACAACTCCTTTGGAATTGACGCGCAATTGACTTTCACGAGCGGCCCGTTCGCCCTGCGACTGCGCGCGTGGATTGCGCGTGCCACCAGTTCTTTGCCCACGCCCGATTCGCCGAGCACAAGTACATTGGCCGGGGTATTGGCGACTGCCTCAATGCGAGCAAGCATCTGCTTCAGAAGGGGACTGCGGCCAATGATACGACCGAAATTCATTGCGATATTGACCTCCTCTCGAAGGTAGTCGCGTTCGCGTTCCAGTTCGTCCTTCAGCGTCGCGTTCTCGGCAAGTGCCGCGCGCAACTGCCGTTCTGCCTGGTTACGCTCGGTTACATCTTTCGACGCGACCAGCATCCGTTGCACCTGGCCGGCGGAATTACGTTCGGATATGGCAGACATGACGAGATCGAGAACCTTGCCGTTCTTTGTAACCATTTGCCGTGGTTCATTGCTGAATTGCCCTTCTGCGATGAGTTCCTGGAGATACCCTGATGAAAGGCGCTTGCGATCGGCTTCGCTGTAGAAGTCCATGATTGACCGGCCCACGACCTCTTCTCGCGAGTAGCCCATTTTTTGTAACCAGTGTTCGGTCACCGTGCTAATGCAGCCATTGGCGTCAACGGTGTGCAGCATCGCGGGTGTTGCCTGGTAGAGTTGACGATACTGCCAGTCGGCCCGGCCAAGATCGGAAACCTCGCTATACATCGCCATCGTGCGAACAAACGCGCCGTCGGCACTTCGCTCTACCAGGGAATTCGTCAGACAGTTTACGACCTCGCCCTCTTTTGAAATGAACGCAATCGGTCTGTTCTCGAGTCGACCTGTTCGCC
The DNA here is from genome assembly GCA_027621915.1 of Pseudomonadota bacterium. Taxonomy (GTDB): domain Bacteria; phylum Pseudomonadota; class Gammaproteobacteria; order Steroidobacterales; family Woeseiaceae; genus SZUA-117. The sequence goes on from JAQCAD010000010.1 coordinate 73,553, forward strand.
TGAGGGTCGGCAACAGTTCCTTTTCGATTCGCTCGGCGCTTTCAGCTGTCACGAAATCAGCCGGCCGCTTTCCAATCATCGCGTCGCGTTCAAATCCAAGCCGGGTCAGCAGCGCGTCGTTTACATCGAGGTAGCGGCCATCCTCGCCGATTGAGGTTGCCATTGTCGGGGCTTTGCGAAAAAGCCATTGATAGTCGTCTGGTCGCGCCATGCCGGCAGTATATACGAAATCCCGTAAATACGATTACGATTTTTCGTAATTTACGGAATTTCGTGACCGTCGATTACCAGGTAAATCGCTGTTTTTACGCATTTTTTGAAGTTGGCACGATATCTGCAACAGACGAGTTATCAATTTAGCTGGTGGTGGCCCGCGGGGACGCGCCAGCTTGCAAACCAAGGACAGAATGATGGAAAACAAACATAAGCTTATCGCCGGTCTGGCACTTGCCGGATTACTTGGCGTGAACGTCAGTATTGCTGACGAAATCGTCGTCACAGAGCGGGTCGAAGCTGCGGCAAAGGAGCTTGCGAACGTGTCACCCGTCAAGATCGATCGCGGCGTCGTGAAAGAAGCCAACGCCAACGCCATTAAGGGCGCGGTTGAGGCGGTACTCACAGACAGCAAGCTGGATCTTGATATCCGCCTGATCGGCCCGACTTCAGTCAAGGTTGCGGGTGATCGTTAAGACATTCGCTTGGTAACAAGATTCCGGTTCGCAGCGCCCCGAGGGCAACTCTCCCCCGATTGACCGACGGTGCTGTGACCGTAATAAATCGGCTCATTTCTGTTTAAGTTTTGATCCGATGCTTTGGGCCTCAGACGGCCCGGCGGCAACCCCCTGTTTTTATTGCCGCCATCCTTTGGGAGCCGGGGACCGTTCCGTGTCGGATCGGCCCCAGTCGAACATCGAATTTGGGTTCTCCGGCTCCCTTCTTTTTCTTCTACTTAAGTGGAATTGCTTATGATCGGCTATGCCTGTTGCGGTGCTGCTCAGCTTGCTCGCCGTATCTTTTAGAGTTTTCGGCGCTTAAGTGTTGCCTCAATCGTCCGAGCCACCGTCTGGCCCAGGCGAACTCCATCCCGAGAATAGCCAGCCCAATGGGAATTACGATGAAGGCCGGCCCTGGTGCAATAATCAATACAATTCCCAGCGCGAGGACAGTCGCGCCAACAATGCCAATGGCGATTCGGCGGGCCAGTCGAACGGTCATATCGAATGTGCTCATGCTCTTGATACCAGCTGTCATTTTCCTTTGAGGATGGTGATGGTCAATAATCACCGGGTTCGCCTACAAATATCTAGCAGGCGTCGATACACAGAAATTTTCGGGCCGCCGTGACTTGCCAACTTTTTTTTCCGGACCGCATCACGTAGCCTTGGTGAATGAGTATGACCCTGCGTTACTACCCCTTAGTTGTCCTGCTTTCCGTGACCGCTAGCCATGATTCGGCCAGTCAATTGACGGAGCCAGCAACACTTGTCATTGGCGCCGACACACCGGTTGTCGAAGTCGCCAGGCGCCGGGCTGAAAGACGTTTCATTCGCCTGCCATCTCTGGACTACAAGCTCGAACTGAACGCGCAATGCGCTGCCGGCTTCGGCCCCATGGCACTGTCCATAAGTGTCGCTGATACCAGAAAATCGCCGACGGCCGACACGATTTCGGCAGACGGCCCCATTTCGATGACGTTGACCATTCCGGCACCGCAGATCGGCCCGATTGCGATTGATAATTTCTGTGTCGAGCCCGGCGAAAACCCTCCACTGATCGGCAACAAGCAGACGAATGGAGAAGAGTCACTCGAAGTGAAAGCCGCACTGTCTGTACAGGCTTCATTACTGTGTGCGAATGAGATAGACAAACACATGATCTACGCGTCAAAACCGCTCAGTGTAGTACTCCTTTGCAAAGTACCCGGCGCCTGATCACGAGCATTCCCAAACGGCAATGACTGTTCCAGAGCTACTCAGAATCTCCGACAAGGTGTTTCCTGAGGAATTCTACAACCAGCAACCAGGCTTGCTCGGCAACTTCTGCATTGTAAGTAGCAGCACCGGGATCAGCAAACGCGTGACCAACATTCGGGTACATGACGATCTCGAGATCTTTACCGAGGCTTTCCATGGCCGTCTCAAATGATTCAACTGTATCCGTGGTGACGCCGCGATCATTATTACCAAATATTCCCAGAACAGGGACGTTCAGCGGCGCAAGGCGATCGATATTGTCAGTTACCGGTCCGTAAAAGATAACGGCGGCATCCAGATCGTCGGGAAATAACAGGGCTGTGTTCAGAGCCCAGCCGCCGCCGAAGCTCCATCCCAATACGCCTATCGCAGGTGCCTGGCCAGATTCGGCAAGGAACTGGTATGCCTGGCGAATATTGTCATCCGCCAGCTCCGGATTCTCAACAACTTCAACCATCAGCGGGCGCGCCGCGGCAACGTCTCCAGCAGTTTTGCCGCCAAAAAGATCAATCGCAAGTACGACGTATCCTTGCGCGGCAAGGCGGGCCGCCTGGGCACGCACACCATCATCAAGACCCCAGCGCTCGTGAATCACGATGATTCCGGGCAGAGGGTCTACCATATCTGCCGGAAACGCGAAATGGCCATAAACAAGTTGCTCGCCAACTTCGGCATATGGCAGCGTTTCGGCGACGACTGCACGATCCACTTTAACGTCGCCCGAATCGCCACTCTCGGCGCTAGTGCTGCCGCCGGCAGTTTCAGCGTCGCGTTGTCGCACAACATCAGTCTGTGACGTGTCAGATGTTGTCGTTGCGATATCGCAGGCAGTCCCCAGCGACAAGATCACGGCAAGAAGGATTGCCAGTCGCCGGTCATTTTTCCTGATCATAGATCCGCCTCTTCCAGATTGCCGGCTAGTTTAAAGCAAAAATGCGATACCGGGCATAAGCGGGGTCGCATTTAGTACGATTTAATGGCCTGACCCGTGGCCGTGAACTCCGTCGGGATTGCGGCGCGCCGTTCAGACTGCAAGCTCGATAAGCGGATATCTACCCTTCATCATCTTCCCAGCGCTTAAGCTTGCTCTTGTCAACGGCCTGCCATTGTTTTTCGCTTTTTTTTACATAGAAGATAACTTTAGAAATCACCCAAACGATGACAAAGACAATAATTGCCACAACCGGCCAGAATCCAACGGACATGATCAGTGTCGCCTCCGGGCTGAATCAATTGAAGCCTGCGTATCTGCATGTTTAGCATAACAGCGCATGGTTACTCCTGCGCTGTAGCTGTAGAATTCGGGTCATGCCTGTATTGTCGCAAAGCTTTAGCCCAGACGGCCTCGCATTCGGTCCACGACGAAAGTCGTTCGAGATTGAAGAGGCTTTATCCTCTGACTGGCATGGTAGCGGAGCATTCAGAACAGCCTGGTTCAACGCCATGTCGCTGTTATTTCCTTTAGGCGAAAAATTCTTTATCGATAGTGTCTGCCATTTCCAGGACGACATCGACGATCCGAAGCTACTTGCCGAAATCGCGTCGTTTCGCGCGCAGGAATCCACTCACCGGGTACAACATCAGAGGTACAACGAGCTGTTGTGCGAGCTGAGGGACTACGATCTTATCCGATTCGAAAAGCATGAGCGCGAGCGTATGGCCTGGGCATACCGGGAACTATCAGCCAGGCGCCGACTGGCGGGCACCGTGGCAAACGAACACCTTACCGCCATCATGGCGAACGATCTGCTTACAAACCAGGATGTACTAACCGGGGCAGACCGACAGATCGCCAGTCTGTGGGAATGGCATGGCGTCGAGGAAACCGAGCATAAAGCCGTCGCGTTTGACGTATTTGTCGCAGTAGGCGGCACGGTGTCTGAGCGACGACAGGCATTGCTTTTGAACACTTTCTTTTTCTTTAAAGATACCCTGCGCAACGTGTGCATTATTTTGGACAAAGAGGGCAAACTCTGGAGCGCCCGTGAATGGGCCAGCGGGCTCAAGTTCCTGTTCCTGAAACCTGGCATGTTGCGGCGTGTAATTCCGGCCTGGTTCAGATTTTTTCGAAAAGACTTTCATCCGTGGCAAATCGACAATCGCGATCTGGTTCGAAAATGGGAACAGCAACAACTGGTCGAACCGACTTCAGGCGATTCGGTCTGATCCCACGCGATCGGGCCCGTCCTGGCACCTGGTGATCCTGCTATCGCAGACCGCGCAGCGATTCCGCTAAACCACTGGTCGATTCACTCCAGTGATGGGCTACCCGATGTACGCCATGGGCATGATCGCCATTCAGGCGCTTATTGACACAGGTGATACGCAAATGCCTTCGATATTGAACTTCATTTGATTCTGGATTGTGTAGATTCCGCTGGCATACTGGCTGGCGAAATCTGTCGGCATTAGGATCTAATGGCGTGTTATTCGCCATAGTCGTCTCCGGATTGTTATTGACGGTGCCACGCGCCGTCGTTTTCCGGCGCGAAAAATAGCGAATTCAGCATGTATGAAAATCTCCGTACCTAAAGAGTCACTACAGAGGGAATATAAGTGAACGATCTAACAAGTCTCGCTAATGTTGCGGAAATCGTCGGCGCCATAATTGTGGTTGGCGGTTTGATCTTCGCCGTATTACAGATGCGGCAAACTCGCCAGCAACGTCGCGAACTGGCGGCCATCGAGTTATTCCGTTTTTTTGGAAACCCGAAATTCACAGTCGCATACAAGCGGATTTTACGCTTGCCGGCGGGTTTGAGCGCCAATGACATAGAGGACGGTGAATCCGATCTCGAAGACGCCGCTATGCTGATTAGTGCAACTATGGAAAGTATCGGGGTGATGACGTTTCAACGCATTGTGCCGTACATGGTCGTTTACAACCTCATCGGTGCAAGTTGTCCTGCATTGTGGCGTAAGCTGGCACCGTGGGTACAGATGTTGCGGCAAGAACAAAACGAGCTCGCCGTTTTCGAATGGTTCCAATGGCTCGCGGAGCGCCTCGAGCAAGGCCATTCGATCAATCCCAATCCCGCGTATCTCGAACACCATTCGTGGCAACCTGCAAACTTGACTAATCAGCTCTGATTAGATCCGCAACTTATGATTGAAGATCCACTGATCGACATTAAGAACGCGACCATTTATCGCGGCAGAACGTGCGTCTTCGAAGACCTGACACTCAGGATTGATCAGTGTGAGCCCACAGCGATTCTTGGGCCAAACGGGTCGGGAAAAACGACCCTGCTGAAAGTGATCAACCGGGAGCTGTATCCGGTGCGACGCGACGACTCGTGGGTTCGAATCCTGGGCCGTGAGAACTGGAATGTATGGGAGCTTCGTTCGCATATCGGCATTGTTTCGCACGACCTGCAAGCGAGTTACCGGAATACTGTTTCGGGCCTGCATGTTGTGTTGTCGGGATACCTGTCAAGTGTCGGTGTTCATGGCTCACTCGCCCGCCGGATCTCAACCGACCAGACATCAGTGGCGAAGCGAGTCATGCAGATGCTGGGGATTGATTCTCTTATCCACACACCGCTAAACAGGATGTCGACGGGGGAACAACGCCGCTGCCTTCTTGCGCGTGCGCTTGTTCATGATCCAGATACGCTGATTCTCGACGAGCCAACAGCTGGTCTTGATCTCGCGGCAAGCTTCGACTATCTCGCCCGGATCAGGCGGTTGATAACAGCAGGAAAGAACATCGTTCTGGTTACACACCTGCTCAACGAGATTCCTCCCGATATCGATCGGGTCATATTGCTCCGGAAGGGGAAAATTGTGGCTGACGGAACGAAAAGTGACGTACTAACCGAAAAGAATCTGAGTCGAACGTACGACATCGAGCTACGACTTGCGAAAGTTGACAACTACTACCTGGCGTATCCCACCAATGGCTAACAGCAGAAAACAACCAGCTCACAGTCCCGGTCGAGCGATCTGCCCGGAATCGCAAAACGTGACAGAGTACAAAGCGGCCACGACCGACTAGTCATAATCTAGCCCTATGACCCCGCGCTTTCCGCCAAATACCATTATCATCGCCAGCATTACGACCGCCTGGCCATCGGTAGCGGCGGAGGACAACGTGGTTACCGGCCTATCCAATACCGGTATTGGCATGTTGATTATTGCCATTGCCGCGGCTCTCTTGATCACATTGCTCTTTCGCACGTCCGCGGCCCAGGTCGGCAGAATCGTAGCAAAGAGAATTGGCAGTCATCGCATCCGAAAAACCCTGTACGGCCGAAGCGCAAACGTCATGGAGGATTTCATTTTACCGGGTGCTTACGGCGGGCTGACGCACATTGACCACGCTATCCTGACGTCCGGTGGCATTTTGTGTATTCAGACCAAGCATTACAACGGCGTCGTATTCGGCGATTCCAGGGAACCTCAGTGGACCAATGTCGATGGCGTTCATCGACGCAGATTTCTGAATCCGCTTATCCAAAACGAGGGACGCTGCAAGGCTCTGCAGATTGTTATCCCGCAAGTGCCGGTTGCGGGCCTGGTCGTTTTCACGGGTGCCGTTCGGTTCACATCGGCGCAGGAGAAGAATGTTATCCACCTTGGGGATCTTGATAGCTACATCGCCAAGTTCGTTTTTGGCCCGTGCAAGGTTACAGACTGGGACGCAGCATGGATGACCGTTCGAGCGGCTGCATTAACGGACGATGCGTCCCGCAGGGATCTCAACGCACAACTCAGTTTTTCCTGAGCGCGTCCGCCAGTTACTCGCCTTTGGCAACCTGACAGGCGGCCTGCCGTTTCATTTCAGCTATAATCCGTCAGAATCCGCATCACGGCAGAAAACCGTGTTCAATGTCCCCGCTCATACCCAGCGGCGTACCTGTAGTCCTATAGGCTCACTTGACTTTGATTTTTGATTTATGACCGGCTACATCCGTCTAATTCGCAACGTCGCGATCGTGGTCGCATCATTGATTCTGATGATGACTTACATCGTCTGGCGACAATGGCAAATACGTGGTTCGATTGACGACATTTCCTGGCCATTGGCTACGACTACCAGCGAGCCCGGCGATGCGGTCACGGCGACGTGGTTAGGCATTACTACGATCCTGTTTGACGACGGAGAAACGCAAATCCTGATTGACGGCGTATTTACGCGGATCAATCCCATACAACTGGCAATGTTGCAGTCCGTTCGGTCTGATGTCTCTGCCATCAACTACACACTTGCCACTTTTCGAGTGGACCGCCTGGCTGCAATTGTGCCCGTTCACTCACATTTTGATCACGCAATGGATATTGGTCATATCGCCAACAGAACCAGCGCGATTGTCCTCGGCTCTGAGTCAACAGCTAACATCGTGCGTGGTGAAAATGTTCCGGTTGACCAGTACCAGATACTGGCCGACGGTGAGACGAGGCAGTTTGGCGATTTCACTATTAAAATGATCGCGTCAGCTCATGCACCCATTGGATTCGACAATGAAGAATTTTTCGCCGGTGTCATAGACGAACCACTGATTCAGCCGGCGCGGATTTCAGCCTGGAAAACCGGTATCGCGTGGTCGATTATTGTGGATCACCCGCGCGGCCGAACACTGGTTCAGGGCAGTGGTGGGTATGTTGAGAACAAATTACGAGAAGAGGAGGTCGACGTTGTAATGCTCAGCGTGGCTATGCTCGCTGACCTCGGAATGGAGTACACCAATACTCTCTGGGAACAGACGGTAACGGCGACGCGGGCGTCGCGTGTAATCGCTATTCACCACGACGATTACACCGCCCCTTTTGGGGAAGTAAGACTGCTACCAAACATGCTCGATAACGTTGTCAAGACTGCCAGGTGGCTGGACAAGATCGCGGCAGAAAACGAAATGGAAGTAACTATTGAGCTTCCACCGTTCGGGAAACCAATCCTTCTCTACTAGGTGTGGTAAATAACGAATATGAAAACATGATTGTCGGCCTTGGGCTTTGTCGGTTATGACTGCCGTTCGGCATGATCGTCGAAAGTAACTATCTCGGTTACGAACTCATTGATTTGCTCAGCCAGATTCTTTAAGTCTGCCTTTTCCGCTTTTGACAATTTTTTGACCCGGCTCTCGATCTTCGACGCCAGACTTCGACTTCCGATCTCCTTGTGATAGACAAGTGTCAACGGCCCCTTCCCGCGCAGATACTTTGCTCCTTTAGTTCCCTCTTCATGTTCGGACACTCGACGAGATACGTCCGTCGCAATGCCGGTATACAGACTGCCATCCCGACAACTCACGACATAAACGCTGTACAGCGACATTTCAGCCCCTGGTCACTCGCGCATTGGATGCCGGGTGACGGACTAGTGCAGCCGAAGGCCTGACTGGTCTTGGCTCAAAATTGCCACCACAATTTGGGCATACTCCCTGATATTCTGACTCGACGCATCGTCGGCAAAATGTGCACTCAAAAGTGCATATCATCGCGTCGCCGGAGTCCGGCGGCAGATCGCAGTCGCAATGTTCACAATTCGGTCTCAGGTCGAGCATCGTCGTCTGATCAAGCCCGGCCGCCGCAAAGCTTCTCGCCGAGTACTCTGAAAATACCCGCCTCAATTGATGTTCGATTTTCAGGCGAATCTTCGAAAGTCAGGACCATTTGCGACGCGCCCTCGAGCGCTCTCACTTTCTCATGAAAAATAAGAGTTAGCATATTTCCTGACATGCGCACTTCGGAAATCATCTCGCTACCGGGCAATTGCTGCTCGTTAATTTCCAGTACAATCTCATTGCCGAGGTCATCCTTTTCCGTGCGCATTATCAACAGATAGTCGTCGATGTCGCCGGCAGATGAAGTTGATGCGAAGAACAGCATTGGCGCAGCGTCACGCACATCGAACGCGACGGTGTCATAGAACCGGCTGACGCGCATGTTGCTACCTCCCTCAGATTCCAGCGAATAGTTTACTCTACTCAGGAGGATCGTCGAAATTGCCGAGATCACTCAACTTCCTGTCCTTTTCCGTCCAAATCTGCGTTAACCACTGATGAAAATCGCGACGGAAGTCCCTGTCGTTCTGATAGTCACCTTTGTAAAGCCATTCATCAACCGGGCGACGTACAACGTCAACAACAACGTGCTCGAACTCTCCGCACATCATTCCCCAGAAATCGGCAATTCCTTTCGGGTAAACGATCGTTACGTCGAGGATTGCGTCAAACATCTCTCCCATCGACGTCAACGCGAGTGCGACTCCACCTGCTCTTGGGGGCAAAAGATGCTCGTAAGTAGACCCGCGATTGGCGTGCTTTTCTTTAGTGAAACGAGTGCCCTCAATGAAATTTATGACCGATGTCGGCGTATCCTTGAATTTCTCGCAGGCCATGCGCGTCACTTCGAGATCCTGACCTTTCTTCTCCGGATGCTTTGCCAGATAGGATTTTGAATAGCGCTTCATGAACGGCATGTCCATCGACCACCAGGCCAGGCCAAGAAACGGAAACCAGATCAACTCCTGTTTGATGAAAAACTTGAGAAACGGTATTCGCCTGTTCAGCATTGTCTGCAGAACAATAATATCGACCCACGTTTGGTGATTGGCGATGACAAGATACCATTTGTCTTTAGACAGACCGTCCAGTCCGCGAAAATCCCAGTGCGTTGAATTTCCAATCGAAAATATCAATGCATTGCACGTGACCCAGCCCTCACCGATAGACATGATCAAGCGAGTCATCAGATTGCGAAACTGCCGGACGGGCATTGCAAATTTCAACACCGCGATAACCATGATGGGCGCAAAACAAATGACGGTATTGATCGTACAGGCAGAGAAGGTGACAACGCCCTGCAGGTTTCTTAGTATTTTTCTCGACAACGGAGCGTTTCCAAACGGCGGCCCTGGCGCATTTTAGCCTGAATTTTGACCGGTTGCCGCCAACCTGGCTCTGGAGTACCTTGTCCGACTACTGCAGTCCGGTTTCATCGCGCCACTATCGGACCAGACCCCAGACGGGAGAATCACGAAACAATGACAACATTGAATATCAATGGCGAAAATCATGACGTGGACGTCGATCCGGCCACACCACTCCTTTGGGTTATTCGGGAACAGATCGGCCTGACCGGAACAAAATTCGGTTGTGGCATCGCTCAATGTGGCGCGTGCACGATACACCTTGACGGTTCACCGATTCGCTCCTGTGTAACTCCAGTTTCCGCCGCGGTGGGCATGGAGATCAGGACAATCGAGGGCATCAGTTCAGCAGAAGCCGGTTTGCATCCTGTGCAGCAGGCGTGGATTGACGAACAGGTACCCCAATGTGGCTATTGTCAGTCCGGCCAGGTGATGTCAGCGGTTGCACTACTTGAATCTAATCCGGCTCCGAATGACTCGGATATCGACGCGGCGATGAGTGGAAACATCTGTCGTTGTGGTACGTATTCCAGGATTCGCAAAGGCATTAAGCGCGCATCAAAAGTGATAAATGCAGCTGCAGCAGATCGGGAGGCGATCAATGGGTAAATGGACCAGGAGGGCATTTATTTCCGCGGGCGTGCTCGCCGGTGGGGTCGTCGTCTTCGGTGTCGCCATTCGTCCGGGTAACCGCGCCGACAAAGTCAGAAAGATGATCGCCGGAGAAGACGATTCGATCTTCAATGTCTGGGTTAAGATTTCGCCGGATAACTCAGTCACAGCCATTGTGCCGCATGCGGAAATGGGTCAGGGCGTGCATACGACGCTCGCAATGATGCTGGCTGACGAAATGGACGCTGATTGGCAGCAGATGAAAATGCTCGAGGCGCCAGCGAACAAAGAGTACGCAAATTATGCGCTGGCTAAAGGATTCATTGCCGGTGACGTCGACTTTCCGTCTTTCCTCGTAGACACCGTCGATGGCTTTTTCCTGACGGTGATGAAAGCAATGAACATGCAGATCACTGGCGGCAGTACATCTGTACCAACGACGGGTCAGCTGGGCATGCGAGTTGCCGGAGCTGCAACACGTGCAGTGTTGCTCGAGGCCGCAGCGAATGCATGGAGCGTACCTGCAAGCGAGCTTTCGGCTCGAAAAGGAGAGATTTTTCACCAGGCCAGTTCACGTTCGGCGCCGTTCGCCGAATTCGCATTGCAAGCCGCGGCACTGTCATTACCGGTGAAGCCGCGCCTGAAGACGCCTGACGAATACACGATTATGGGAACGGACGTGCTGCGTCTTGATGTGCCTTCGAAGGTTGATGGCACAGCTGAGTTTGGTATCGACGCATCGCTACCCGGCATGAAGTACGCGGCAGTGAAAGCGGCACCCGTGTTCGGGACGACCGTCAAATCTGTTGATGATTCATCGATCCAGGATATGCCGGGCATTCGCAAGGTTGTTAACCTTGGAGATGCTGTCGTAGTTATCGCTGACGGCTATTGGCAGGCACAACAGGCTCTTGACCAACTGAAGATTGAATTCGAGCAAAACGGCAGCGAGACGATCGAGCAAAGCGACATATTCAGGCAGTTCGCCGCTGATATGGACAAAGCGACGGTCGACGGCGAGGAAATTCTCGATTTCGAACAGGGAGACGCGATCAGCGCGCTCAGTGCGGCTGACCGCATCGTTGAAGCAGAGTATCGGGTTCCCTATTTGTCCCATGCGCCAATGGAGCCGATGAACTGCACAGCATGGATGCATGACAATATTTGCGAGCTCTGGACGGGAACACAAAACCCGCTTGGTTTTGCCGCGGAGGTGGCGGATGCACTTGAAATGGATCTCGCGAATGTGCTCCTGTACAACGCCTACCTGGGAGGCGGGTTCGGTCGCCGTGCGTTCCCCGACTACACCATTCAGGCGGCCAGGATCGCGGCAGAAGTGCCCTATCCGGTCAAACTGATCTGGTCACGAGAAGAAGACATGCGACATGACCACTATCGTCAGGCGAGCATCAGTCGTTTCAGGGCGGCGCTCGACAGCAACGGTCAACCGACTGCGTGGATCAATCAATATGTAGACAAACATGATCCAAAAGAAGCGCCGTATATTCCATACGCTATAGCACATCAGTACATACATTACGCAGAGTCCAGGACACATGTTCCCTGGGGATTCTGGCGAAGCGTAGATCATTCTCTGCATGCATTTTTTACAGAATCGTTTATCGATGAACTTGCTTTCGAAGCAGGTCGGGACCCATATCAGTACCGTCACGACCTCCTTGCAGGCGCGCCACGCTTTCAAAAAGTAATAGATCTTGCCGCAGAAAAGGCGAACTGGAACGCGACGCTCCCCGAAAACTGGGGCAGAGGCATCGCCATCCATAAATCGTTTGGCACCATTGTTGCTCAGGTGGTCGAAATTGAGATCGTAGCCGGACGAGTATTTCCGCGACGTACGATCTGCGCAGTCGATGCCGGCTTTGCGATGCATCCGGACGGCATGAAAGCACAGATGGAAAGCGGCATTGTCTACGGGTTGACGGCCGCACTATACAGCGATATCTCTATTCGTCGAGGCGCGGTCGCGCAAAGTAATTTTCACGATTACCAGATGTTGCGGATGAATGAGTCGCCTGAGATTGAGACTTACATTATCAACAGTGGCGAGAAAATCGGTGGTGCGGGCGAACCCGGAACGCCTGCGATCGCTCCCGCGCTTGTAAATGCAATTTTCAATGCAACGGGAAAACGTATTCGCGAGCTGCCAGTGAAAATGCATGACCTGACCGATCTCGACATGGGGTCGAAAGACGTCGCATAAAAAAAGCCCCGCCTGTGCCGGGGCTTTCCTGAATGTTCTGCGACCACGTGTGCGTTTTCTGATTCAGTCCGATCTTCTGGTTACTTCCAGCAGATGGTATCCAAATTGAGTTTTGACTGGTCCTTGCACGGTGCCCACATCGGCACTGAATACGACTTCGTCGAATTCCCGAACCATCATTCCAGGTCCGAATTCGCCGAGATCACCGCCGTTCCGGCCCGATGGGCACGAGGAATGCTTCTTGGCAAGGTCCGCAAAGTCAGCACCGCCGGTGATATCGTCCTTCAACGACTGACATTGTTGTTCAGTATCAACCAAGATGTGACGTGCTGTTGCCTTCGCCATATGTGCTGCTCCCAGGTAATCCATTGATACAGCGGATTATGAACTAATTATTTCGAAATTGCGGCTTCAGGTTCAGCATATTCCTGACCGGTTTACGGCCGCAGTAAATTCCGAACGATCGTCCGGTTTCATTTTGACGAGAAAAGCGCAGCACCTGATCTATCTGCTGACACAAACCTGAAATTGTTTTGATTTTCGGTGCAGAGGGCCGACTGTTCGTCGCTATGAATACGAACACGATTGATGATGGCAGGGAATTCGGTTTTTCAAAATAGCCGGCGAACTTTGGCGGAAAAGCTGTTCGCGGCCAACTTGTTCGCGGAAAATTACTCCGAATTTCGGGTATCGAGACTTGCGGAACTGGAGCGAAGGCCCGATGTTACAGGTCGTTTCTCCCGGGCCCGGGAGCATCGTTTGAGGGAATCTCCAGATAACCATTTATTGCACATAATGTGCATATTGCTCGATGTCATCGGAGCGGTGCTATTCTTGGGAGACAGGGGAAACCGGAGTTGAGACGGCAATGAACAAATACAACAAATCAACGCAGGTCCGCCTGGAAATGCTTGAGCGACAGAATCGCTGGCTAACGATTATTGCTGGCGCGACAATCGTTACGATGCTGATCGCAGCTACAGCCGGACCCGCAGTCGTTCGAGCGACATCAATTCAGTTGATCGATGAAAACGACAAAGTACGAGCGGAGCTGTCGTCAAAAGACAGCGTTGTCGGCCTGTACATTATGGATAGTGACGGTAACGATCGCTTGCGCGTCACCCATGATGCGGACGGCACGGGACTCTTCATCAACGATGACGCAGGTACAACCAGAATTGGCGGAGCTCAATTCGCCCATGGCGGGGGCGGCATAGCGCTGCATGGAGCGGAGTCCAAGGGTGCTGCCGTGCTGTATATGGCTGTATATGAAGGAACAGGGCAGCCTGCGTTTCTTCGACACTGATGGTGATGTCGTGAAACAGATCGTGGCATCCGGTGCTGACGAATAGAACCCCATCGTCCCAACATGCCCGGCCGTCGAGCGGCCCGGCCGACGATGAAGTCCGATCCAGACTCAAATTCGTGTTCAGGACGAAATAGCACGAGTCGGGTACAGAGCAGATACCGGCCGGAAAACTGTACTAGAGGCCAATTGATCCATAAACCGGGCCAGGTCACCTGAAATGCAACACATCATCACCGCGCTTTTCCTCGTAGCCGCTATCGTCTTCTACGCGCTTGGTGCCATCGGTCCGGGCACCGCATTCGTCGGCATTGGCGCGCTCGCTGAAGGTGTATTCTGGTTCCGTTTTCTCAGGTCAAAATCGAGAAACTGACGGTATAATCGCCTGACTCAATCAATTGGGGCCGAAAAATGATTAGAAAAATCGCTGCGGTTGTCCTTGGGGCCTTTGTAGCAATCGCTCTAATCGCGATAGTTGAATACCTCGGTCACCAGATTTATCCGCCACCACCAGATCTCGACATCACTGACAAAGAAGCGTTCAAGACTTACTCCGATTCACTTCCAGCAGGCGCGTTTCTTGTCGTTGGAATCGCGTGGATGATCGGCGTATTCGGTGGCGGAATGCTTGCGACGATGATCGCAAGGGAAGCAGCTGTTACTAACTGCACAATAGTTGGCGGGTTGGTATTAGCCGGAACAATTATGACGATCATTTCTATTCCGCACCCGTTGTGGTTTTCAGTAGGGTCAATAATCGCGATCATTGCAACAATCTTTTTAACAAGCCAAGTGGCCGCAGTTTTTGTCGTCGATACGATCACGAAGCAAAACATTTCCGATTGAGGTAAAGCACCAGACCAACTAT
>JAQCAD010000093.1 GCA_027621915.1 Pseudomonadota bacterium
CGAGGATGAGCCGCTGGCAGAAGGTGCCGAGACTCTCGGTGCCGACGCCCTGGGGGCAGGTGCACTTTGGCGAACGGATGGGGCCGACGCCCTTGGTGCAGATGCCCTGGGGGCAGGTGCACTTTGGCGAACGGATGGGGCCGACGCCCTTGGTGCAGATGCCCTGCTGGGGGCAGGTGCGCTCTGGCGCACTGATGGCGGCGTTGAGGGCCTCGGCGCCGACGTTCGCTGCGAAGGCGCGCTGATGCCTGGCGACGTTGACCGAGGAGCCGCGGTCCGCGAAACGCGTTGCTCAGGTCGTTCAACCGCGGCGCGAGAATTTGATGACGCCGCAGAAGCTGATGTACGGCCATTGCCTGATGCCCTCACCGTGTTTCGCGAGCCAGCTATCGCGGTGTCGTCACCGCGGTCCCGGAATCGGATCTCCGGGCGGGGCGTGGTCGTTCTGGTCTGGTTCTGGCCGGTTCCGGTATCACGCGGGTTTGACCGGACGCGATTCTGGGTATCCTGGCCAGCCGTTCTTGCCTGGTCATTGGTGCTGACGCGATTGCCCGTACGACCATCCGATGCGCCGTTTGTGCGGGTTGTCGCATTCCGGTCACCCGTATTGCGTTCGGTCGAATTGACAGGGCCGCGATCCGAGCCGGCTCCGCGTTGCGTCGTGGCATTGCTGCCAGTGGCACCGCCAACCCTGACGTTGTTACTGGCACCGACGCGAATACGATCACTGTCGCTGCGTTCGCGAAGATTCAAGGCCATGCGCCCATTGTCGCGACTATCCAGCCGGCTTCGGCCGATGGAATCGTCCCGGCGTCGCTGATCGCCACCAGGCGGATAATGATAATTTCGTACCCGCGGCTCATCCTGACGTGCGCCGGCACTTGCGCGCGGACGCCAGTAATCGCCATGCTGGAAGTAAGAATTCGCCCTTCGATAGCTGTTGTTCACGTAATAGCTGTTGTAGACACTGACGCTTGGATATCGATAGTAGTGGCCGTAATAGTGGTGTCCGTAATACGGGTGGCCCCAGTACGTCGGGTGATAGACGTGCAGGTAATGATTGTTCCAGCCGATTGCGAAGGCCGTGGTCACACCCCAGAAGTAACCCGAGGCGAAGCGATAGCCGACCGGGTACGGGTAGTAATAGCTGGGATACGGATCCGGATAGTAGTGATAGACAGGCCGGGTCTGATAGACGACAACCTCTGCCGGCTCGTAATAAGGGACGTAGATGATTTCCTCGCTGGCTGGCTCGATTTCGATGCTGCCGGCCTCGTAAGTTACCGTCTGGTTTTCATCCGTTTTGAGGTTGCCCGCCGCATATGCGCGATCCCGAAACGCCTCAACGGCTGCCAGAACATCGTTTTGCTGGCTGATGACGGCTTCGCCGAGACGCCAGGTCCAGTCGATGTCCTCATCCATCATTTGCACGACCTCAGGATAGTTGAGAAGGGCAACAACGGATTCGTCCCACGCTTCGTCGGGCTTCACTGCGCCGTCAGATTTGAGTTGCTCCAGAAAACGAGCCGCCTGGACAATCTCCAATGGATAAGCAGAGGCAGGCAATACAATCGCCAGCAGGTCGTCCGGGTAGAGTGCGACGCGGCCGACCAGCTCCTCAAGTTCAGCTGATGTCAGTATCGTGTCTGTCGCTTGCGCCACTTTGCCGGCGTCAGCACTTTCCAGATCGTCCTCGTAATAGGCGGGGATGGTATTCCCGTCTTCATCGACTGGTACCTGCGCCAGCGTCATACCCGCTGCAAATACGAAAAAGAACATCGTCAATAGCGCCAATATCGTCGATAACGGGTAGCCGAATGTCTTTGCGGTCGTTTGGCTGTTCATGTGAGCCTCCTGGCTAAAGTGTGCTGACTCTGGTGACACTCACTGATACTGACGATAAGACTAGCTGAGGATACCTGAATGGGCGCTTAACCCCGCGGTTTTCCCAATTGCCGAGCGCGCCAGCCGCAACTGCTTTGAAAACAGCGACTTATCCAGTTTTCCCCAAAATCGGACGAACTGATTGGCGTCCGGAACCGACTGTGTTATCAATAGAATCGCATTTGCCCATCATAATAATGGTTGGAGCCAGGCATGCATAACAATAAAAATACGCAACCTCCCATACTCAGTAAATTCGTCAGGCGCGAATTCGACGGCGATCGAAAAGGCCATGCTGATATTGTGAGCTACGAGCTTAGGGTCATCGAGACGGATTCATCAGGATACAACCCATACGATCGGTCGCCGCCGCCGACTGAAGCCCAGTTGGAAGAAAACACCAGGCGAGGGCTCTTCAGGGGACGAAAGCGGTAGTCGGCTACCCGGGAAGCGCTAAAACAGGAAACAAGAAAAAAGGGACCGAAAGGTCCCTTTGATTATTCTGAGTCGCTGCCACCGTGCCAGGATATGAATTTCCAGGTTGTGCCGTCCCGGACCAGGATATCCGTGTACCTGCCGTTGCTCATGACGGTCTTCTTGTCTTTCGTCTGGGCTGCCATGGAATACAAATAATGTGCAACTGCCACATCCCCGTGGACGACAATGGAAAGCGGATAGAGTTCGTGGAGCAGACCTTTGCTCTGCTCGGCGTCGAATCGCGCCCACATCCGGGTGGCGCCTTTGCTCCTGGGCGCAGGCGAATTGGCAGGCCATCCCATGAAGTCGGCTGATAGGTGAGTATCGACCCAGGTGAGGTCACCGCGCTCCTCGGCAGACCAGATTTTCTCTACAGTTGCCCAAACGGCGGCCTGGTCTTCGGCCGATCCCTGGGCGAGCGCGGCGCTGCCCGAAAGCAGGAACGCCGACACGGCAACTGCATAAAGCGGGTGTAAATGCTTCATCTCCCTGAAACCCCTAAGTCATTGCATTTCAACGATTTAGTGAGTCTACACAGAAAAAAACCGGGTAAACCGGACTTGCATATCATTTCCGGTGTTTGGGCGGTCCGATGAAATCGTGAATGGCGTCACGGTTTGAATCGTCAAAAATGATTTCGCCGTAAATGGCCTTCAGATCCATTGACTTGAGGTAATCCGGGTGATGAATTTCGGTAGTGGTCGCGTAGGAGTATGAGCGCGCGTCTTTGCTCACATTCAGAATGTATTGATGCGTTGCCAGCATCGCGGGCAGGGAGATATGCATTAACTCGCCAATTTCCCCGTATGTCTCCGGAATCTCGAGCTCGCCAATAAACAGATGTTGCTTGTCGATTGCCCAACCGCCGGCCCTGAATGTGGCGCCGATCGATTGTCCCGATTCGATTAACGCATGTTCCCTGCCATAGGCAGGTCTCGCATCAGCAGGGAGTTCGACGACGGCATAGGTTCGCGTGGTTCTGCCGCTCTGGTCGGAGCTGTACAGGCTGCTGACTCTTCTGCGGCCCTCGCTCTCGACAATCTCAACGCCATAGTTTCCGAACGTACGTAAAATCCGGTCGCTGTTGAGACGCTCGCTGTTGGCCGCGCAGCCAGCCAAGGCGGCTGCGACGATCAGACCGAGAAAAACAAATTTTCGCACTGAATTAAAACAATTTAAAACAGTAGGATAGAACACATTACTCAAGTGAAATCTCTTTCAGGAAACAGTGACCGTGGCCAGAAGTTCGCTCTTTGCCGTCAAAGAATTGGTGATCAGGCAGGCATGTTCCGCCTTGTGCAAGAGCTTTTCGGCCCTGTCGCG
>JAQCAD010000094.1 GCA_027621915.1 Pseudomonadota bacterium
AGTCTTCTCCATGACCGCGTAGTCAATCGAATCGGATGGACACGCTTTGAACGCGTCCGCATCCGGCCGAACAAAATCGGTATCCAATACCGCTACGTCCATGCTCTTCTGGCAGGCTTCGAGCATGTCGGGCGCATGCTTTGCGAGCGCTTCGAGATAGGTGTCTGCACGGAACAGGAAGATGCCGGCATTCCAGAAATGCCTGCCCGACGACTGCATCCGGCGCGCATTCTCGAGATCGGGTTTTTCGACGAAAGATTTAATAGGCGACGTTCCTTGCTGTGACGCATCGGCCTCGATATAGCCATAGCCGGTATGCGCCGAGGTCGGCACGATGCCAAACAGCACGAGATTGCCGTCCTCCGCTGACGCTTTACCGCGTGTGACCGCATCAACGAATTTCTGCGGATCGTCAACCACGTGATCGGCCGGCATGATCAGCAACAGTGGCACATCGGAACCCTTGGCGCTGTCAAGCGCCGCCATCGCAGCGAGCGCAACCGCGGGTGCCGTATTGCGGCCTTCCGGTTCAAGGATGATTGTCGCCGCACAACCGATATCGCGAAGCTGTTCGGCAACCAGGAATCGGTGCGCCTCGTTGCAGACCACGATCGTTTCCGCAGCCACACCGTTCTTTCCCGCGAGCCGAAGCGCCGTCTCCTGCAGCATCGTTTTGTCGCCGACCAACGGCAGCAACTGCTTCGGGTACATGGCCCGCGACGCCGGCCACAAACGTGTTCCGGAACCACCTGAAAGAATGACCGGCTGAATCAGAGACATGCGTTAATCCGCTGCTGGGCGGCCTGACCGGCGATCGGGTCCGCAGTAAGAGAAATCCTTCACCGACTCGCCCCTGCCGATGCCGTAGTACGTTATCCCCAAACTGGACAACATTTGCGGGTCATAAAGATTTCGACCATCGAAGATAACGGGATCTGTAAGCGTTTGTTTCATATGACTAAAGTCCGGGCTGCGAAACTCCTGCCACTCCGTCACGATGGCCAGTGCGTCGGCCCCTTGCAGGGCCTCCCGCGCCGATTCGCATAGCGTCAACGCGTCAGCGTCCGGGTACAGGCGTCGCGTCGCGTCCATTGCCTCTGGATCGTAAGCCCTGACGTTCGCACCGGCATCCCATAACGATTCCATCAGTACACGGCTCGATGCTTCCCGCATGTCGTCCGTTTTTGGCTTGAAGGACAGGCCCCACAGCGCGATGGTCTTGCCGCTCAGTTCGCCCTTGTAATGTGAGGAAATTTTCTCGAACAAACGGTTTTTCTGCCGCAGGTTGACCGCCTCGACAGCTTCCATCAACGTGGCGGTATAGCCATCACGGGCAGCCGATTTCGCCAGCGCCCTGACGTCTTTTGGAAAACAGGAACCGCCGTAGCCGGCACCCGGATAAATGAAGTGATAGCCGATGCGCGGATCCGAACCCATGCCAACGCGCACATGCTCGATGTCCGCACCAACTCGCTCCGCGATATTCGCGAGCTCGTTCATGAAACTGATCTTCGTGGCCAGCATGGCGTTCGACGCATACTTCGTCAGTTCGGCAGATCGCACATCCATCGTGATCATGCGATCGTGGTTGCGGTTGAAGGGTTCGTACAATGCCCGCAGGAGCTCTGTGGTACGCGGGTTGCTGGTGCCGACGATGATGCGGTCCGGCTTCATGAAATCACCGATCGCAGCGCCCTCTTTCAGGAATTCAGGGTTCGAGACGACATCGAACTCGTGCGCAACATCGCGCTTCACCAGTTCTTCCTGAATTGCGACGCCGACTTTGTCTGCCGTGCCAACCGGCACGGTCGATTTGTTGACAATGATGCGGTAGCCACTCATGTGCTGGCCGATCGAGCGAGCCACAGCCAGGACGTGCTTCAGATCCGCCGACCCGTCTTCATCGGGCGGTGTCCCCACCGCAACGAATTGAAACAGGCCGTGATCGACCCCCCTGGCAACGTCGGTCGTAAATTCGAGGCGGCCGGCATCACGATTGCGCGCAATATATTCATCGAGTCCGGGCTCATAGATCGGGACATCGCCGCCGTTAAGCCTGTCGATCTTGTCCTGATCGATATCGACACAAACAACGTGATTACCCATTTCGGCCATGCAGGCGCCTGTTACAAGGCCAACGTAGCCCGAGCCGAAAATTGTCAAATTCATAACTGCGGGGTCTCGAGGAGTTGCAACAGCGGAGGATTATACGACACAGACTATTCGATTCAGGAATGACGTGATGTGAAACCAGTCACCCTGCCAAACGGACTTATTGCCAGCATTCTCCGTCAGACCACTACAACCGGAAAACGAGGCGCCGCTTTACATATCGTTGCCAGTGGATGAAATACGGCGAGGAGCAATCGAGAAAAATTCAGTCGCTTTCTCAAGCCTGCGGCAACAGCGGATCCCGCGCTTTCGCCGGGTTAGCCCGCAATCTTTTCCAGCACTGGCTGCGCGCGGTCAATGCGATTTTTTTTATCAATGGGTATTGCACAAACATCAGTAGCGTCCAGCCACCGAACATCACGACATCCGGCACCCCAATGCGATTGGCCACCAGTGCGGCTCCGGCATAGGTCGCACCCAATCCAGTCAAGGTCAGGAGCACCTGGCGGTCAGTCAGCTTACCGCGCAGCAGAATGTGATGCAGGTGCCCTCGTCCAGGCGTGAACGGCGACTGACCCTTCGCGATGCGACGAATAAAACAGGTAAACAGGTCGGCGAGCGGAATGAGTACGAACCACAGACCGATGATCGGCGACATCGGCCTTGCCTCACCCTGGCTGGCAGAAATTGTCAGCCAGAGCACCACAATGCCGAGCAACGTGCTGCCGCCGTCGCCCATGAATGAACGAAGTCTGCGATTGAACAACGCCGGAAAGTTAAACACCAGGAAGCCAATAATGCTTGCACAGGCAACGATGCCCACGGTGGTGATCGGTGTTGGAACTACGCTCGAAACAATGGCCACAGAACCGATCGCGATCGCCGCCAGGCAACCCGCCAGCCCGTCAACACCATCGATGAAATTGAAAGCGTTAATGACGGATATGGACACCAGCACCGTGAAGACATAAGTGCCTGCGCCCAGGTGAATAACGCCGGTTCCCAGCAGGTCGCCGAGATCCGCTATGAGAAGCTGCCCGCCATAAACCATGACACTGGCTGCAATGGCCTGTGCCCCAAGGCGCACGTAGAGGGAAACCTGCTGCCGGTCATCCAGCACGCCGATACCCAGCAGGATACCGCCGGCCAGCAACATGAAAAGATATTGTTGTCCGCCACCGGGCAGGAGCGACAAGCCTGCCGCAATGCCAAAAAACATCGCGATCCCGCCAATCACCGGCACATCGCCAACATGAGATTTGCGTCCGCCCGGAACGTCTATAAGGCGACCGGCGGCCGCCAGTGGTCTTAGCGCAAGCATCAAGGCAACGGTCGTCACCAGCCCAACCGTCGCAGGCCCCATCCAGTTCATGATTCGCTCTTCCCTAGTTTTCGGGATTTGGGGTTTTTCAGCCGTTAGAAGGCGAATCGCTCCCCCAAAACCAGTGAGGAATTTACCATAATATATTGATAAATGGTATTAAAGTACCGGGTAATCATCCCCTTTTTATCTGTCGCCAAAAGTAGATGTCATGCTGCTTTCAACATTATATTTGGTG
>JAQCAD010000095.1 GCA_027621915.1 Pseudomonadota bacterium
CGCTGAGCACCTGGAAAAAGGGGGTTCCTGCATCGTCGCCACTCACCAGGCAATCGAAATTCAGGGCAGCACCCGTCGCGTGACGCTGCAATGAACGACGTAATCCTGAACATGCCGTCGGTCCTTAGGGGTTTTTCGGCCGTCGTCCGGCGCGATATCCTGCTCGCCTGGAAAAGGCCGGGCGATATGCTCAATCCGCTGTTCTTTTTCGCCATGGTGAGTACGTTATTTCCCCTGGCTGTCGGTCCCACCACGGAGCAGCTTGCGTTCAGCGGACCCGGTGTCGTCTGGGTTGCTGCATTGCTGGCGTCGCTGCTGTCACTGAACAGTCTATTCATGAGCGATTTCGAGGATGGCAGCCTTGATCAGCTGCTCCTGAGCCCACAACCGCTGCCAATGCTCACGCTTGCTAAAGCAGTATCCCACTGGCTGATAGCGGGCCTGCCGCTGGTGCTCGTATCCCCGCTCGTCGCAATCACATTCCAGATGCCGGCCCGAACAATCGGCGTAATGATGGTCACCTTGAGTTTCGGCACGATGAGCCTGAGCCTGCTCGGGTCAATAGGTGCTGCGCTCACCGTAGGCCTGAACAGAGGAACAGCGTTGTTAAGCCTGTTAATTCTCCCGCTGGCGATGCCGGTATTGATTTTCGGCGCCAGAACGGTGTCGATGGCGGCCGCGGATGACGCCGTTTCCGCGGGAGTCTACTTCCTGGCCGCCTATTGCATGTTGATGCTAACCCTCGCACCATTCGCAACGGCTGCGGCTTTGCGTATTAGTAACGAGTAATTTCGAATCGTGTGGACTTTCTTTCACAAATTGGCATCTCCACCACATTTTTACGACCTGGCGGCGAAATTCATTCCCTGGTTTGCAGTGCTGGGCTTCGTGTTCGTCGCCTATGGAACCGTAGCCGGGTTGTTTTTTGCACCGGCTGATTATCAGCAGGGCGATGCCTTTCGCATTATTTATGTGCATGTGCCGGCGGCGTACCTTTCCATGATGGCTTACATGATCATGGCGGTATCCGCGGGCATTGGTCTTGTCTGGAGAATCAAGCTCTCGCACGCGGTGGCCGCGGCGGCGGCGCCGCTGGGCGCCTGGTTTACCTTTCTCGCCCTGGCCACCGGATCTATCTGGGGGCGCCCGATGTGGGGGACCTGGTGGGAATGGGGGGATCCCAGGCTGACCTCAGAGCTCATCATGCTGTTCTTGTATTTTGGCTACATGGCGCTGCGGGCGGCGATCGACGATCCGGCCAAGGCCGACAAGGCAAGTGCGGTCCTGGCACTGGTCGGGGCCGTAAATATCCCGATCATTCATTTTTCGGTGGAGTGGTGGAGTTCGTTGCATCAGGGCGCGACGCTGATCCGTGAAGGCGGCCCGGCAATCCAGACCTCCATGCTGTATCCCTTGCTGGCTATGATATTCGGCTTCACTTTCCTGTTTGGGGCACTGCTACTCGGACGAGTCCGCACAGAAGTGTTATTCAGGGAGCGACGATCGCGCTGGGTTTATAATCTGGTGCTTCCGGACGAAGGGCGCGGATGAACGAAATGCTGGCAATGGGAAATTACGGTGCCTACGTATGGAGTTCATTCGGCCTGACATTAATAGTGCTGGTCGCTTGCGTCATACAGGGTATAAACCGACACAAATCGGTTTTTCATGACGTCAAGACACGAATTCGTGCAATGGAGTCGGAATCATGAAACCAAGACGACAACGCCTCCTGGCGGTCGGTCTGACGATCGCAGGTATAGGTATTGCAACCGCACTGACGCTGCAGGCGTTCAAAGAAAATATGATGTTTTTCGTCAGCATCACTGAAGTCGAAAACGGGAATTACCCGGAGGACCGCAATTTTCGCGTCGGAGGGCTGGTCGTGGAGGGCAGTGTCAGGAGAAAACCGGGCGACC
This sequence comes from Pseudomonadota bacterium, assembly GCA_027621915.1. Lineage (GTDB taxonomy): Bacteria > Pseudomonadota > Gammaproteobacteria > Steroidobacterales > Woeseiaceae > SZUA-117. The sequence continues at coordinate 1,920 of JAQCAD010000095.1, forward strand.
TGGAAGTTACCTTTGAACTAACGGATCTCGTAAACACTTTGACGATAACTCATGACGGTATCCTGCCCGATCTGTTCAGGGAGGGCCAGGGCATCATCGCGCACGGCCGATTGGACGATCAGGGCATATTCATCGCAGACGAAGTTCTCGCAAAGCATGATGAGAATTACATGCCGCCCGAAGTTGCCGAATCGCTGGCCGAACATGCGGCGGCACAGGAAGCGGTACTTAGCGCCGAAAAAGAAAGCCAGTGATACCTGAAATCGGCCATTTCGCGCTGATACTGGCGCTGTCACTTGCAATGTGCCAAGCCATTTTGCCGCTGGTTGGTGCGCACCAGAATAACCTGGCTATGATTGCGGTCGCCCGCCCCGCTGCAACCGGCCAATTTGTATTCGTTGCAATTGCTTTTGCATGTCTTACCTGGTCATTCCTGCAAAGTGATTTTTCTGTTCTGTATGTCGCCAACCATTCCCAGCTCGCGCTACCGACGCCGTACAAAATCTCGGCGGTCTGGGGAGCGCACGAAGGCTCGCTCCTGCTTTGGGTACTGATACTCGCCGGATGGACCGTTCTGGTCTGTCGTTACAGTAGTGAACTACCTTACCGCGTCAGTGCGCGAGTAGTCGGTGTACTCGGTCTCCTGAGCTGCGGGTTCCTGTTGTTCACGCTGCTGACTTCCAATCCTTTCGAGCGTCTCATTCCCGCGGCAGCTGATGGCGCGGACCTCAATCCATTGTTACAAGATCCCGGGCTCGCCATACATCCGCCAATCTTGTATATCGGCTATGTTGGATTTTCGGTCGCCTTCGCGTTTGCAATCGCGGCGATGATCAGTGGTGATCTCGATCAGAAGTGGGCACGCTGGACGCGACCCTGGACAACGTGGGCGTGGCTGTTTCTGACGGTCGGAATCGCGCTCGGCAGCTGGTGGGCGTACTACGAACTGGGTTGGGGTGGCTGGTGGTTCTGGGACCCGGTTGAAAATGCTTCTTTCATGCCCTGGCTTGTTGGCACCGCTTTGATCCATTCTCTGGCCGTGACGGAGAAACGGGGATTGTTCAAGAGCTGGACCCTGCTGCTCGCTATCGCTGCATTCTCACTGAGCTTGTTGGGCACCTTCCTGGTTCGTTCCGGTATCCTGGTTTCAGTGCACGCCTTTGCGGTCGATCCTGAACGTGGGCTGTTTATCCTGGCGTTCCTCGGCATTGTAATTGGCGGTGCCCTGTTGCTCTATGCCTGGCGCGCGCCCGGCCTGGATTCCGAAGCAGGATTCAAAGCGACGTCGAGAGAAACTTTCCTGCTGCTGAACAACGTCCTGCTCGTTATTGCCACTGCATTGATACTCGGTGGCACGCTTGCGCCCCTGTTCATTGAACTCTATGACGGCAGCAAAATTTCCGTCGGCCCGCCATATTTCCAAATCGCTTTTGCGCTACCCATGTTGCCGTTAGTTCTGTTAATGGCCACCGGAATGCACACAGCATGGCGCAGTCAGGCGCCGGCCGGCCTGATCAGGAAACTGAAAATTCCAACGATTGTCGCGATTGTCGTTGGCATCTTGCTGCCGCTTGTCTTTTACGGACGAACCAGCATGATGATTGCGGCAGGCGCGATTGCGGGTTTCTGGGTAATGATTGCGGCTGCTATTGATCCAATCAGATCCTGGCGTCGACCCGCAGGCACAACCGGGATCACGCGTGGCGCGCTGGGCATGTCCGTTGCACATTTTGGAATCGGCGTATTCGTTA
>JAQCAD010000011.1 GCA_027621915.1 Pseudomonadota bacterium
GACCACTTCAGTAAGTGGGGCTGTCACTGGCTGCAGTCGCTTGAGATTACGTTAAATCCCGCGACGGTCTCTATTGTTCGGCGACCAGTGAGAAACGCAAGAGCCAGGGCGCCGGATCGGACGGAAAAATGAAGCTGGACGAGCCTCGTTTCCAGACCTCTATAATAGACGTATATTTTTGAATTTAAAGGGAAAAAACGTCTCTGTTCAGCGACAGAAGGCGTTGCACGAATGCCTCGTGAATCGCAAAAAGTTGTGCTTAATCAGGGGGTCGCAAACCATCCGAGTAGAACATCACCCCGTCGGCATCGATCACAATTCCTTCGTAATCCGGCAGTGTCGAAATCAGTCTCAGTCCCTGGTCGACGCCCATAATGAATACCGATGTCGACAACGCGTCCGTCAGCACGGCATCCGGCCCGATAATCGTTGCCGAACGAATATCACCAGCCGGCGTGCCGGTCGATGGAACAATGATGTGGTGATAGCGCTCACCATCCTCAATGAAGAATCGCTCATAGTCGCCTGACGTGGAGATCGCTTCATCCCCGAGCGGAATGGTAACGGCGACTTCGCCCTGATCTCGTGGATTCTGTACGCCGACCATCCATGGCTGTCCCAGGCGATCCCCCAACAGCCGCGTGTCGCCGCCTGCAGTGACTCTCGCGTTATGAACGCCGAATCGCTGTGCGACTTCGATGCCTCGCTCGACTGCATAGCCTTTAGCGATCCCACCAAGATTGATACGTACGCCCGGCCGCAGAAATTTGATCGTGCCAGCAGTGCGGTCAGCTTCGACAAAACGATAATTGATCAGCTGGACTTCGTCAGCGAGCGTTGCCGGGTCAGGTCGTTTGCCCGCGCGAAAATCGTAATGCTGTCCGACGCTATCGTAGGTGATATCAAATGCGCCGCGAGTCAGCACCGAGATGTCCAGGGACCGGAGTATCAGGCGAAACAGCTCGTCACCCGCTTCGACCGGCCGTTCGGCAGCATGCCGGTTGATCTCCGATATACGGCTGTCCTCGATGTACGTACTCATCAGCTGGTCGAGGCGTGCAACCTCTGCAAATATCGCGGCAACCGCCTGCCGGCCAACCACGGGATCGTCATGCCACAGGTATACGCTGATTTCCGTACCCATGTGAGCCTGGGCCTCACCGATCCATTCCGCGAGCGAAGGCCTTGAAATTATTATGATTGCTACCAAAACTACGGCTAGTGAAATGAATGGCGAGGGTTTATCCTTACTGCCAATACTCACTTGGGAGGTGGCCTGTGTCGTCATTTTTGATATTCCTCGCAGCAATCGCGGCAATCATTTTTTTCCTGATCGGAATCTATAATAGCCTGATCAATCTGAGAAATCGGGTAAAGAATGCCTTCGCCCAGATTGATGTTCAGCTCACGCGCCGATACGACCTCATTCCCAATCTCGTTGAAGCCGTCAAAGGCTACATGAAACATGAGCGTGAAACGCTGGAAGCCGTCATCAAAGCTCGTAATTCTGCGGCATCCAGCCTCGACACAGCCAAGCTTGACCCATCCAATGCAGCGGCGATGCAGCAACTTGGGCAATCCGAGGGGGCTCTCGGCGCAGCACTTGGCCGTCTGTTCGCCTTGTCGGAATCTTATCCTGATCTAAAGGCCAATCAGAACATGCTACAGCTTCAGGAAGAACTGACCAGCACCGAGAACAAAGTCGCCTTCTCGCGCCAGGCATTCAATGACGCTGTTCTCAATTACAACAACAAAGCTGAGAGTTTCCCGAACAGCATCATCGCGGGCATGTTCAACTTCGCACTGGCGAGCTTCTTTGAAATCGAGTCGCCGGAGAAACGTGCTGTACCGGAGGTCAAATTCACGTAGCCACATTGCCGCGGATATTTACCGTATTCGGTCGAATCGTACCTGACCCGCTGTCATGAATTTTTTTGACGCACAGGACAAGGCCAAACGGGCGACGCGCTGGCTGGTAGTCGTATACGTCCTTTCGACTGCGCTCATTGTCGCCGGAGTCACATTGGTTGTCGCGGCGGCACTCTTTTCGTCGGAACTCGATAGCGGCGCTGATCCGGCGCTGCTGGCCTCGATCGCAATCATCGCGACACTTTTTATCTTGGGCGCGAGCTTGTACAAGACCGCTGCGCTATCCAGCGGCGGCGGTCGTGTAGCGCTGGATATGGGCGGCACGCTGGTGCCGACCGATGTGACAGATCCCTTGCGCCGCCGCCTTCGAAACGTCGTTGAGGAAATGGCCATCGCTTCCGGCGTTCCGGTTCCGGAGATCTATGTGATGGAATCCGAAAGCGGCATCAACGCTTTCGCAGCAGGATTTACGCCAAGCGACGCAGCTGTCGCGGTGACCAGGGGCACGCTCGAGTTACTTACCCGCGAAGAATTGCAAGGCGTTATAGCCCACGAGTTCAGCCACATCTTGAATGGCGACATGCGACTGAACATTCGCATGATGGGCGTACTGTTCGGCATCATGGTGCTCGGAATCATCGGCAGAATTATGCTTCGTGGGAGCCACTACACCGGATTCGGCGGCGGCCGCCGCGGCAAGAACGCCGGCGGGATCATGTTTATCGGTTTGGGCCTGACCATTCTCGGCTGGATCGGTGTCTTTTTCTCCAGGCTCATAAAAGCTGCAGTATCGAGACAACGAGAATTCCTGGCAGATGCTTCGGCAGTTCAGTTCACCCGACAAAATGACGGCATCGCCAATGCACTGAAGAAAATTGGCGGATACCAGCATCATTCCTACATTCAGCGCGCCGATCCAGAAGAAGTCAGCCACATGCTGTTCGCCGGCGGTACCGCTAAGATGGCGTCTCTGTTTGCAACACACCCGCCTTTGGCGGAACGAATCCGGGCGCTCGACCCGTCTTTTCGCGAGGGGGATTATCCGAACGTTAATCCGGATCGGCACGGTCAACCAGGCGCGTCCGAGCAGGCATCCGGATTTGCCAGCACCGCCCCTGTGTTCTCAGTACACCAAAGCGCCACGATCGATGGCAGTGTTGCCGAATCGGCAGGCCAGCCGACACCGGCTCATATTGGCTACGCCGGTCGACTTCGCCGATCAATACCCGAGACACTTTATGAAGCGGCACATTCGCCGAACGGCGCCTATTTATTGGCACTTGCCCTGGTCATTGATGCGTCAAGCGCCGATCGGCAAATCAGTATTATCGAAGGGCAGCTGGGCCAGGCGAGGGCAGTCCTCGTTCGACGATACTTTGATGAGCTGGAGAAAATCGGTGCCAGTTATCGCCTGCCGTTACTCGAAATCGCTTTTCCCGAGCTTAAGCAACGGCCTGCACCAAAACTCGAGTTCTTGCTTGGGCTGATTCGCCGCCTCATCGACATTGACGGGCATATCAATGTACGTGAGTTCTGCTATTACCGAATCCTTGCGCGCCAACTGGAACAGGCAATCGCGCCGACGGCCGCGCCCAGAGGCAATCGGGCGTCCAGATCTGCGGCTCGGCACGCAGCGGTGGACGTCATCCGGATAATCGCCGACCATGGACATCCGGACGCCGCCGATGCAAACGCCGCGTTCCGCGCAGGCATCGAGGTATTTGGCGAGTGGGCGAATATAGATCAAATGCCCGTCGTCGCCGGCCTGACAGTCACCAGGCTAGATGAAGCACTTGATATACTTAGTAAAATTAATTCTGCTGGCCGGCAAAGTATGGTCCAGGCGCTGACCCGGACGATTGCGCACGACAATAAGATTACCGCTACCGAGGCAGAGCTCCTTCGCGCTGTCTGTGCCAGCCTCGATATTCCGCTGCCACCAATCCTTCCGGACGCCTGAAAAAGCTCTGCGTCGCGGGTGAGTCGGCGCGTTAAATGGCGTATCATGTCTCGCGTGAGGCTGTGGCGGCTTCACACTCAACAGGTAAAGAGCTGTATGGCTTGGGCGGCCACAGCACGGCAACCAACATTCACCGTTGTGGGGAATAGAATCATGCGTGTACGGCAAATCTCTCTTTTTATCATCCTGGCGTTCGTTTCGGCGGTGCCAGCCAATGCGGCAAGCAGCGAGGAAAACCGTGTTTCCGATGCCACGGATGTCCTTGATCAGTTCCTGCGCATACCGGAGCAGTCAATTCCACCTGCACTTTTGTCGCGTGCGTACGCTGTCGCTGTCATTCCGGGCGTCGTGAAAGTGGGTTTCGGCGTTGGATTTCGCCGCGGCAAAGGCGTGCTTGTCGTACGGCAGGAAGACGGCAGCTGGAGCAATCCGGCGTTCGTTTCCCTGACCGGCGGAAGCTTTGGTTTTCAAATCGGTGCTCAGTCAACCGACATCATTTTCGTATTCAAGACACGCAAGAGTGTGGACGGAATTTCTAATGGCAAGTTAACGCTGGGTGCAGATGCGTCGATCGCCGCAGGTCCGGTAGGCCGGCAAACCGGCGTTGCTACTGACTTGGCGTTCAAATCCGAAGTCTATTCCTATGCGAGAAGTCGTGGCCTGTTTGCAGGTGTTGCCCTCGAGGGTGCCGGCGTGGCGATGGATCGCAAGGCGAACGCCGCCTTCTACGGCTCAGCCAGAATTACGCCAGAGCAGATTTTTGCCGGGTCCGGCAATGCAGCTCCCCGGCAAGCGAACAACTTCGTCCAGGTCCTGACGGCGCAAACACTTCGACTGCCGATGGGACCCGCGATGAATGCAGAATCGGCAACGGTGCGATCGCAACAACCTCAACAGCAAAGAGAGTCTGAGGTACGCACCTATGGCATGAATAATCCGGATGAATCCGAGCAGTAGTAACGGCCGGCGGACCTTTACCTGACTTGTAGAATTAATTAAGAGCGGCAATCGCCGCTCTTTTCTTTGATGACTTAAGATGGCGCCAGACCAGTCTGTCCGGTCAACGAGGATCGGCTTCCTGCCGTCTTTTTAGTTCTTCTCTAATCGCACTTAGATCCGTTTCGGGTTCGCGAGGAACTTCTTCGACTGCCGGTGCAGCCGGGTTCGCCAGCGGTTGTGATTCGACTGCCACGCCCGGCGCGTTACTTGAAGTTCCCGAATCGACCGTGTCGTTCACCGGGGCCGGCAAAACGGTTTCGCCGCCGCCAACTTGCGGCTGATCAAAAATACCCAGGTACTCCTGCTCTTCCCGGCGACGCTGTGCCTCAACCGCTCGCCGACGTGCCTCTGCGGCCGCTTCCTGGGTTCTGCGCAACGCCTGACGTTTTCGCTCTGACTGTCTTTCAAGCTCTTCACGTCGCGTTTTTACCTGGACTGCCTCAAGTCGATTTACAGCGTCCCTGGCATTTATGCACTCGACGTTGTATCTCGATTCTGATCGATTCTGGGCGCACCGGACCATGGTCGCCTCCAGCAAGCGCGGGTTTTCCATGAATTCGGCAACAGTAACCGGCGGCGGCGGCTCACTGCAGGCAGCAAGCAACGTTAATCCACAAATGCAAATTGTGTGACGCGTCAGAATCATCAAAATTCGAATGTCATATAGACTCGGTTTTCTGGCCACCCATAGGCAGATTGCTGCATATCATAACATCGTGTCCCGCCTGCAAATTGTGGGCGAGTTCGCAATTCGGCTGGTGAATGCGGCGACCATTCGCAAGCCCAACTGACAGTTTCGAAAATCCCGCGTCCGGGACGACGAGGAAAAGACCAGGGAGGTCTACATGAATAAGGCTTTACTAATCATAGTATTATGCATTTTTCAATCCGGCTGCGCCGCACCGGCTTCAAGACAGCCGTCGGGGCCCGCGCTTTTGCAGTTCAACGAGCTTGCTGGCGAAATAATCGTTCGCCGGGAAACCGAGTCTGCGAAATCCACGTCTTCCCGGCCCGCCAATCGTTCGCCCGGCGATTCGTTGTAAGCACGCGGCCCGCCATCGTGTGAGACCACTGCCAGCTGAAGTTGTTATAGTCGCGGTGTGTCAACTTCGAGCCAGTTTCGTCTCCTGAAAGAACGTCGATTCCTTCCGTTCTTCTTAACTCAATTTCTTGGTGCGTTTAACGACAATGTATTTCGCAACGGCCTGATCATCCTGGTCACATTTCAGGGTGTGCAGGTCGTCGGCCTGAACGCGAGTCAGCTTGCTAATATTGCCGGCGCGGTATTCATATTACCTTTCTTCCTGTTCTCCGCCATTTCCGGCCAGTTCGCCGATAAATACGAGAAATCCCGGTTAATGCGTTTCGTCAAGAGCATAGAAATAGTTTTGATGATTGTCGCAGCCGTCGCGCTGATTAGTCACAGCTATTCGGTTCTGCTACTGGTCTTATTTCTGATGGGCAGTCAGTCCTCATTGTTCGGGCCGGTCAAATACGCCTACCTGCCGCAGCAACTGGCAACGAATGAGCTCGTCGGCGGAAATGCGCTGGTTGAATCGGGCACGTACCTGGCAATAATTTTCGGACTGATCGTTGGTGGCTTATCCGTCGCAGTCGATCCGGATCAGAATCTTGTCCTGGCATCCTGTTTGCTTGCGGTTGCGATACTGGGTTACCTCGCAAGTCGTGAAGTACCGCTTACGCGCGCCGTCGATCCGGAGTTGACGATCAATTGGAACGTCTGGACGGAGACCTGGAACATCATTGGCTTCGCTCGTGAAAACCGTGGTGTGTTTTTGGCGATTCTCGGCATTTCATGGTTCTGGTTTTTCGGCTCGGCTATTACGCTTCAAATTCCAGCGTATACGTTAGACATTCTGCACGGAAACGAGGAGATCACGACCATACTGTTGGTGGCGTTCGCCGTTGGTGTTGGTATTGGTTCGCTGTTATGCGAACGCCTCTCTGGTCACCGAATCGAGCTCGGCCTTGTGCCATTCGGCTCAATCGGCCTGACATTGTTCGCCGTCGATCTCTATTTCGCGCAGCCTGCAATGCATGTTGAAGCAGTAGATTCGATTGGCCAGTTCGTCAGACGCGACGGCAGCATCCGAATTCTGTTCGACATGGCCATGCTTGGCGCGTTCGGCGGGCTTTACAGCGTACCTTTGTACGCGTCGATCCAACAGCGTGCGAAACGCCAGCATCTTTCGAGAATCATCGCTGCTACCAACATCATCAATTCATTATTCATGGTAATTGCAGCGGCATTCGTGATCGGATTGCTGGCAATTGGCCTGTCCATTCCTCAGTTGTTCATTGCGCTCGCCATCCTGAACGCTGTAGTAGCGATATACATCTATTCGCTACTGCCAGAATTCCTGATGCGTTTCGTCGCGTGGATGATCGTCAACACTCTGTATCGAATTCGCACGTCCGGCCGAGAGAATATCCCGGAAGAAGGCGCCGCGATTATCGTCTGCAATCATGTCAGCTTTGTCGATGCGTTGATTCTGGGTGGTTCGATCCGACGACCAGTTCGATTCGTCATGTGGTTCAGGATTTTTGAAATCCCTTTCATGAACTTCCTCTTTAAAAATGCGAAAGCGATACCAATTGCATCAGCAAGCGAAGATCCTGAAATACTGCAAAATGCGTTCGCGAAAATTGACGATGAACTCGCTGACGGCAACCTGGTTTGCCTGTTCCCTGAGGGCGGCATCACGAGTGACGGCGAGATTCAGTCTTTTCGTACCGGAATCGAAAAAATTATCGAGCGTCGGCCGGTACCTGTCATTCCGGTCGGACTAAGCGGACTATGGGGCAGCTGGTTTAGCCGGAACAGGAGCGGAGGTTTGCGCCGCCTTCCCGGCAAACTGTTCTCGCGTGTGGACGTGCGAATTGGAGAAGTCGTCAGGGGAAACGACGCCACCGCCCGCGGCCTGGAAAACCTGGTCAGAACCCTTCGCGGACAAAAGCGCTGACTTCCGGTCCGCGCAATTTCAGAGTCCACTCGTCGATCAGGCCGGCCTTATTACCGAACAATGCCGGACTTTCCGAATAACTGAAATTGACCTCTGCCACTTTGGAATCGCTCGTCAGTATGAGAATCCTGTCGCCGGACTGACTTGCAGCACGGCTTTGCCTGGTCGCCTGGGATCCAGGCTGCTGATTGAAAGCCATTCGCGAGCCGTTGGCCGATTTAGGGGCTCTGACGCTATCCGTCCAGATCAGGCCCAGTGGCGAAATCAGAGCCCGATGAATCCAGCGCCCGGTTTTTAACAGCACGCGCGATTCATTTGGGCTGAACGCCACGTCGGTCAAGGCTCCTGGCAATTCAAGAATTTCCGAACTGATCCGGCCATTGCCTGGATCTAGCAGTCTTACCCGGTTGAGATCATCGACGAGCACAATTTGCTGTCGCGTAGAACCAATCTCGACCTTTCGGAGAGCGGTTTCACCCTGCCAGATATTTCTCAGATTCCAACTGCCGGTTCGATCCACGAAAAGATTACGTAACGTTCCGCTCTCTCCGCCCAGGTACAACTGGCCGTCAGCCAAAAATGCGAGGTCCCAATGACTCTCACCCAGATCGATACTGGCAAGTTCAGTGCCTGTTTCCGTATCCATCAGCCAAACGCGTTGGTTACTCAAAACAGCGAGCTGACGGGACGATGGCGAGAACTCCATCTGACCTGTCGAAGCGACCGACGACTTGCCGTAAAACGGCCGCGGCAGCCCACTTTGCACGTCCCATATTCGAATGCTGCCGTCTTCACCTCTGCTGGCGATCAAAGTGCCGTCGGTACTGAATATCATCGACCGGACTGCATCACGGTGCCCCAGAAAACTGATCTCCTCGTTGTCCGAGCCGACATCACGAACTGCCGTGCCAATTTCCTGGATATGGACATGCCCGGACCTGTCCCCAAACGCCATGCGATCGCCAACGCGCGAAATGGCGCTGACAACAACAGCAGAACCAGCTGCATTCGGCTGGCTCGAGCCTGCCTCGGGCGATGTTTCCGCCAATACCACGGGTAAATTCCAGATCCTTGCGTAGCCACTCAACCCGGCCGTGATGACCTGGATTTCGTCCGCACTAAATGTGAAAGTCTTCTCGACGCCGGATACCAGCCCGGGATCCAAAAGCGGTCCCGACGGTTTGCCATCAATGCTTCGAACGACCTGCATTCCTTCGCGTTGATTGCCTGCCAGGAAGCGTGCACCGGACGGCGAAAACGCCATGTGCCATTCATCGCTGGCAGAATCCTGATACACAGGCGAGTCACCATGACTGGTTCGCCAAAGCGAAACACCCTGTTCGTACAAAATAACTCCGAGAGATTCACCGTCAGCCGACAGCAGAATTTCGCTCGGCTGGGATTCAAGATGGATTTGCGTCCTGAACTCACCGGTCCGAAGATTCCAGACCCGGACCGCCCGGTCAAAATCCGCAACTGCAACGGTTGTAGCGGTTGCATCGATGGACATCAGAGCCGGAATTCCGGCAACGTTCATCTCGGCAATAATACCGCCAGACTCAAATGACCAGACTTCGAACACCGTATCGGTATCGGTACTGTACGAAACCAGAAGATGCCGTCCGTCATCGCTAAGCAAAGTATTGCTGATAGCGGCACCAAGCTCGAGCACGGCTTCCCGACGTCCGTTATCGATTCGCCAAAGGTTGACAGAATTCTGCATCGACGTAACGAGGAATTCGGAATTGGCACTCAGTCCAACTACCTGCTCGTTCGCAGGAAGAGCAATTGTTCGCGCGGCCTGAGCCAGATTAAGATCCCAAAGCCTGGCGCTATCGCTTTGCAGCGCTCGGGCGATCGCGTATCGCCCATCGGGACTGAACCACAAATCTTTCGATGGTCGCTCCACCGGGTCAGGAATATCGAGCCCTCTATCGAAGCTTTCTACAACAACCTGCGAATTAAGACTGAGATTCCAGCTCACCAGGTGGCCTGACACGCCGGTCGCTTCGTCTCTCAGACTGAGACTCCAGGTTCCATTAAGCGCTTCACCGAGCAATGGCCTCAGTTGATCCTGAGAAATCCGAACTTCCTCGTTTGCCGCCGAAGAGGCCTGTGAAAACTGGATATCAGTCGCACGACCGGACGGCGCAATCAGTTTCATGCGTATGTCGTCGAGTCGTGCATGACTTACGTTCACGGTTAATCCGATCCTGGTCGCAGTCCCGCTTCTGTCCACAATTACCCGACGCACTAACGGAGTGACCTCAAGCGCTGACATGGTCCAGGTTTCTCGAGACTGAACGACACCACCGGCGTAAGACCACTGCATTATTTCGGCATCACGATGCCAGGTTAACTGCGCATTCTCGGTATCAATTACCAGACCGTTAGCAGACGGGGCCGGTATGGTCGCAATTAATTGCGAATAGTCGTCGCCGACTAATGATGCCGCACGACGTCGTCGTTCCTGGGTGGTATCCGTCAAGGCCTCAAGCGAGGCCAGCAGCGCGTCATCACGGCGCTCGTCGCGCAAAGCGTAGTTAACCTGCCGATCCCAGAACGCTGCGGCAATGTCACTGGCAAGCGCAACGCCCCCCGGCAATGTCGCGGCATAGCGCGTTACCTCATAAATTTGTGGCCGGCTCACCGCCTCCCTGCCGCGGTTCTCGAGCACGGACTGGTACATACGGTCTGCGGCCTCGACGTGACCTGGAAATGACCGAAGATTCTGGTAGGCGCTGGATACTGTTTCGAGATCATAGGTCGAGTTCGCCATGACCTGGAGATAAGGCTTGGGCAGCAATTGAGTGTAAGCAAAAGGAATGGCCGTCAGAACAAATATGACCAGCGCCGCCACGGCCGGTCCCCGCCAATGCAACGGAAGGTTCTCGTTCGCCCATCGGGCAGTAAATACTGCCGAGTAAACGCGATTCCGGATTCTAAATTCGCCATTCGGATTCGCCACCACCAGGCCAATCGCCACGAGCTGACGATGCGCCGGTGACTCGGCGTCAAACTTCACCCTGATGCCCTTGCGAATCTGGCCATATAGCGTTAGCAAGGCTTCATAATTCTTGCTGTCGCTGAGCACGGTACGCTGCAACTGACCCAAGTGTGGCTCGCTGGTCAATGCAGCCTTTCCCGCGAGCTGTTGAAGTGCAAGCCGATCAACGTTCTCTTCAATTTTCGATTCGATCGGCTCTCGAGATACTGCTCGAGCAAGCTTTTGACTTAAGTATGGATGGCCATTCGTCCAATAATAGATTCGGTCAAGGGCGATCTCGGCGTCGACATTCGAAAGATTTAATTCAGTTGAAAAAATTTCAAGATCGGGGCGCTCAAAATCGTTCAACCTGATCTCGGTCGATATTGAAAACGGCGAAAGCTGCGAATCGCCGATAAGGCGTTGTGGATCGCAATCACCGACGGTAACGAATCCGAGGCGCCTGAATTCTGGCTCGATAGTGCGTGAACTGTATGCCACGCGAATACTTGCAAGCAGATGCTCGGTAAACGGGAGGTCAGCTATGTATTGAATTTCATCAACGAATACGACAGTTCTTTTCTCAATATTCTTAAGAATAACCTGTAAATAGAATTCGACCAGTCGTTGTCGATTGCTGAGAAACGAGTGATCCTGCCACCAGGCTTGCAGGTCCGTCTTCAGACGCAACTGGCGCAGCAGCCGATACGCAATGCCGTAATACCAGCGGCCGGCATCCGAGCCAGCGTCGCGTTCTCCGATCTGAGCAAGATCGAGCACAGCGACTTTGAAGCCATTATTCTGCAAACGCGCGGATGTCGAAGCGATCAGGCTGGTCTTACCGCTACGGTCAGGTGCGCTGATGTGCGCGTACGAACCGGCAACAACGGTGTCGTATAACAGATCGTCCGCCGGGCGGCGCACGTAGCCAGGCTTGACCGCATGCAATGGAGTTCCAATACTGAAAAACTCGCCGGTCCTGTCCAGGACTTGCGCGGACTCATTCTCTGATTCGTCTGTCATGGGGTACGCTATTCGTCTCCTGGGCGCGGCCAGTTAGTGATGATTATCTGGCCGGTTCGAACATTCAATGCGTGAGCACGAAAATTTGCAAGCTTCTGCACCTAAGTTGTTGAAAAAGGACATATTTGGCCGAACTGACCTGTTGGTCATTGAAACGCGCCTGATCATCCGACGGGATGCGAGGCCCGCAAGGGTCGCTGTGCGATTTATCGCGCGTAAAATGCTGGAACGGGAAGCGCGGACACTGGCCCTACTTGAGGGTACGACAGGAGTTCCAGATTTAATCCGGGTCGACAGGGACACGCTTGATCGCACCTACATAGAAGGACAGCCGATGCAGGATGGCAGACCTGCCGACCCTCGCTACTTTAAGGCGGCTGCGAAAATTCTTCGTCACTTACATCGACAGAACGTCGCACACAACGATCTCGCCAAGGAACCCAACTTTCTGGTCACCAGCGGGCGTCAACCCGCCATTATCGATTTCCAGCTGGCGTGGTTTGCGCCAAGGCGTGGCGCTTTGTTCCGAATCATGGCGCGCGAAGACATCCGACATCTTTTAAAACACAAGCGGACCTACTGCCCGCAACATCTCACGCGCCGCGAGGTCGAAATTCTGAACCACCCTTCGTGGCTGGCCCGAATCTGGATGCGAACTGCAAAGCCGGTCTATCTGTTTATTACGCGCCGCCTCCTTAAGTGGCAGGACAGAGAAGGTACCGGCCCCCGAAGCCGGAACGAGTGAAGTTGGCCCATCGGCAACTCCCAGTTATGATGCAGCTCGACAATCGAAATACGATCGAAAAGGATCACGCGTGACGTATTGCCACCAGCACAATCTTGTTGAACCCGATCAGGCGAACGCCGACAGAAAATTCGGTATCAAAGTCTCCCTGCCGCCAGGAGATACGTTTTCCCGCATGTTAGGCAACGATTGGTCAACACTTCACTGGTACAGGAGCGAAGAAGAGCGCGATAGCGAATTTGAAAGAATGGAGGTTCGCCACGGCTACTATCGCAAGACCGATACGCCGACGCAGATTCTGGAAAAGATTGTGCGCTAACGCCGCGGATCGCCAAGGGACAGGTAGAAACTGCTCTCCCCTGCTTCCGAGAATCCTGCGCCAAGGAGCAGCAATCCGACGTAAGTGTCGACGCCCGCAAACAAACTCCCGTTAATAATCAAAGAATTGGCGCTGATGTCAGATCGATTTTGCCAGACATTACCGGCTTCGAGTGAGCCTCCCACATAGAGTGGCATATCGAAAAATCCACTTGATGTGCCCAATTCACGGTAGTACATCAGGCGGACGAGCCCGGCATGAGGCCCGCTGATCTCGCCACGCGCAAGTCCGGACAGACGCAAGAAGCCGCCGAGCGGGAAAAAGTCCTGTACGCGATTGTCCGATTCGAACGTGGTCGCGTACTCAATTCCGACCTGCGTCGTGTTTCTCTCATCTTTACCCCAAGACCACACTCTGTCGATCGTCGATTGAACGGCTTCGAAACGGCTGTCTGCCCCAAGCCCCTCTCTCGACAGTAACCACTCGACATTTGCCCGGATACCATTTTTTGGAATTTCTGCATTGTCCAGCGTATCGACACTAAAACGCGCGAATACGCCGCCATCCTCGAAATCGATTGTCGGCAAGGACGAGTCGCCTACCTTGGCGCGAGCCTCACCGACGCCGCGGGATGCACCAATTCGAAATTCACCCCAACGCCCAAGCTCGCGTCCGATGTCGAGGCCGAACTCCGCTTCCGATACCCGATAACGAGCGATGCTTGCATCGTCCGCGTAGACATTCAGATTTCTCTGCTCGATCCTTACCCTGGGCGCGACGAAGTATCGTGAATCAAAGCTCAGTGGCTGATAAAACTCCGATTCAAATCCCGGTTCCGTGCCAATCTGCAAATCGTGGCGCCATTCCGCGCCCAGCGCATTGATGCCGGTCATGGTCAGCCGGGTCGCCAGATTGAACGCAGTCGATCCTTCGAAATCATCTTCAATTAACAAGGCAAACTTCAGAAAGTTTGGCCCCCACCCCTTGGCCCGGGTTTCGAACTCCACCCCCGTCTGGTCTCCATCCTTAACGACCTGGTAACCAACACTCTCAAATGTGTTCAGCCCGTAAAGATACCCGGCGTCGTCTGCCAGTTTGCCCGGATCAACGACGTCGCCAGTTTCGGTTTTCAATCTCGCTGCGAGCACCCGTTCCGATAGCGGACCATTGTCAACGACACGAATAAAATCAATGACTATCGGGTCTCCAGGCGCGATTTCCCTAGCTGCCCGATGCTCCGCATACTCGTCTTCTGCCATGGATAACGGCAGAAGATCGCTGATCTTCGCAGTAGTCGCGGCCGCACCTGGTGCAATGGTTTCTCCGATCCGGGTGAAGTTTGTTGATCCGTGGATTCCAAGATCGGGGCGGATAAGAATGTCCCCGTTCCGAAGGTCTTGCAGTTGTCGCCGCGTTTCCTTGCGAATCAATATGGTCAGCATTTGCTCCGTGATTGCCAGCGCTGACAGCAGCTCCTCAGGCGGGTAAAGCGGGAATTCAACATCGACGGCGATGACAATATCTACACCCATGTCCCTGATCGCGCTGACCGGAACGTTACCGACGAGCCCGCCGTCAACGAGCGTATGTCCATCGACAACCACCGGAGAAAACAGACCCGGCGCAGACATGCTTGCGCGGGCGGCAAGCGCGAGGTCGCCTCCGGACATTACATACGCTTCACCCGTCTCAATATCAGATGCCACCGCACGAAACGGTATAGGTAGCTGATCGAAGTCGTGGACATCCGACACGTGCAGCAGTTGTTCGCGCAGGATCAGTTGCAACTTCTGCCCCTGGATCAGTCCCTTTGGTAACTGAACTTCACCGTCCTTCAGGCCGAGTTCGAACTTGACCGGGAATGCGGCATCATCCTGCTTGCGGCGAAAAGACAAATCCCGCCGTGGAGTCGAATCTTCAAATGCATCCGCCCAGTCAATCGACAGAACCAGGTTCTCCAGCTCATCCGGAGTTTTTCCAGCAGCATAAAGGCTGCCTACAATTGCCCCCATGCTGGTGCCCGCAATGGCGTCGATCGGAATTCGCAGGCGCTCGAGTTCCCTTAAAACGCCAATATGCGCGGCACCACGCGCCCCGCCACCACCCAGCACCAGCCCTATGCGGGGCCGCTCATCTTGTTTCTGCTCTGGCGCTTCCGCCGCGACTGCCAGCGATCCAACAATAATCGGGACGATGGTCATGAGATAACGGAACATTGACGTATTCATACGCAACTCTTTGTAATTGAGCCAATCAAAGGCATGAAGATTATAATATCGGCTGAGCGTCCCGGATTAACCGGGTCGACCAGCCATCATAAAGTGAGTTTACTAATGGCCGAACCAAAATGTCCGGATTGTGGTGAAAGCGGAATCGATAAAGTCGTGTCTTCAGCGAGCAAGGAACAGTCCAAAGAACGCCGACCGTGGTTTTATGTCGCACATTGCGACAATTGTGGCCATGTCTACGGCGTCTTTACAAAACATGTGTTCGGAAAGAGCGGACCTCAACTCATGATTGAAAAAAGAAAATAGACAGCCTGTCCGGGAGTAGACACTCAGAATCCCGAATTTTCTTTCATCCAATCGATTTCCTGCGGAGTGGAAAGACGTCCAAGGATCTCGTTCCGGTGAGGGTATCGACCAAATTGATCGATGATTGCTTTGTGTTTCACCTCGTAAACCAGGTTTGGCGTTTCTCGAAACAACTCGAGCGCCTTTTCATGAACCCGCACAGATTCGCTGTGCATATACGGCATGTACAGGAATACCCGCTGCGCAATGTCCAGCCGCTTATCATCACCGCTTCGGACGGCTTCCTGCGCAAGCGCCAGGGCGAGATGATCTGCAGCGAATGATTCGCGTGTGCCGCGAAACATATTGCGTGCAAATTGATCCAGGACGATGATTTCGGCCAGGCGACCTGAGGCAGTATCTCTGCAGTCCGCTGTCTCTCCGGCAACTACCTGGTAATAGGTCGCTTCAAACTTCTCCTTTATTTTGGCATCAAGTACATCGGATTTTTTGTACCAGTCGGCTGGTGTCAGCGTGTGAAACCAGAATTCAAGAATTTTTTCCATATCGATTCTATGCCTCCCAATACAGTCAATGTCTATAGTGGCAAAAGTACATTAGTGCTGAAAGCCGGCAGGCCGGTTGCCTGTTTCGAGCTCGAAAACGGCGGCCACTCGCTTGAGAGTCGTGATCGAATTACCATGATATCCGAACTGGAGTCGTTCCTCTCTGCCCATTTGACGAAGCAATAGATCGAACTGCCGCGATTCCGGGAAACTATCCATCGAGAAGCGAATGGATGTTTTCGGAAGGTGGCAATGTAGTTCTTTTTTTGGTACCACCGGGCGCATTTACACGCGAAACTTCGCACTGTAATTGCGTAATTCCAGCAATTGTCGATTACGTTCGACCTCACTCCAGCCTGCCTCGACGGCGGCGATTGATGCAATCTCGTCAGCCAGGGAAAGTCCCTGATCCGGACTCAACCCGATCATCATCCGACGATGCAAAATATCGGTCAGATTGACAGCCATTTCCTCGCGCATGACAAACGCCACT
Organism: Pseudomonadota bacterium; assembly: GCA_027621915.1. Lineage (GTDB taxonomy): Bacteria > Pseudomonadota > Gammaproteobacteria > Steroidobacterales > Woeseiaceae > SZUA-117. The sequence goes on from JAQCAD010000011.1 coordinate 16,458, forward strand.
TCTGCCGCAAGGACTGTCTTTTGGGAATCCATCCACACGACTGAATCTCCCGGTGATTCAAAGAGCTCAGTCGCCCGGCTGCCGTAGATTCCGATGAGCCGTGTCACGCACTCCGCGGACAGATGCGGCATCGACTTCAATTGTTCTGCCGCGTCATCGAGGCCGATTCCACCCGGAAGATATTGGGATCTCGTCGTACACGGCGCTGCGGTCACACCAGACAAGCGTACGGCAGAATCGACGGCCTGCTCCGCAAGGTTGCGATAGGTCGTGAGCTTACCGCCTATGATGGAGATCAAACCGAACGCGTCATCCTTGTGCTTGTAAATGATGTGTTTGCGAGTGATCGCGGATTCAGGGCCCTGATCGTGCCTCGGCAGCGGGCGCACACCTGCGTAGGCGAAATGGATGTCCGCCGATGACAGATTTGCCGTCGGAAATACACGATTGGTTTCGCTCAGCAGGTAATCGATCTCTTCCTTTCCGGGCGCGACATCCGCGGGGTCGCCGTCGAATCGAATGTCAGTCGTACCGATCAGATACTGGTCGTTCCATGGAAGAATGAAAAATGGCCTGCCGTCTTCGTGCGCTTCGACGTAAAAAGCCGATCGAGGCGCCCCGTCAAATTTACCTACGACGATATGGCTACCCTTGGTGCCGCCCATAAATTTCGGCATCTTCCGATTGACGATACCGAGCACCGAATCGACCCAGGGACCGGAGGCGTTAATGATTACTCGCGCGCTGACTTCGAAATTCGAGCCACTTTTTAAATCGACATACTGCAATCCATTAACCGTACCGCGGCGAACCTCTATGCCTGTAACAGGGCAGTAGTTTTTTACTTCAGCACCTGCAGCCCTGGCCGCAATGACGTTTTCAATCACCAGTCGTTCGGCAAATGTAACCTGCGCATCATAATATTGAGCGCCGCCTAGCAGGCCTTCTCGACGCAGTCCAGGCTCTTCGCTTAGTAGTTCGTCGCGACTCAGCATTTTGTGTGGCGGGATTTTCTTGCCAATGGACAACAGGTCATACGCAATCATGCCCAGGCGAATGATAAACTTGCTGCGTTTACTGTCCTTGTAGATGGGTATGTTTAGTCGTAAGCGGGTGACCAGGTGACTTGCGACGCGGCGCAGTCGTCGCCGTTCGTGCAATGACTCGAAAACCAAGGGGATTTCGGCGTATTCCAGATATCTGAGGCCGCCATGAATCAGTCGACTGGACCAACTGGTCGTGCCGCTGCCGAAATCGTTCATTTCAAGCAGCAGAACACGAAGCCCACGAAGCGCCGCGTCGCGGGCAATCCCGGCGCCATTGATGCCTCCACCAATGACGACGACATCATAGTCGACGCTATCGATCGCCATCAGGGTCGTGTTTGACCGGAACCACGAACAATATATTTGTAGCTGGTCAATTGTTCTGTACCAACAGGACCTCGCGCATGAATGCGACCCGTCGCAATACCGATTTCGGCGCCCATCCCGAACTCACCACCATCCGCAAACTGAGTCGACGCATTGTGCAACAGAATTGCACTATCGACTTTCGCGAAAAACTGCTCCGCAGCCTCCGGGCTCGACGCCACGATGCACTCGGTATGACCAGATCCAAATTCAGATATGTGTTTTGCGGCAGCCTCCAGATCAGCAACGACACGTACGGAGATGATTGCGTCGAGATACTCTGTCGACCAGTCTTCGTCTGTTGCCGCAACTGTCGTCGGCACGAGTTGCCGAACGACCTCATCACCACGGACCTCGCAACCGGCAGCGATAAGCGCATTGCAGACGAGCGGTACCAGTCGATGTGCCGCCTCCGCATCGACGAGCACCGTTTCCGCAGCGCCGCATACGCCCGTTCGACGCATCTTCGCATTCAGCGTAATTTCAGTGGCCATTTTCGGATCGGCAGATGCGTGCAGGTAGACGTGGCAGATGCCCTCGAGGTGGCCAATTACCGGGACTCGCGCCTCCTGTTGCACTCGCCTGATCAGGCTCTTACCGCCACGCGGCACGACAACATCAATGTACTCTGCCATCGACGACAGCAAGTAACCCACGGCAGCACGATCGGTTGTTGGTATCAATTGAATGGCATGCGGGTTAATGCCGGCTTTCCTTAGCCCGGCGACCAGGCAATGATAAATAGCCTGGTTGGAGTGAAAGCTCTCGGAACCACCTCGTAGTATCACGGCATTTCCGGATTTCAAACAAAGTGCTGCGGCATCGGCAGTTACGTTGGGACGACTCTCGTAGATAATGCCTATGACACCGAGCGGAACACTAACGCGCTGAATCCTCAGTCCGTTCGGCCGCTCCCACTCTGCAATCACCCGGCCCAGCGCATCAGGTAATCCGCAAATCGTCAGGAGCCCGTCCGCGATAGATCTGATTCTTTCATCGTCAAGCGCGAGTCGATCAAGCAAGGCCGGTGACAGATTAGCCGAACGGGCCGCATCCATGTCCTTGTTGTTTGCCGCTCTGATTTCGTCCCTCTGGGCGATAATAGCCGCGGCGGCCGCTTGCAAAGCCGCATTTCTGATTTCTACGACGGTCCCGGCCAACTCACCGCCAGCCGCCTTTGCCGCAACGCCGATACCGTCCATCAACCCTCGGAGCGACTCTTTTTCAGAAGCGTCCGTCATGTTCGAGCAAACAAAACCATGTCATCTCTGTGAACCAGAACAGATCTGCCCCGATATCCCAGTATTTTCTCGATCTGGTCCGAGCGACAGCCTTTGATTGCCGTAGCTTCAGCGCTGGAATAGGCTGCAAGGCCGCGACCAAGCTCTACCCCGTCGTGTCCGATAATCATGACCGCATCTCCGCGATTAAACTGACCAGCGACTGTGGTGAGGCCGACCGGCAACAAACTCTTTCCAGCCTTTAAAGCTGCAGTCGCGCCCAGATCGAGCATAAGCTTGCCTCTGACTTCAAGAATGCCGGCGAGCCACTGCTTGCGAGCTGCGGCCGGCGATGACGACGCCGTAAAAGTCGTATGTCGGCCACCATTGAATAATGCATTGAGCGGCCTCTCGACTGCACCACTCGCGACGATGGTGGCGCATCCCGCTAGCGTCGCGATACGCGCGGCCTGGAGTTTGGTTTGCATCCCGCCACTCCCGATCGTTGATCCTGCGCCGCCCGCCATACGCATATGTTCATCACTGATCGAATCGACGACGTCAAAATATTTCGCGTCCGAATTCGCCCGTGGATCTGCACTGTAGAAGCCGTCCACGTCAGAAAGCAGTATCAGGCAATCCGCCATCACGGTCTGCGCTACCCTGGCGGCGAGCCGGTCGTTGTCGCCATATCGTAGTTCATCGGTCGCGACAGTATCGTTCTCATTAATCACGGGAACGATTCCGAACTCCAGCAACTTCTCGAGCGTACCTCTCGCATTGAGAAAGCGACGTTTGATTTCCGTATCATCCGGTGTCAGCAGTATCTGCGCTACCTTGATGTCGTGACGGGATAACGCATTCTGATATGCGTGGACGAGCTGAACCTGCCCCGCCGCAGCAGCCGCCTGCAATTCTTCGAGCCGGGCTCGCCTGCGATCGATTCCCAGTACAAGTGCGCCTATCGCAACTGCGCCGGAAGTAACGATCAGGACCTGATGACCGTTATTACGAAGAATATTTACATCATCAGCGAGATCATCGAGCCATTTGCGGTTGAGTTGTTTTCGCTCATCGGCCAGTAGCGTCGAACCTATCTTGATCACCAGTCGGCGCAAGTCGCCAAGTACGGGATTTGCCACGTTGACGCCCTAACCGGTTAGCCGGTGATGCCTAGCATACGATGACAGAGTAACCTCTCCCTTGGACACCGCAACGCTGCCGCTTCTCGCGACGGCAGAAAGTTCGCCTATTCGTCCCGCGGCCCGTACAAATTCATCGATCATTGCAGGTTTGCCTGTGAGCTGAATGGTGCAGCTGATTTGTGCATCGTCGAGAATGTCGGCGCCGAACTCTTTCGCCAGCCCGATCACCTTGGCGTAACCTCCGGTCTGCAACTTCAATTTCAGAATTGCAAGTTCGCGTTCAAAGTGTTCGCCGAGCGTCATGTCATGAATATTGACGACATCAACCAATTTCGCCAGCTGGGTATTGAGCTGGGCGATCGCTTTATCCGACCCGGAAATAACCAGCGTAACCCGCGACACTAACGGGTCATCCGTTGGCGCCACGTTGAGCGTGTCGATGTTGTAGCCGCGATTCGAAAATAATCCTGTCATTCGAGTCAGGGCACCGACTTCATTTTGCAGAAGAACAGATATTACATGTCGCATTGGCGGCTCGTTCAGGGATCCGGCGTTTAGGTGCGGATGAAACCATTGGCAGGTCGACCAACGGATGATGTTGGCGCACTTGGTCGCTTATTGCAATGCAATAACATTTAGTAAACACTCCACAGAAATCCGGCACTTACGAAACATTCCGAATAGACCATGTCTACAGAGCTCGACGCCAGTCCGATGAAAAAACACCCACTTGCGGGTACCCGAATGAGCGGCGCCGACGTCGTCGTGCAGGTGCTTGCCGATGAGAACGTGGATACTTTATTTGGCTACTCGGGCGGCGCCATTCTTCCGACTTATGACGCTGTTTTTCGTTTCAACGACAAGCACCGACTGCCCAATGGCAAATCACCGATGTCACTCATCGTTCCGGCGAACGAGCAAGGCGCGGGATTCATGGCGGCCGGTTATGCCAGAGCCAGCGGGAACGTAGGCGTTGTCATGGTGACTTCAGGACCTGGTGCCACTAACACAGTGACGCCAGTTCGGGACTGCATGGCAGATTCCGTGCCTATAGTCGTTATCTGTGGACAGGTTCCAACACACGCAATCGGCACCGACGCGTTTCAGGAGGCACCGGTTTCCGCAATTATGGGTGCGATTGCCAAACACGTGTTCCTGGTGACCGATCCGACTCGACTGGAGGCTACGATCAGGTCGGCATTCGAAATCGCGAGAACAGGTCGGCCCGGCCCCGTCGTCATCGATATCCCAAAGGATGTGCAGAACTGGGAAGGCGAATTTACCGGCACTGGTTCGTTGCCTCTGCATGGATATCGGGCGAGGTTGCATAGTGTTCTGAATAATCGCCTGGATGACCACGCATGTGAACGTTTGTACAAGATGCTGGCCGAATCCGAACGTCCATTGATCTACGCCGGAGGCGGTGTCATCAATGGCAACGCGACGAAGCCAATGCGGCGTTTCGCCAATGCTCACGGAATACCCGTCGCAACGACGTTGATGGCGCTCGGCGCAAGCGACACGAAACATCCACTGTCACTACACATGCTTGGAATGCACGGTACCGCATTCGCAAATTACGCGGTGGAGGACTGCGATTTCCTGATCACCATCGGAGCCAGGTTTGATGACCGGGTCGCGGGCGATCCGAACAACTTTGCACCAAACGCGAAAAACATCGCGCACTTTGATGTCGATGTATCCGAGATCGGCAAGGTGAAGAACGTCGACTGGCATCACATCGGTGTGCTTTCAAGAGATCTGGATGACTTGCTGGCATACGGCGAGCGAATCGCTTTTCGAAAAGATTTTACGAAGTGGCATGCGGAAGTCGCCAACCTGAAAGATAAACACCGTATGAATTACGATCGGGAAAGTGAGCTTATTCAACCGTATGCCGTCATTGAAGAGATAAATCGACTTGCAGGCGGACAGGCGATCATTTCCACAGGCGTCGGACAACACCAGATGTGGGCTGCCCAGTATTTTGATTTCAGGGAACCTCGCCTTTGGCTAACCTCCGGCAGCATGGGAACGATGGGCTTTGGGTTGCCGGCCGCAATCGGTGCACAATTCGCGCATCGGGATCGCCTCGTCATCGATATTGATGGCGACGGCAGCATGCGAATGAATATTGGTGAACTGGAAACAGCGACCACCTACGGACTGCCGATAAAAGTTGTCGTTTTCAATAATTTTGGAGACGGCATGGTTCGCCAGTGGCAGAAGCTGTTTTACCAGGGGCGCATGTCTGGTAGCGATAAATCACTGCACAGGAAGGATTTTGTCAAGACTGCGGAAGCGGACGGATTCAAGTTCGCGAAGAGGCTGGATAACAAAGACGACCTGCAGGCTGTCATCAAAGAATTCATCGACTTTTCCGGGCCAGCATTCCTGGAGGTCATCATCGATCCCGATGCGGGCGTTTATCCAATGGTCGGACCCGGGTTGAGCTATGCGAAAATGATAACCGGGGACTACATCGTTAGCCGTGATACACCGGACGACGAGCAACCGGGACCGAGTGAGATGTTTTAGCAGGTCACTAGGTGCTCTTGTCACTCGTCGGCAGACCGACAATTCTGTTTCTTCCTTTGTGCTTTGCCTGATACAAGCGCGTATCCGCATCGCTCAGAACGCTTGTTCGACGTGAATTAACGCCGACTTCTGCTATTCCGAAACTGATTGTGATGTTAATGCCATCAGCGATACTCGACCAGTTCATTTTTTCGACGGCATTTCGTATCTGGGAACAAATTTGTTCAGCAAATTCCGCATTCGTGTCAGGAAAACACAAAAGAAACTCTTCTCCACCGTATCGCGCTACGACGTCCGTTTTGCGGCATCGATTTACGAGGATTTCGGCAACCCTGCGGAGGACCTCGTCCCCGGCTGCGTGTGAGTAGCTATCATTGACTTGCTTGAAATGGTCGATATCTGCAAGCGCGATAGTGAACTCCCGATCGTGGCGTTTCGAGCTTTCTATTTCGCGCTGCAAAAAATCGTCCGCATAGCGCCGATTGAACAATCCCGTTAGTTTGTCGTGCGTTGCCTGACGCTCCAGTTCAAGCGACTTGATTCTGAGCTCTTCTGTCCTGGCGTCTACCAAAACCTCCAGCTTCGTTCGCATGTCGGCATATTGTTTCAGCACGAGCATGCCGAGGCCCATTGCAAAAAGGAAAAGCGCGAAAATCGGGAATTCCATCCTTGCGAACACGATCGCTACCAGTATTGCCAGCGGCACTGACGCGAGCTCGACTCCTACGGAAAAAATATTCAACATTGATAACGGATCTTTCTTTCGCAGAAACATCATCGCTGCCATGAAACCGTCGTTCATGACCTGCATACTGAGCATCAGCAACAGCAATAGCCCTCCCACACGCATGTCGAGGTTCAGTAGTGGAATCGGGCCACCCAGATAGGCAAACAGGGATCCACAGGAAAGAATGACCAGAATCGTCATACCGGCGTTATGAAACGATGCCGTCGCAACGTCACGTGGCGTTACACCTCTCCAGATGCGATGAAGTGGATAAATCAGCGAGGCGAGCCCGTTTATCCAGGCGGCATCAACCGGCCCGAGGACAAGGATGCTGGAAATTTGTGCGACCCGATCGAAGGAAACATGGCCGAATCCGGGCCGTGCGTATCCCATCGTGATCGTAAAAATTCCGAACACGAGAAAAAAAAGTGCCGTCCCCCAACTGAATTGGCCGACGAGTATGCCGACTCGCGTTGCAATGAAATACAACGCAGTCATAGCTACCGCGAATGACGTCAATGCGAACACCAGGTCGGCGCGCCATACTGTCTTGTCGACCGCTGGTTCGCTATTTGTCATTTCAGTTTCCATATCAAAACGATAGTGACTGCTGGCGATCGTATTGACTGCCTAGTGCCTCACAATTTCCGTCCCGGATAAAAGTTCCGGACTAACGCGCGATCGAAAGCGCGTTTGGCAGGAGCTTATCAATTTGACATAAGGCAGTCTGGCCTTATCCGTGATCGTTGTCACTCCGTGCTCCGCTCGACCCGAATAGACTCGGACAATCTAGCGAGGGCTTTTCGTTGCCCGCGCCCGACACTCTGGAGTACGCCATGAATCGCCGATACGCAATCTTCCTGTCCGCTTCATTGATAATGTCTGCATGTGATGGCGGTGCAGGATTTACCGGCGCTGCGGGTCAGCCGCCCGGAAGTACGCCGGATCCGCTCGGGCTTAACGCTGTCAATGCCAGGCAGGCCGCCAGCGTCGCCTTTGGTTCGACATTGAAATCCATTGGAACCGGTCAGTTAATTGGTGGCAGCGCAATTGCATCCTCACCGTCGAATGAGTTTCAGAAGCCGCAGCTGCAACGATCGATGTCCGGTCTGCTCGCGCGCGCCGCCCCAAAACTTCCCGGAGGCCCTGCAACCGCGCCGATTGGCCCTTTCACAGAACCTTGCCTGGTAGACGGGATGTTAGATATTTCGGGCGATCTTGCGACCGGCCTTCCATACAGCGTTGGCGACACAATTAACGTCGACGCCACAGATTGTGACGATGGCTTTGGTGAGGTGGTGAACGGCAGAATGGAAATAACCGTTACCGCCTACTCAGGCGATATATTGTTTGGACCAACTTATCTTATTGAAATGTCCGTGTTGCTCATCGACTACGAAGTGGCGACTGCGGCAGATACCATCGTGACTAACGGAGATGCAACCGTACTATTTGACACGACCGGCGACCCGCTTATCACGATGTCGATCAGCGGAAGTTCGTTGAATACAACGTCACTCGGCAGCTCGGAAACAATCAGCAATTTTCTTACCAGTCAGACCGTCGATATCAGCATCAGTCCTGAACCATATACGCTGGCTGCGTCCGGAACTGTCGCGAGCTCACTACTTGCAGGCTCGATCAGCTATACGACAACCGTAACCTTCCAGGGAGCGGGTGCCAATAATCCTTTTGCAGGTGAAATGCTGATCACCGGCGCGAATGGTGGTGCGGTCAAGCTCATCGCCCTGGACGAAATCAACGTTCGCATCATGACTGATGCCGATGGCGACGGAACATTTGAATCGACGGAAGATACTACCTGGGCCGATATCACCTCGTAACAGGCGCGCCAAATCCGGCGGTATGAGGTTATCATCGACGTTTTAGGGAACGTAAAACGATGTCCTCAGCCAAATTTCGCGGAAGCTGTCTTTGCGGCGCGGTCAGCTACGAGATAACCGGTACTCCTTTCGATTTTTATCACTGTCACTGTCTGCGCTGCCGTAAAGCGAACGGAACAGGACACGCAAGCAACGTACTCCTTAAACCCGACACTGCGACCTGGATTTCCGGCGAAGAGAATATTGGCGGATTCAAGATTCCGGACGCCAAGCGATTCCGGACAGCATTCTGCAAAACCTGTGGCAGTCCCTTGCCCAGAGTCGCGCCGGACCTGAGTATCGCGGTGATTCCCGCCGGTTCGCTCGATGGCGATCCGCCGTTGCAACCAACCGCCAGGATTTTCTGGGACTCGAGGGCCGACTGGTCATGCGACACGGGCAAAATTCCCACCTGGCCAGAATACCCGCAGAAATCCTGATTCGTAATGCGAGCGTCGTTGTTGCCAGCGACATAACTCGGTATTCTGCCCGGCCAGACAAGAAACAAACGATGATGTTGGAGTACAACCCATGAGCCACAACAAACTAATCTTAATTTTGGCCGGGTCAGCCTTATTGCTGACAGCTTGCGGTCAGTCAGAAACGGATACGCCGGCACCAGCTGAACCCGCGGCGGCCGTTGAAGCAACCGCCATGCCTTCGATGATGGACCTTGGAGCAGCGCTCGCTACCGCTGATCGATCGGACGAAGACAAGGCCAGGGACGCTGGTCGCAAACCTGCCGAAGTACTTGAATTTCTTGGAATCGTACCCGGTATGAATGTGGTCGATCTGATGGCAGCCGGTGGCTGGTATTCCGAAGTGCTGTCAATTGCCGTCGGCGAAGGCGGCTCTGTCGATGCGCAGAACTCGCCGCTGATCCTGAGTTTCCGCGATGGAGCCTACGGCGTGGCGCTCAGCGAGCGCATTGGTGACCGCCTGAGGAATGTCACACGAGTAGACTCGAACTGGGCAGAACTCGGTGCTTCTGGCGCGCAGTATGATGCCGCCTTGTCGGCTTTAAATATTCATGACGCTTATTACCTTGAATCGCCGGAGGCTGCTGCACAAATGCTCGCGTCCGTCTATACCGTGTTGAAGCCAGGCGGCGTCATGGGGATCATCGACCACGTGGGTGCCGCAGACGGCGACAATGGCTCGCTCCATCGGATCGAAAAAGCGCTGGTGGTCAAATTGGCAACCGCTGCCGGATTTATGCTTGAAGGCGAAAGCGACATACTTGCGAACGGTGAAGATGATCACACGCAAGGCGTATTTTCGGAAGGTATCCGCGGTCAAACCGACCGGTTCCTGTTGAGCTTTCGCAAGCCGGCAATGTAGTGCTCCGTCGGCTGCCGTGGTCGAAAGCCACGGCAGCCATTCGGTATTGCGCAGCACAGTAACAGCGTCCCGGTGATAAGGGCGATCGCCTGCACTTCCGTCGCAATGCTCGCTTTCGCGGGCAACTCGATCATTTGCAGACTTGCCCTTCGAGACGCTGAAATTGATCCTGCGAGCTTCACCTCGATTCGCCTGGTCTCCGGGGCCGCTACGCTGATACTGATTTTTGCCGCAATGCGGCGTGGCCAATCGCCGCAAACTCACGGCAGCTGGGCATCCGCGGCGATGCTTTTTCTTTATGCGATCTGTTTTTCCTATGCGTATGTGTCACTGAGTGCCGGCGCGGGCGCCCTGATATTGTTCGGTTTTGTCCAGGCAACGATGATCACAATTGGAATCTGGTCTGGCGATCGACCGAGTACGATGGAATGGCTGGGTTGGATAGTCGCGATTGGCGGTCTGGTCTGGCTGCTTCTGCCGGGCGTAGCAGCGCCGCCAGCGGCAGGCGCCGCATTGATGGCTATCGCCGGCGTCGCATGGGGAATTTATTCAATCCGCGGCCGAAGCGAATCGGATTCACTGGCATCCACTACGACCAATTTCACGCTGAGCGTGGTCATGATTCTGATACTGACGGCCGTTACGTTTTCGGGCGCAGAGTTTTCGCAACGGGGAATCACATTGGCCGTGGTGTCCGGCGCGCTAACGTCCGGGCTGGGCTACGTCACCTGGTACGCGGCGCTCGAATTCTTAAGTCCCATGCGAGCCGCGCTGGTGCAGCTGTCGGTTCCGGCCATAGCATCGTCAGGCGGTGTACTGCTGCTGGACGAAACCCTGTCTTTTCGATTGATAATCTCTTCAGGGCTCGTACTGGGCGGAATCAGCCTGGCTCTGACCCAAAAATCATCGCGGCAGTAAGTCGTCATCCGCACGTGCCTTCCGGTATTATGTGAACCGGCGCAAGGAACTAACGGCGCAAATACCACAGAGTAAAGAATGAAAAGTGCCCTTGGCGCCGGTCGCAGCCCTGAGATTTGCTCAAAATAGAAGCTACGGCGCCTGACATGGAACCCCGGACTATCGAAAAACGATGCTGATAACACCGAACAAACAAGACCTGAACAAGATCGTGGTCATCAATCCGAAGGGCGGCTGCGGTAAGACGACGTTGTCGACCAACCTGGCCGCTTATTTCGCCATGCGCGGCCCCATCCCGGCGGTTATGGATTGCGATCCGCAAGGCTCGAGCATGACCTGGCTTGAACGGCGACCCGATTCGAAAGCGCCCATACACGGAATTGCCGCGTTCAAACGAACGATGCAGGCAACGCGCAGCTGGCAGCTGCGCGTACCTCAGGAGACTACCAATCTGATCGTTGACTCACCGGCCAGCCTGACCCACGACGATCTCAGAGAGGTCACGCGAGACGCGAGCAGCATCCTTGTTCCCGTGATGCCATCGTCAATCGATATTCACGCCGCTTCACGATGTATTGCCGATTTGTTACTGGTCGCCAAAATTGATCGCCGTGATTGAAAACTCGCCGTGGTCGCCAACCGTACGCGGAAAAACACGAAGAGCCTTGGTAAACTGATGCGCTTTCTCGATTCACTGGGCATCCCGATCATCGCGGTGTTACGTGACAGTCAGAACTTTGTACACGCCGCAGAGGATGGTATTGGAATCTGCGAAATGAAACCTTACAAGGTGAAGAAAGACATGGAGCAGCTCGAGCTAATCATCGAGTGGCTTGATGGCTGGCAGAACCGCCGGTATCAAACGTCTGATACCAGCATCATTCAACAATCGCCAAATGTGACTTTGTTTCGAAAACCAGGGGTTGGCTCGAACTAGCTACCGGACGCCTGGATGGACGCAAACATTTCCGCGTCGATATTTCCACCACTCAACACGATTACCGTCACTTTCTCGCGCGTATCGATTTTGCCTTTCAGGACCGCTGCAAGTGACACAGCTCCGCCCGGCTCGACGACCAGTTTCAGATGAGCGAATGCGAAGCGAATGGCGTCCCTTACGTCATCGTCACTAACCAGTACGCCACTACTTAACAAATCCTTATTGATGGAAAACGTAATCTTCCCAGGCGTCGCCACCTGGAGTGAGTCGCAAATCGACCGTGCTGTAACGTCCACCTGCTCACGTTTTCCCGAGACCAACGACCGGCAGGTGTCATCGTATTGTTCCGGCTCAACCGGGTGCACCGCGGTATTGGCTAACTGACTGCAAATCGCAATTGCGCATCCGGCTGTCAGGCCGCCACCACTGCAGTTAATTAATACCTGATCCGGCACGACGCCAGCTTCCTTGCATTGTTCGACAATTTCCAGACCAACGGTTCCCTGGCCAGCTATGATGTGTTCGTGATCGTACGACGGAACCACTTCACAACCGCGTTCAGCGGCCATGGCCCTCGCGATGGTTTCCCGGTCGCCCGTATAGCGGTCGTAAAGCACTGTAGTCCCGCCCAGCTTGCGCGTGTTTTCAATCTTGATCCTTGGCGCATCTTCGGGCATGACTATTGTGGTCTCTATGCCCAGGATTGTCCCCGCCGCGGCAACAGCTTGTGCATGGTTCCCTGACGAAAATGCGATCACGCCTCGCGCTGCCTGCTCGGGCGTTAACTGGCTTAAAAGGTTATACGCGCCGCGAATTTTGAATGAACCAATCCGCTGCAGGTTCTCTGCTTTAATCAATACCTTGCCACCGACCATTTCATTCAATGCGGGGGACGAGATCAGCGGCGTTCGCACGATGATTGGTTTCAGCCTTATCGCGGCCGCTTTTATGTCATCCAGATCGACCATGTCAGAGATCCTCCGCAAGCCGATCTATCTTGGCGGCACAGATGAAGTCGTTATCCGACAACCCATTGATCGCATGCGTTCGATACATGACATGGCAACTGCCATAGTTAACAATGAGTTCCGGGTGGTGGCCTTCAACTGTCGCAATCCACGCGACCGCATTGACGAACGCAATCGTCCTGCTGAACGCCCGGAATTCGAACTGTCGCTGAATACTTTCTGCCGCCTCGTCGAGCGTCCATGCGTCATCCAGCGCTTCCATCCGCTGGTTCGCCTGCTCAATCGTCAGCTTTGCGACGCCACCTTCACAGGGTTTGCATTTCCTTTTCGCCCAATCTTCCAATTTCGTAATCTCGTGCCAGACAGCTAGCGCCTGACTATAAGACCTCTGTAACAGACTGGCAAAAAAAATGCCGGCCCTCAATGAAACGGGGCCGGCGAGGCGGAGACTCATTTCAGAGTCGCGGGGTATCAATTCCTGGTTAATGAGACGTCTTTAGCGAGGGTTTGACGCAAACGACGGTGTGTTGCCCGTGTAAAGTGTCAAACTGACACGGCGCTCCAATGCATAGCTGTCGTAGGTCGCGTCGGCGGCAGGTGATTCTCCATGCGCGCTGATCGTAATGTTCGACGCCGGAATGCCGTTCCTGATCAGCACGTCACGAACATGTTCGACACGAAGTGCGGACAATTTCTGGTTGTAGGCTTCGTCACCTCTTTCGTCGGCAAAACCGTCCAGACGAACCTGGACTTCCGGATTTCCAGAGATGCTGGCGGCAAGCTGGCTGAGCCTGATTCCCGTCGTATCCGCGAGAACATGTTCGTCGGTGCGGAAAAGAAGATCCATCTCGATTCCAGCCGCAAGCAACGCGAGCAATTCAGGCTTTGCCATGTCCCGGGCCTGACGCAACTCGACATCGGTCGAACGGAGCTCCGCCCTCAATGACGAGATATCACCTTGTAACGTTTCTACCCGTGCTAGCGATCCAGAGAGCGACACTGACAATGAATCCACTTTTTCACTTTTTTTGCCGTATTCGTCACCGAACTTGCCTCCAAAAGCCGCACCGACTATGACTCCGACGGGGCCGCCGACCGCGCCGCCTATAACGGCCCCAATGCCGACCCCGGTGCTTTCCTCCCTGGACGCACGTTCGGCAAACGCAGGGGCCGCAATGACACTGACCAACAATCCAAACAGAATGGTTTTCTTGAACATAGCAATTCCTCCGAAATTCGATAACCCGTGTCGGGTCGTCTTCGGAATCAATTACACAATCACAAGGGGCTCTGCTCGAGGCAGGAAGGTGTCAGGGTGACGATCAAATCTGGCGAAAAATGGCAGTTAGCGGCTACCCTCGGTTAGCGCCACGAAAGTGCCACCATTGCGGTCGCACATCACTCTCATCAGCCCGGCGAACTTTTGAGAACTCGTCGAAGGGCCCTTTCCCGTGAATCCCAGTGGAAAGCCAATGGCATGGATGCGCACGCGTCGATCCCCATTCTCGTCTTCGATATTGAGCTGATCGATCTGGTTCAAAACAGATTCCATAGAACCGCCCTGAAAATCGTCACCGAAGACATAGACGCTGATTTTCTTGTCCGGCGCCCAGAAAGTTTCAATGGCATAGGCGATTCCGTCAGACGGATTGCTATCGCTGAAATCCTGCCACTGACGCATTTGATTCGTGATGGCCTGCCTGACCTGTGGCGAATCCTCTATCCATGTTCCGCCGTACTGCTTGAACATATAACTACCGTTATCGTTCATAATCTGCAGACCTTTCACCTTCGGGTAGGCGTTCAGGACCTGCGACAATTTTTCCTCAACCCAGGTCCATTTGGACTGCATACTGCCGGACGTGTCGATGACGAACAGAATGTATTCGCTATCAACGGGAATGCCACCGACCGCGTCGTCCGGCGCACGGCGAAACGGACCCAGATTCAACATCTCCTCCGTGAGTCGCTGACGCGCCGCACGCAGGTCTCCTTCGTCTATATTCAGCATCGGGTCATCCACATTGATCAATGCATACTGACCCTGAACCTTATCCAACTCCTTTTGCAATGTTGTCATTCGCATTTTGGTTTCCGATGTGTCGAGCTGCACTCTGCCGAGCGCGCGATTCATCACCAGGGTTTCGCCGCGAATATTAAACAACTCTTCCTGCAGCCTGGCTATCAGCTGTGCAAGATCTTCATTTGTTTTTTCAAGAATTACCGGTTCATAGATCTTGCTGAGCACCAGCAACAGAATAATTGCGCCAAATCCGCAGCAAATACAGTCAAGAAATGACAGACTGAATACTTCAACATCTGCACGTCGGCGCCTTGCCATTACGGCCAGTCCTTACTAACACTCATGAACGACCCTCCGGTCTGATACGCCAAAAGCCAGTATGCGATCGCCGCAGAATAATCTCCTTCCATAGGGTACAGAAGAATATTGATCGGTACGCCAGGGGGCAGCGTTTCGATCGCTCCGTAGTGATATCGGAGCCGTTCTGCGCCGGTAACCATACCTCGAGCAGCCTGTGGCGAATCCATGGTCGGCAATCCATCTGCCAGTAAAATGACATTGTCTGGCGGCGGATTCAGACTGGTAATCACTTCATAAGCCGCTTTCATATTGGTACCGTCCTGCGGAACTGTTCGGCGCAATAATCGTATCGCTTCATCGACTTGTTTTCCGTCCCCCACCTCAAGCCAGATATTCTCACTACCTTTCAGTACCGGTCGTGCCTCTTTGTTGAATGTATAAATCTGAAACCGGCTGTCCGGAGGAAATTGCGCAGATAACCAGTCTACGCTTGCGACCGCCTGTCGCCATTTCAAGGATCGCAATTTGTTAGCATCCGGCAAATTGCGGCGACGCAGAATATTGACAATTTTCCGATCGAGCATGCTGGCAGAACTATCGACGAGAATGAGAATGCGCTGGCCGCCGACTTTGAGACCTGTAAGGTATTGCCTGTCTCCATTTCCTACAAAAGATCGCACACGGCTTCCTGCCTCTTCTCGTTCCTGCTCCATGGCCAGAAGTCTCTTCTTCTCTTCTTCCAGAGATTTGATATCCGACTGCAGTTTTTCTACTCGCTCGATTTTTGCCAAGGTTACTTCGTCATACTGCTCGAGTTCCTTTTTCAACTTTTCGATTAGCGCAATGATCTGCGCGATTTGATCTTCGGCGCGGACTTTTTCATCTTCAAGACGATCCATTGTATTCCTGGCCAAAACCAGGTTCTTGCGTTGCTCCAGGATCTCGAATTCCAGTTTGACCGTTTCGGCTTGCGCTTTTTCGGGCGGAGTCTCTGACTCGTGGACAACCTGAGAATTGATAATCATGAAGAACAGGATTACGGCGCCGAAGCCACAGCTCATGCAGTCGAGAAACGACATGCTGAACACTTCCATTTTTCGTCGGCGTCTAGCCAATTTTCTCGTCCGTCACGATAGTTTTGATTAATTGAAATTCATACCCGGGCGAACCGATTCGCAAGGTGTCGCCCACTTGTAATATTGACGAACCGTCTACCCGGTGACCGTTTAGAAATGTGCCGTAACGGCTTTGGTCCTCAACCACGCATTGACCATTTTTTCTGGCCAGCGTGCAGTGCCGGCGCGACACGCCCGGCATATCGGTTGCCAGCGCGACGAATCGATCTTCCACACCTTCCTCTGACCCGATAATCAATGGTGAATTCCCGATTGCATAGGCGTTGTGGCCAAATAACAGGTGCGTGGGCACACCAGCATCGGTACTCCTGACCGTATGCTGAGCGATATCAATCGACGACTGGTCCCAAGGCAATTGACGCAACAGGCTGACACCTTGCGCTTGTGTCGAACTGGCGCGGCAACGCGCCAGAGCGCCTCGAGCCGTGGCGCCAGGCTCCAGCACAAACACTTCCCCACCAACCTTAGCTTTCAGAAGGTCGGTCAGGCCCGGCAGCCGCGCCGTGCGGTCAGTTACCTGGATTGCGGGCAAATCCTCTGCCCGATAAAGCGCGCGTAGCGTGGTTGTAATCCGCTGATAGACAGGTGCGGCGGCGCCGATTAATGCCAGTGATTCGATAGTCGCCTCGTACGTAACGCCGCGAGACTCAAGCTGCAACTGGACACGACTCTGGCGCGAGGCCTGGTCGACCCATCCGCCGAGCCGGTCGAGCACCATTTGTTCGGATTCGGCCTGGTGCAACGGATCGAAGCGCGATTGTTGGACGAATACTTCGGCGATTGCTTTGAGCCATGCATCGTTAAGCGCGTTAATCCCTGCGTTATTCAATACTTCGGACCGGTCGATCTGTGCCATTCCAGGCTGTGCAAGGCGTGTCAGCATCGCCTGGTGCAACCCGAGATCAACGTGAACCGGAATTGCACCCGAGTACTCTCGCCGCGTTGCGGCGACCGCCGCGTCAACCATTGCCACAATCGGCAAGTTCAACTCACCGGCGATACCGAGAAACAATCCAAGCGTCTCACCGGACATGAATGCCGGCACCGCGACGATCAGCTCACTGACGCCGTTGCCTCCCGCTGCCCAAATTTGTTCAAGCTGGCGACTTACAAGATCGGCGGCGCTCAAGTGGCTGAACCGGCGGTCCGACAACGGAGTCGTATTCAGTTCGGACCAGAAACTGTGTTGTACCCGTCTCGGATCGATTCGGGCATGAGAAAATGCCTCGTTTCCTGTCGCCAGGCTACTGTCCCCAAGATAGGCAAACCCTGGTTCCCGGTAAGCAATGCGCTCCCCGTCCGAGAGCGTAATGCCGGCGTCATTCAGATGTATCGCCAGGCGACTCATTTCGTGATTGCCCTGATTTCTCAATCGCCCTTCATGTGGCGAATCAACTTATCGTCCAGGTAATTCTTGCTGTCGAAAACCAGGCGTTCCTGCAATAGTTGCAGCTGGTAGACCAGGAACATCAGGAAGATGCTGATCAAAAGTGCGATAAATGTGGAGTTAAATGCCACACCGAGGCTCTGGGTAACGCCGGCAATATCGCCCTGAACGGCTTTGTCCGCCTGGGCAAGCGCTTCGCCAATACCCCGCACGGTCCCGATGAACCCGATTGACGGGATCGCCCATGAAATGTACCGGATCATCGACAACTCTGACTCCAGCCGATCCGCTTCAGATTCAAAGACGATGTTTGTACTGGTTGAGACGTCCTGAATACTTCGAGTCGAATTGAACCGTCTCAACGCGTTGACCAGTGCACGTGGCAACAACATTCGCCTCCGCTCGCCCGGAAGCGCCTCCACTTGCCGAGCAAACTCCCGCGTATCCTCGGGTAGTATCCGCATTCCCTCTGCAATCGGGATGAGCTCGATATCGAGCAGATTTCGCTCCTGGATTATCTCCTTGGCTTTGTAAGTCATGATGGCAAGCGCCCAGAACATCAGGATGAAACAGGATTCCTGCTCAAGGTCTTTTATCAATATCCAGGTCGACCGATCTCGTATGTAGTCAGGATTTGCTTCCGCTTCGATCGCCTGCTGCGCCAGCACCTCGGTCGCATTCGGGCGAACTATTGATACGTAGAACGCATGAACAACGATTATTGCAATGATCAATGCGAATAACTGATAAACAAATTCGACCGGAATATTTTTTTTCTTCATTTAATGTTTCTCTCGGGCAGTTGCCAGAAACGACCCTTGCACTACCGCTTCTTCAGATGTTCGAAGGAAAAGGAATCGGCTCATCGGCCGGAATTTCTTCGCTCGGCACGAAATCGTCTTCATCTTCCTCATAGGTTTGATCGTCCAGTTCATCGTCACCAACATCGTAATTTACATCCTCCGATTGAGTTTCGGTCACGACATCGTCGACAACTTCTTCCGGCGCGGATGACATTGCAGGTTCATTCCCGGAATTCTCCTCCTGCGACCAGGAGGCTGCTGCAAGGAAAACCAGCATCGTCAGGCTTATCAAATACTTCGACATGATTGTCTCGCTTCAGGATTACCACATAGTCATTGGACAAAATCGATGTCCAAACATCCGCAGTTTTTACTCTACATTCCTCGCAATGCGGAAGCCAACATCCGGTCGACCATTGGAGCCGAAATCACGGTATCCGAGCCGAAGCTCCAGTATTCCGGAATGCATCCAGCTGGATCCCCTTATTACCCGATTCGAGCCCCGCGCCGGTCCGCGCGGGTCACTCACCGGGTCGGACTGGCCAGGTGTCGGCACGGAATAGTAGTCCTGCACCCATTCGGCAACATTGCCGCCGCCATCGAAAATTCCGAGGGAGTTGGCCGGAAACGTTCCGACGGGAGCGGTGGAGGCATAACCATCGTCCCACCCGGGCAGAATCGACGGAACAAGCGCACTGGCGGACTTGCCAGCGTAGTTCCCGCTGTCACGACGCGGGGGCATTCGATCTCCCCATGGGAAGACGGTGGCGTTCGGTCGCGCCTCATACCGAATGGCCCAGACCCATTCGGCCTCGGTAGGTAGCCTGTAACCATTCGGCGTCGGACTTACGGGCTGCCATCGCTCAAATATCTTCTCGTACGCTGGCGTCAATCCTTCCTCGGCACTCAACCAGTTGCAGTAGTCGACCGCGTCCTCCCAGGTAACATTGACGACCGGGTTCATATCACCGGCAAGTGCTACGTGTAGTGCACCGCCCGAATCATGTCCTGATCGGAAGCGTCGAAATTCCCGGTTGCTCACTTCCGTGGCGCCGATGTAATAGGGCTTCGTCACGATTACCGGCAGCAGTACCTCGTTTGCCCTCCTGCCCTGCTCACGCCTTGATGTACCCAACACAAATTTGCCCGCTTCGACGCGTCGTAACTCCTGTCCTTGCGATGTCGTGATCGAGCGAGCCGTACTTTGCGCGACAATGTCAGCATCCGAGAGCAGTCGGACCTGGATGGTCTGGGGATAGCCGGGTCGTGGCGTCACGCTCCTGGCAAACGTTGCGTAACCGCCTTTCTTCACTTCCAGCTGGTGTGGCGCCGACGAGAGCCGGAGGGTCACTGTGCCGCTGCCTCTCGCCTGACCATCAACATAAACCGTCGCATCACCTGGCAGTACCGCCACGGTCACCTCACCGACTCTCGCCGTCATATCGACAGTTATTTCTTCGGATGCCGCCGCCGCCAGTCGGACCTGCCGGGAGGTCGATCCATAGCCTGCCTTGGACAGCCCGATGTCATAGTTGACGTCGGGTGATAATGCGATCGTCACCGGAGACTGGCCGCGGTAACGACCGTTCACGCTGACGTTTGCACCGCGTGGTATCGATAAAACACGAAGCTGCGCGTTTGCAGGTTCCAGCTCGACCGTTGGCAAAACCTGATCAGTGTTGGCTACCGCCTCCACCGTACCGTCCCACGCTTTGTAACCGTCCCTGATCAGGCTCAGTGAATGAGACCCTTCCATCAGTTCCAGGCGCATGGGCGTTTCGCCGATCTGTGTCGTACCTTGATATACCGCGGCACCTGGCGGTGACGAAGTTACATCCACATTCGCCCATAACGGTACGAGCTGAACATCGAGTTGCTGATGCAATCCCAAACCTGGTACAGCCAATCGCTGCGAAAACGGCAGGAATCGATCTGCAGTCACCGACACAGAATGTGTACCGGGTTCAAGTTGCAGCGGTCCATATGGCGCGCGCCCGACGCGCGTATCATCGACGGTCACAAACGCCTCAACCGACGGCTCTGTCGAGATCGTCAACTGACCTGGCAGCTTGCGCATTTCGATGATGACTGTCCTGCTTGGAGCTTCATTGACCTGCAGACTTTGCGCGACGTCGTAATACCCTTCCTTTTTGACATTAACTGTATAGGTACCTTGCCGCATCAGAATCCGCTCGCCGACTGGCATCTTGAACCAGCCACCTTTAATGGATATTTCATCCATCCCGGCCGGCTGCACATCGAACTGGATCGACTTCGACGTGAACAGCAACCAGGAAATAATTACCAGGACTGCTACGGCTCCACCGACGACTGTTTGCCATTGGAATCGGGACGATTTCGATGCTGTCGGAGCAGTCGCTACGGCACGCCGAAACGCCGTGGCGACGATGGTCTCCTCTGCCAACGATGCAGATTTGTCGGCCAATTGCGGTGGTTTGGTTACGTAGGCACTGCCCTCGAGTTGAACGCTGAGCCGGAGAACCCCGTCAGCCTCGCCAACCAACACACGGGACCCGAAATACTCCAGTTCATCTCCCGCAATCAATTTTCTCGATGCGTTTAGCGCTTCGCCATTTATCTTCAATGTCCCGGATGCGCCTACCGGTTGAACGAACGGCTCCCCGTCCAGTTCGTCCAGCAATGCGACCACGCTGTTTCCCGGACCCGGCAATCTAATCTCGCAATTGGTGCCAGTACCCAAACGCAGGGGCAACTTGCCCGCGTCGAGGCGGCGTTCACCGACGCTGTCACGCAGGATGACGGCACTAAATTTCAAATTTGTTCCTCGCACTGGACGACAATGGGTTGCATTTCGATCTCGGGCGCGACCCGGAATTCAACGCGCACGTCGCGATAACCGGAGCGGATACCAACAACGACGTAGTTACCGGGTCGCAAATCCAGATCGTAAGTAGAAAACATACCGTATTGACCTACCTTGAATATGGCGACATTCGTCATGTTGTCGGATACGAGTCGAACAGGCAACGGAGTCGCCGCCCTTTTGAGCAAACGAGACAGTTCGTTCTTCTGATCCAGAAGTCGCGGACCTATTGGCTGCATACGGGTTATATCCAACAAGAGCGCGGTCGCGTTATTCATGGTTACCGGGTCACTCAATGTATCCGGGCTATTGATAAACCCGGCGAGGCGAGCGTGCAACGTAGAACGAGAACTCGCCATTGCAAGTCCCGCATTCGCGAACTGCAAATCGGAATCGATCTTCAGAATGTCCTGGTAAATCGTCACGGAAGTTTCCCATTGCTCGGCAGCATCGTAAGACAATGCCTCATTCTCGAGTCGTCTGATATCGAACAGCCTGACTTCCTGGTCTACCTGGAGCAGGCCATCAGTCGGTTGGCTGGACGATGAGTCGAGAATTCTTGCGGCATTGAATGCGGCACGAGCACTGTCAAAGTCAGTCGCCTTCAGCGCCTCGAACCCTTCGGTCATACGTTGCTCGAAAGTCAGCTGCTTAATCGCCCGATTAACCCGAACCAGGCCAGCCGCCGCCGGCTCCCACTTCGCATCGAGTTCAAGTGCCTTCTCAAAGGCGAGCCTTGCCGCACTGAGTTCCAGGTCGTTCTCGAAATCAGCTGCCTGATCCATCAATGAAAGTACCGCCTGGAGATTCGTTGCGCGCAAGAGGCCAGCTTCGGCCTCACGATTACCTGGCGTAATCGATGTCGCGAGATCAAACAATCTGACAGCCTCTCTGTGATCGTTGGCTTCGAACGCCGCTGTCGCGGCGGCCAGGGTTTCGTCGAAAACGCGATCGATGCGATCGAAGAACGGCTCAAGCATTTTGCTCGCGTCCCGATACCGACTTCCGGCGAGCTCGTAGTTTCGGCCGAGATAGGCCCGGTCACCCTCTCCATAGACATCGACCGCATCAAGGTAATCCTGGCCGCCCCAGCGATCGATCGCCCGAAAACGCAGTCTTTCCAGTTGCGACAGCAGGTCGCCAAGTGCATCGTCGGTCATCGCTTTTATTCTGACCGCATCTTCCCCTGCAGTGCCGGTGACATTTTCACCCAAAGACGTAGTACCGGCAGGAAATGAACCACCTGGCACTGAAGCGACTTCATCGACCGAAGGGTCAACGGCGATGACCGACGCCGAATCATTTGCCGGCGCTGCGGCGCCGGTCACCGGGGACGAATCACCAGCAACAAACTGCGGAAGCACAAAAACAATGGCTAGAAATAATAAAAGGGCAGTCGCGAGGCCACCGATAATAATCTTGGGCGAGATTCCCGCCGCATCGTGGCGCGCACTTGCAAGGTCAGCCACGGCCGGGATGCTGCGCTTCAGAACCGGTTCCGTCGCCACAGATTCGACGACTTCATCCTTTGCACCGGCCCCTGTCACGAAGCGAGCAGGCGCTGGTCCCGGTGCGAACCCTGCGGCAGACAGTCGCGCAGCAACGGTTTCGGCGGCAGGCCGGCGCCGGGCGTCGCTGGCAAGCATGCTGTTGAGCAAGTCCTTAAGCGCGACTGGTATCACGCCTGTGTCACCTGGCATTGAATCATTACTGGCGCCAGGGGGTAAGCCAGTGAGCAACTCATGAATCAACACGCCAAGCGCATAAATGTCATCGGCCGCAGCAGCGGGCTCGCCAGCCCGTTGCTGGGGACTGCTGGCGATCTCAGTACCTCCGCCCGAAACCTCAACTTCGCCTGGCAATGAGGAGACACCGAAATCTACAAGGTAGGGCAGCCCACGACTATCCAGTAAAATATTGGCCGCCTTGATGTCACGATGAACGATACTTTTACCGTGCGCATAGCGTAATGCGTCCGCGATGAGTCCGATCGGTCGAAGGCACTCCTCAGGACGACTCCGCGTGAGCACACTTAGGTTGGTATTGCCAACATACTGCAAACTATAAAATGCGCCATCCGGATCATCGTGAAATTCAAACACTCGCACAATGTTGGTGTGCATAAGCCCGCTGCCGATTCTCCACTCACGATTAAGGAGAGACCTGGCTCCGGGGTCCGACGACGCCTCGCCAGAAAGAACTTTCAATGCAACACTTGACTGCGTCTGGCTATCGGCTGCCAACCAGACTTCCGCCATACCGCCTGCACCCAGCTTGCGGGTCAGTGTATATCTGCCCGCGAGGCGCATACCTTCAATGAGGATCCGCATAAAGCGTTAAGCCGAACTTAGCCGGATGGTTGTTGTGGCAATGCCGATCGCTCCGGGTTGCCAACCTGAATGCTTTCGGTAAGCCCCGTCTCAGTTTCGTAGATTTCGCGGAGCAGTTTGCGCCAGCTCTCGTACTGCGCCTCAGCAGTCCCTGTCAGTCTCAATGTTTCGCCCTGTACGTCGACTACCATCGGTGCAGCTTCAGCAACAAATGACTCGGACAACTCCTTGATTTCTTCGCGATGAACGCTTGCGGAACGATATTGAGAGAAAGAGTTGACAATCGTATTCCAGCCTTTGTTAATCGCAACGGACTGCGCAATTCTGCCGGGATCATAATACGAGCTGTCGGTATTTACAGTGGCGGAACCAACCACGACCGCCGCGCCAATAAGTGCCTTCCTGATAGCGGCCTGGCGCGACTGACGATAAGCGACAGATTGCTCGCGTGTACGTTTGCGCCAACCTTCATATGGCAGCGCGATGCCGTAGTAAAAATTTGCGTAATGTTCGTTCAAAGTGTCCACAACCAGTCGATCCCTTTCGCGTATCTGGCGCAATCGATCAACCATTGGGTCGTTTTCGGCTGGAAGCCGCTGAGCAGAGACCCGCCCATCGTCGCCAGACTGCAGGTAATCGGTGTAGACGTCAGGGACCATGTCGGCAAAAAATTTCAATTCGGAAACCTGGCGAATTCGAGCGATATCCTTGGGATCAATAGTCAGTGCGTACGCGTGCAGATCATTCGCGAAGTCATTGAACAGCTTTTGATAGGGGTCCTGCGTGCGATCGCGATAGTCTGCATAAGACGAAATACCGGTCTGCATCGAATAGGTCTTCTCGAGCCAGTGGCGTCCGGTCGCGTCCTGCGCGTTCAGCCGCAACACGGCAAACTCGCCATCGGACTCTTCGATAACACCGGTTATCAGGACGTCGGTAGACACCTGGCTGGTAGGAATAACCCTGACTGCCCCCCAGAACCCCGTGCCCTGAAGCGTCGTTTTGATGTGAAATGGAATGTAGCGAGCCTCGGCGCTTCGCACTTCAGGATAGATCCGGGTTTTTTCTGCGTCATTGTCTTCGGGAACGCCCGAGTCGAAATTCAATATCCCGACATCGAGTAACAAGCTTTCTGAAATCTGCAGCGATGCGACATCCAGATTGGACGTTTCTGCATGAATCACTTCGGAGACCGTGCAGCCTGACGCGAGGAACACGCTGATTACACCAACAATTAGCAGTCGCAGATACTTTCTCATGTCGTCAGAACTGTTTTTCTTCACCCGCAATTTTATCAAAAATCATTATACATTCGATATTCTTCCCAAAGCCTCTCTCGCAGCACCGGGTCATCTTCCGACAACGCAGCTTCGCGTAATTGCTTTGCGACGATATCTTCACTGACCAGGTCAGGAATATCGTCCGGCGTACGTGCCTTGATTTCTTCTTCGCTCATACCGCCAATGGATGCTGCGCGTTCATCCGGCGGACCAGCCAACGTCCCGGCCTCACCGCCACCTGACGCGCCACCGCCACTCCCGGTACCGCTGCCGCCCTGCGAGCCCAGACCAACGCGACCACTTCCTGCGCCTCCGCTGGCACCACCGCCAAAACCTTCGGTATTTCGCCCGGCTGTGGAGATTTCGCGCTGTTCATCGGCCAGCACGCCGTCAAAGTCGCCGACCGATTCGTCGAGTGTTTTCTCCAGCCTTGCTTTTCGGTCGGCCTCACTTTCACCCGGGATCTGACCGACACTGCCATCACAGTTGTCGTCAGGTCCACCCCAGCCACCGGTACCTCCGGCAGCAGGATCACATTCTGTACCCGTCATGTTCCCGCCGGCACCACCTGCGCCGCCAGCACCGGGAATCGGGCCGCTAACACCGCGGATCTGCCCACCGCCATCGCCGCCGCCTACAGCACCAGAACCGCCGCCACCTGCAGCACCACCGGAACTGCCGCCCGATGAGCCACCTGACGACCCGCCTTCTGCGCCGCCTGACGACCCGCCCGGCATGCCACCACCCGACATACCGCCACCCGACATGCCGCCCGATGAGCCACCGGACGAGCCACCGGACGAGCCACCGGACGAGCCACCGGACGAGCCACCCGAAGAACCGCCCGAAGAACCGCCGGACGAGCCACCCGAAGAACCGCCGCCAGCTGAATAACCGACCGCGCAACCGCCAAGGATTAGCACCGCCCCGGCAACGATCATTCCGAGTCGAACTTTCCGCAGAAATGAATTATCTAGGCTGACCAAGTTCATCGCCTTACCACCTTGTTGAGTATCTTAAGTTCCCCACAACCGATCGATGCCGCGGACGGGGGCCTGTCACAATCACGTTATGCCAATTTGGAGAGAGATTCCGGCGCATTAGTTCCATCAATCCCGTCGTACGGCAAATACAATTGCTGCCACCTGATTCACTGTGACCATAATACGCGCTCGGCCCCCTCCGCAACTGCCTTTCATTCGAAAGCGATCGCCTGAAATTGCACGCCACGTACAATTCGTCACTGCACTTGTAACTGATTGTTTTTTATAGCGACTTGTCGAGCTATTGACTGACCGCAACCGCACAGGATGGGCTGGGCTTCGGGAACCATCGGCGAATTGTCGGCGCGCCGACTTTACATAGCCAAGCGACCCGGACAACCTGACCGATCAGCTCGCTGAGTCGGTCAGGCGTCCGGGGCCACGGTCCTGGCAAATCGGCGAGGCTAGCGTTCGCTGCGCCGGGAATCGTCATGGTCGCGATTGCGTTGTCCGCGCGCGCGCTGTTTTTCCATTGTCCCGGAGAGTTTTTCCTGTTGCTCCGGCGTCAGAATCGCATGGACTTGCACGCGGATCCGGCCTCTTAGCTCGGTGGACGCGGCGGCGATTTCGCCGCTCTCTGCTGCAAGGTCCGCGAGCTTCAGATTGTATTCGGGATCATTGACATCAAGCGTTCGTGTGGCTATGCGATGCGCTTCTTCTTTTTCCCGCAATGATTCGAATTCCGGTTTCGCGGTCAACATGACATTGCTGACTTGCTCGGTTTGGGATTCGTCCAGGTCGAGCCGGCGAGTCATCATTTCGATCATTTGATCAGGCGCCAAGCGCGCGCCCCTGTCACCTCTATGTTGCATGCGTTGGCCGTGTTCGCCGCTGTGTCCGGAATCCGTTTGTTCCTGCGATATCGCGACTCCTCCTGCCAGAGATAAGGCCACCAATGTGGATAGAATAGCTTTGTGTTGAGTTTTCACTTTATGCATCTCCAATTTCTAAAGGCCCCCGATTTGTCCGCTGCTGCGGCCGCTTTCGAGACAGCTTATCCCTGATCCTGTAGGCAAACGTTAATGAACGCTTTGATTCTGCCAAGATTTGTCAAGTCCCGGGGTGAGCCGTTGCACTGCCTCTACCATTGGCGGACGATGACAAAAGACGTGGACGACATTGAATTCAGACATGAGTACGGTACAGAAATCAGCGAATATTCTCCTGGTCGACGATGACCGTGAACTGGGCAAGATGCTCAGCGATTTCCTTGCCGCTGACCACCTCAAACTGACAGTCCGGAACACGGGAGAAAACGGACTTGAGGAATTCTCAAAGCGTAATTTCGACCTCCTGATTCTCGATATCATGATGCCGGGCATGAGCGGGCTCGACGTGCTGAAAAAGATTCGTCAAACCAGTGGAGTACCGATCATTATGCTTACCGCTCGCGGGGACGATATTGATCGTATTATCGGGTTGGAGTTCGGCGCAGATGACTACCTGCCAAAACCATTTAACCCCCGCGAATTGCAGGCCCGAATCAAAGCAATCTTGCGACGCGCCAAACCTGCACTGAATGAATCCCGAGTTTTGTCTCTCGGCGACATCTACCTCGATACGCGGACCCACCGCGCCAGAGTCAACAGCGTGGAACTCGAATTGACCGGAACGGAATTCGAAATCCTGAAGTGCCTCCTTGAGACGCCGGGACAGGTTGTGGACAAGGAACACCTTAGTGAAAGAGCGTTGGGCCGCAGGCTGCTACCTTATGATCGAAGCGTTGATACCCACATCAGCAATCTGCGGGGCAAGCTGGAAAGGGCGGGCAACAAAAACGAGACCATCCAAAATCAACGCGGCGTCGGTTACCTGCTGATTCCGGGTAGCTGAGTTGATGAACGATGCATAGCCTCTTTCTTCGTTTCTTCCTTTCGTTCTGGCTGGTAATGGGAATCATCATTGGCGCAGCGGCGACCGGCGGGTTCTGGTATGCCGAGCGCGTCCGCGAGTCGATTGATGACTTTCACCTGGGCGATTCGATGCTTGGCGCGAGCGCCGCGCTGGAAACCGGCGGGCGATCCGGGCTCATCAACTGGCTCAGGAACTTTCCGAAGACGCGGGGCGTCACGTTGTACATCCTTGATGACAAGGGAAACGACATACTTCAGCGCCAAATTTCCACCGGGGTTTCAAGAGCATATCGACGCGACCGGGAACATGCTCGTGTGTGGGATTCCGGGCACGCCGAACCGCGCAATATCAGGCGCCCTCGCCATCTGCCGCAGCTTGTGGGCGTTGGCGGCGACACCTACACATTCTTCGTCTCCGCCTCACGCATCCCGGAAGCAATATGGGGAAGCACCGATATCCGGCTGTTGTTGTTGATATTCGCGCTGCTTGTAAGCGGAGCGGTTTCTTATGCGCTTGCAATGGCAATAGCCCGTCCTGTCAGGCAGCTGCGCGACGCGACCGTCACACTGGCTGATGGCAACCTGAAGGTGCGCGTCGCAGATTCGATCGGCAAACGTCGTGACGAATTTGGCATGCTGGCACACGATTTCGATTCGATGGCATCGAAACTTCAGCGCGCAGCGGAACAGCAAATCGAGTTGTCGAGAAATATTTCACATGAACTGCGCTCCCCACTGGCGCGAATGCGCGTCGCGGTCGAACTTGCCAGGAGAAAAGCAGGCGAGCTTTCGGAATTTGAGAGACTGGACATTGAGGCAGAAAGACTCGACGCCCTTATCGGTCAGATTTTGAGTTATACAAAGCTGGACGCAAATCCGAGCCGTGACTCCAAGAAAATTGATCTGGATGAAGTCATCAGCGAGGTTGCGGAGAACGTCAATTTTGAGTGCAAGGCTAATCGCGCGAATGGCGTAACCGTTGTCGCCGATATAGAAAAAAGCGTGCAGATCATCGGACACTACGAGGTGTTGGTCAGCGCGGTTGAAAATATCGCGCGAAACGCCGTGCGCCATAGCCCACCCAATGGCGTAGTTCGAATCACTCTTGGCGTGCAAGGCTCTGACGCCAGTATTGAAATTACTGATGATGGAAAGGGTGTGGCGACGGAAGACCTGGCGCGACTATTCGATCCCTTTTTTCGTACACGGGAATCGGCCGCCGAAGAGGGCAATGGCGGCACCGGACTGGGCCTCGCAATCGCCAGACGTGCGGTTGAGCTGCATAACGGACGTATCGTGGCTCGCAATGGCGACAGCGGTGGCCTGTGCGTCCTGATTACGCTGCCGGGTGCCTGACACTTCGAGCAATCCGCTGGCCGGGATTTAAGGCACGCACACGACAGGAAAAAAGCGGTCGAGCCACCGTAGCGGACGCCTGAGAACATCAGACCAGGCAAACGCCCGGCTAATAGGGCTTCCTGAACAAAATGACAGAAAGATCATCCGGCTTGCTCGGCTGGTGTGTGGATTCGACCGTCATCCTCCTTCTCGCCAGTCCGGTAACAGATTGCAGGGCTTCGGCCAACGGGCCCTTCCTGATTAGCTCGCAGATCTCGTGGTTGTGAAGATTGTCCGTCAGGCCGTCACTTGCCAGCAGAACGGTATCTCGTGGCTGCAGATGAACTTCGGCTCCCATATCGATTCGCATATCGCTGGTGCCGATCAGGTTCGAAACCAGGTGGCGTTCCTCATGATGCAATGCGTCGCGATGATCAAGGAAGCCCGCCTCTACTGCGAATCCGGTCGGCGAGTGCGCCATCGTTTGCGCCCGAACCCGACCACGTTGACCGACAATCATGGATTTCGAATCGCCTACCTGGTAACTCCTCGCACTGAGGCCGTCTATCGTCATAACAGTCATCGTCGTCGCTGAGCCGTTACCCATTGCAAGGACTGCTTTGTTGGCCGCTTCTATTCCGTTCAGGATCGCAGTCCGCAGGAGCATTGTCTCGTGCATCGCCTGGTTCAGGGATGCCTCCAGGGATCGAACAGCTGTTTGCGACGCTCGTCGGCCGCCGGGCAGTCCACCCGCCCCATCCGCGATAGCGAGTACGACTGCTGCAGGTCCATAGGGTATCGCGGCAACACAATCTTCGTTTTCGGTCGTCTTATCCGGCGACGGAGCCGTATACGCGACCAGCGATCCTCCCCCGATTTTCGCATCAAGTCGATGCGACTCAGTTGCGCCGTCAAGCACAATGGTGTCGTCGATCATTTTTCTACCGGACTACTGCACCAGGCACAGTAGTTCCAGTATTCGTTGACTATTCCCCAGCGGCACGACGGGCACTTGGCTTTGCTGTGTTCAATCTTCCAGGGCTTCTTGACCTTCACGCGACACCACGGGCAATAACGCATGAAGGGCATTAACGGTTCGCGGCAGCTGTGATTGGCGCATTTACTCGTATAACGCTTATCGGTAAATCGCCGATTTGTCTCGACTTCGAATCCAGCGCCATAGCACCACGCACAGTAGTGCCAGTCTGTTTTAACACCTCGCTCGCAGCGAGGGCACACCGCCGGCATGTTTGTGTCCGTTCCTCGTGACGGATGCTCGACACCACACCAGGGGCAGCCTTGCATACTCTCGGAAATCGGGCCGTCACACTTACGACACGTCTGGTCCGTTCCGAGTTCGTGCTTGAACTGCTTTTGAAACTCTTTCCATTGTAGCTTCTGCCAGGACGCACTATAGCTCGCCGTTTTTCTCTTTTTCCTGGTGGACCTTCGGCTACTCTTTTTTTCGGAGCGTTTTTGCACTTTGCAAAAGGCGGCATGCATTTCAATAGCATTCCGATAGCGGTCTGCGGGATCGAGTGCAATCGCCTTCTTGAGAACTTCAGCAATTTCTCGCCCGAAACGCGAGCACAGTTGCTCGTAACCAACCATGGGCCATTTGTATGGCCACTCCGGTAACTTGCCTGAGAACAGCCGGTACAGCACAAGGCCAATAGAAAACACGTCCGACTGAAACTTTGGCCGACCCATCGCCTGCTCGGGGGATATGTAGTCGATCGTGCCGGAACCTGACGCTTTCAGCGTCCTTAAACTGATCTTCGCAAAGCCGAAATCCGCCAGTTTAAGTCGATTCCCCGGGAACAGGATAAAGTTCTCCGGCTTGATATCACAATGGATAATTTTTCTTTCGTGCGCATGAGCTAGCGCAGCCAGTGCCTGGTCGGCAATACTTAACGAGAGTGCCGCTGACATCCGCCGCACGATGCGATCGGCAAGGGACTCTGTCCCCAGTTCCATCGCGATCACAAATTTGTCGTCTATGAAGCTGGCGTCCAGCACTGCCAGTATATTGACATGATTCAGTCGGGTCGCTATCTGAACTTCACGCAGAAAATCCTCGTGCGAAACTTTATGGTCTGCTTTCGGAATTTTCAGCGCGACGTGTGTCTTATGAATTGTATCTGCTGCCCTGTATACGTCCGCCAACGGTCCTGAAGCTATGCGACTGAGAATGCGATATTTTCCGAGTTTCTGCCGGGTCCTGATCAAAGAATTAGATTTCCAAAAAGGGTTAACGAGTCAGAGCCGAATAATTGTTTGCATTCAGGACTGAAGTCAAGCGCAATAAAATTGCCGAAATATGATCGACAAAAAACATCGCCGAAAGAATTTTTAGCTGAACACCCTGCTGACCGCAATCTGCCATCCAGCGTAAAGTTCGGCGCGTCGCTGCTCAGTCATGTCGGGCTCAAATATACTGTCACTCGCCCAAAATGATCTGATCTCATCAACGCTCTGGAAGACTCCACATTGGAGCCCCGCAAGATACGCCGCTCCAAGCACGGTCGATTCTGTATTTTTTGGTCGCTCGACTGGCAATCCCAGAATACTCGCGAGGAACCTGAGGAACCAATCATTCGCTACCATGCCGCCATCAACGCGAATGATGGTCGGCCGAATACCATCTTCAGCCATGGCATCAATCAGGTCCCTGGTCTGATACGCCACCGCCTGCAGAGTCGCGGTTACAATTTCTGCTCTGCCACTGTCGCGCGAAAGACCAAGAATTGCACCGCGTGCATCTGGATCCCAATACGGGGCGCCCAGGCCGGCAAATGCAGGAACGACGTGCACATGGTCGATGACGCCAGTCGAGTTCGCGATCGCCTCGGCTTCCGCAGCTGAATCCACGATTCCCAGCTGATCTCGCAACCATTGAATAGCCGAACCAGCAACGAAAATGCTGCCTTCAATACCATAGGTCACCTTGCCACGGAGTCTGTAAGCGACTGTGGTTAGCAAGTTATTTTTTGAATGAAGCGCAGTTGAACCTGTATTTGCGATCACAAAACACCCGGTACCGTAGGTACTCTTGGTCATACCTGGTTCAAAACCTGCCTGGCCAATTAACGCCGCCTGCTGATCTCCCGCAACTCCACAAATTGGAATCCGCGCGCCAATTTCGCCTGAATCAGTTACCCCGTAGTCGGCGGCGCAGTCTCTTACGTCCGGCAGCAATGCACAGGGAATATCAAACAAATCCAGCAGTTCGGCATCCCATTCCTGCGTGTGAATATTGAAAAGCAGTGTTCGCGAGGCGTTGCTTGCATCGGTGGCGTGAACCCGGCCACCGGTCAACCGCCAGAGCAGAAAACTGTCAATCGTGCCGAACGCGAGCCGACCCGCCGCCGCACGCTCACGTGAACCTTTCACATTTTCAAGAATCCATCGAATTTTCGTTGCCGAAAAATAAGGGTCCAGGCGCAACCCGGTTTTTGCGCGCACTGACGCTTCCTCGCCCGCTTCCGTCAGTTCGCGGCAGTAGTCCGCTGTTCTCCGATCCTGCCATACGATCGCATGGTGGATGCATGCGCCGGTCCCGCGGTCCCAGATGAGAGTCGTCTCTCGTTGATTCGTTATGCCGAGACCTGAAATCGACACGTTTCCTGCATCCTTCAATGCCTGCCTGGTGACATCGACCACCGAGCGCCATATCGCCTCCGGGTCGTGCTCGACCCAGCCGGGCTGTGGGTATTCCTGCGGAAACTCCTGCTGCGCACTGGCAATCACGCGCACGTCGCGATCGAAAATTACCGCGCGACTACTGCTGGTACCCTGGTCGATGGCCAGCAAATACTGGTTATCAGTCGCGATCACTTACTACTCCGAACTCACACTAAACAATGGATTGGCGATCCTCATTTGCCTGCCTGCCTCGGGCGGCCAAACCTGGTCGGTTTGCCGCTCCGAAAACTCGCGAATCCGGGCCAGTATTTCATTGGCCCACGGGGATACTCGTCGCGAATCAAGGCTGACGTGCAGATTCATCCACTCTGCCGTCGCGGCGAGCGATCTGCTATCCGCATGATACAAACGCATGAACTGATGAATACGCTTCTCGTCAAAACCAAGAATTTGCGACGTCACAATGTATGGATCACCTTCCAACAGCTCACTTCGATAAATCACATGACTTTCGACCGCGAAGGTCGAGCCTCGCGATTTCTTCATGTATTCATTCGTGATGCCGAATTTTTCCCACAAACTGTCGACGCCGTGGTCGAAGGCCAGAATATAGAAGGCAACGTTCATGTGATCGTTGGAATCGATCCATTCAGCAAGAACACTGCCTTCATGGACTATTGTCCCGAGCAGACTCCCGGTTCTCATGCGCTCGACAACTCGTCGAGGTCCCTGAAATACTCCAGCGCCATGGGGTTTGCCAGGGCATCAGTATTCTTGACAGGTTTCCCGTGAACGACATTTCGCACGGCAAGCTCAACAATCTTTCCGCTAATAGTCCGTGGAATTTCTGGTACAGCGATGATCTTCGCAGGCACATGCCTGGGCGTGGTGTTTTCACGAATAACCTGTCGAACTCTCGATTTAACCGCATCATCAAGGGCAACACCTGGGCGCATCACGACGAAAAGCACGATACGAACATCGTCATCCCAATCCTGGCCGATCGCCAGGCACTCGATCACTTCATCGAGTTTTTCCACCTGGCGGTAAATCTCGGCAGTGCCAATTCGCACACCGCCCGGATTCAATACGGCGTCGGAACGTCCGTAGATGACCATACCGGCGTTTGCGGTAATCTCGGCATAGTCCCCGTGAGCCCATACACCGGGAAATCGTTCGAAGTATGCGGCGTGATACTTACTGTTGTCAGGATCATTCCAGAAACGAACCGGCATCGACGGGAACGCATTGCTGCAGACCAGTTCGCCTCGTTCCTCAGTAACCGGTTCACCTTCGTCATTGTAAACTTCTACAGCCATCCCAAGCGCGAGGCACTGCAGTTCGCCGCGGCGCACTGGAAGCATCGGATTGCCGCCGGCGAAACAGCTGAGAATGTCTGTCCCACCCGAAATCGACGACAACTGCACATCCGCGGAAATCGCGTCGTAGACAAAGTCGAAACTCTCCGGGGCAAGCACAGATCCGGTCGACAGGATCGTCTTGATCGAGGACAAATCGAATTCCTCGCCAGGCCTGACACCGGCCTTTTCCAGCGCGGCAATGAACTTGGCGCTGGTACCGAATACCGTCAGCTTTTCTTCTTCCGCCATCCGCCAGAGTGCGCGACCTTCCTGGTAAAATGGCGAGCCATCGTACAAAACAATTGTGGCACCTACCATCAGGGCGCTAACCAGCCAGTTCCACATCATCCAGCCGCAGGTTGTGAAATAAAACACACGATCATCCGAACCTATATTGCAGTGCAGTCCGTGTTCTTTCATGTGCTGAATCAGGGTGCCACCAGTGCCATGCACAATGCACTTGGGCACGCCGGTCGTTCCGGATGAATACATGATGTAGAGCGGATGATTGAATTCCACCGGCGCGCAATCCAGATCCGCATCTTTCTTCATGAAATCCCGCCAGTGCACGCCACCGCGAACATCGTCCAGATCGACCGGGTTGCCGGTAAATCCGACCACAACGGTATGCCCGATGCCTGGAATAATATCGAGGACGCCGCCAACAGCCGGCAGTGAATCAAATCGTTTCCCGTTGTAGAAGTACCCGTCAGCGCAAAACAGAACTTTCGGCTCGATCTGGCCAAATCGGTCAACAACGCCGTTAATTCCGAAGTCCGGCGAACAGGAAGACCAGATTGCCCCGATACTTGTCGCACCCAGCATCGCGATGATCGCCTCCGGACAATTCGGCAGAAACCCGGTGACCCGGTCTCCCTTTGTTACGCCCACAGATTTCAGTCCGGCAGCTATTCCGGCAACCTGTAATCTGAGCTCATCGAAACTCAATTCCCGGCGTTCTCCGTTTTCGCCGCGGAACACAATCGCTGCCCGCTTGCCACCATGGCGCAGGATATGCTCGGGAAAACTCAATGTTGCATCGTCGAACCACCTGGCCGTCGTCATGTCGCCCGGTTGATCGAGGACTCTCGAGCCTGGTTTCGAGAATTTGACGTCCGAGAAATCACAGAGCGCCTGCCAGAATTCTTGCGAATTGTTATGCGACCAGCGGTGCAAATCCGCGTAATTGTCGAACCCTTGCGCCGACATGAATTTGTACATCGCACTCTGTTTGACGCGCTCCCGCCCGGGGGACCAGAGAATTGGGTTATCTGCCACGCTCACTGCCTCTTGAATTTGAAATATGTCGTTTGACGGGCGAAGACTTGTCTCAGCGACTGGACAAGGCACATACTGCCTGCCTTGCTATTATGACCATTTTACAGAACTGAAGGATAATTCGTGGGCTTGAAAGGGATACTCATTATCGCGGCCGCCGTTGTTGCGACGATCATCTGGCTGCTTCGCGACAAGCTCCGAAGTAAGCAGATTCCGGCCGCCCTTCGGCCCGGCAACCGGTTGCCAAATTTCACGGCGCTCGACGAGCAAGGAAACAGTATCGAATCGGGCACGCTGCGCGGTTCCGCAGCCGTACTCTTGTTTGTACGCGGTACCTGGTGTCCGTTCTGCAGCAAGCAGGTCGCAAACCTGACGAAATATTACAAAGCCATTAACGACGCTGGTGCGAGGCTAGTACTCATCACACCCAAACCGTTGCAGACAACCCGGCGGGTAGGAGATTTTTTCCAGGTTAAATTCGAATTCTGGCTGGACGAATCGCTCGCGATCGCAAAGTCGCTCGGCCTGATGATGGAGTCGGCTGTACCGGACGAATATCGTGACGAATACGGAGAAGACACTATCTGGCCAACTTCATTGGTTGTCGATGCGGACGGCATCATTCGCCATACGGAGCTATCGCGTTTCATTGCGGATCGACCAAACCCCGAAAAACTACTGGCAATCGTTAAGAAAGTGTAAAGGAACAGCGCCTTGGCGCTTGAATGTGACATCACAAATGATTCAAAAACAACTGTTCATAATCTGCCTGGTCGTGGCCTGCAGTTCACCCTGTTTCGCCGCTGCTGAATCCGGTCGGCCGAATATTCTGCTGATCGTCGCCGACGATCTGGGTTACGCCGATCTGGGCGTTTACGGCAGTGAAATTGAAACGCCTAATATCGATGCACTTGCCGCTGGCGGCATGCTATTCACTCAATTTCATACTGCACCGATGTGTGCACCGTCGCGTGCGATGTTGCTGTCCGGAAACAATAATGGAATTGCAGGAGTTGCCAGCCAGAATCGATTCGGGTTGCTGGGGGCACCATTCCCCGGTTACGAGGGAAGCCTGTCTGATCGCATCGTACCCTTACCTCGGTTGTTGACGTCTGCAGGCTACGACACTTACATGGTTGGCAAGTGGCATCTCGGATTCGAGCCCGACCAGAGTCCGTACGCCGCGGGATTCAAGAGGTCCTTCAGTGTGCTGGCCGGGGGCGGAACCCACTTCGACAGTCTCGGCTTCTACGAAGGTGGCGCGCTCTATCGTGAAGACCAGGATCTGGCAGATTACCCCGACGGCAGGTATTCGACTGATTTCTACACCGACAAACTTATTGAATACATCGATAAAGACAGGCAAGACGGACGGCCGTTCTTTGCCTATGCCGCATACACGTCGCCACATTGGCCGCTTCAGGTACCCGACGATTACCTGACGCTGTACAAAGGGTACTACGACGATGGCTATGACGCCCTTCGCGAGAGACGTTTCGACTCGCTTAAAGAAGCCGGCATCATTCCGGCGGATTCCGAATTGCCACCACGCAACAATGCAATAACGCCGTGGGCCGATCTGACCGCCGAGCAAAAACGTAGCGAATCCCGGAAGATGGAATTGTATGCGGCCATGCTCGACAACCTTGATGACCACGTTGGGCGTCTTATCCGTTATCTCAAGGAAAACGACCTCTACGGGAATACATTGATCGTATTTATTGGCGATAACGGGGCCGCAGCGGAGGATTATTACAACGAAGTACCGGATGCCGCGTACACGCCTTATCTGCGCAGGCATTTTGATAATTCATTCGAGAAGATGGGCACCGCTGCTTCATTTGTTTCATACGGTGCACAATGGGCCGAAGCCGGTTCGGCTCCGTTTCAACGCCATAAGGGTTACCTTCGCGAAGGTGGCATTGTTGCACCCATGATCATCAGCGGCGCCGGAGTTTCCGAATCAGCCGTGATCGACTCGAACTACGTCACCGTCATGGACCTCGCGCCGACTTTCCTGGCGTATGCTGGCGGCTCGTATCCGGATGACGGAAAGGTCATGCCCATGCTTGGAGAAAGTATGGTTGATCTTCTGGGCGGTGAGACAGACGCGGTTCACGACGACAACTACGTGACCGTAATGTCACATCGCGGTCGCGCGTTGCTTCGACAGGGCCGATGGAAGATCGTCACGATGGATGGTCCATTTGACGAGTCTAAATTCGAACTCTTTGACGTCGTCGCGGATCCGGGTGAGACCAACAATCTGACCGGAGCCGAACCGGAAAAACTGGCGGAAATGATCGGTATCTGGCGAGTAGAACGGAAAAAACTGGGAATTGTTCTGCCGGAAGATCTTTAGCGACCCTCGGCAATTATCCTTCTTGCCAGCTCGTCAGCTACGACGTTAGTCGGTTTGCCGCTTGCCGCGGATTCTTCGAATATTCCGGTCAGCCTTGGACCAATCGCCGCGACCCTGTCCCACACTTCGTCGTCGCTCGCATCAGCATAGTATTCACTGGCGACATTGATTATGCCGCCACCATTAATAACATAGTCCGGCGCATAGAGGATGCCCGCCTCGTGAATTCTTTGACCATCTTCCCGCGTTTCAAGCTGATTGTTCGCACCACCAGCAATGATTTTTGATCGAAATTTTGGAATGGACTGTTGGTTGATGATCGCGCCAAGTGCACAGGGTGCGACGACATCAACTTCCTGCGACAAAATATCTTCGAGTGCAACGCCGGTCCCTTCAAACTCGTCAGCGATTCTTTGCACGCGACTGTTGTCGATATCTGCCACGACGAGTCTGGCGCCCGCTTCATACAGATACTCGCAGAGATGATATCCAACGTGCCCTACGCCCTGTACAGCAACGGTAACGCCATCCATGCTTTCCTTACCCAGCTTGTAAAGAACTGCTGCTTCCATGCCTTTGAATATGCCAAAGGCCGTTTTCGGAGAAGGATCGCCACCCGCCTGCCCTTTCTTCCGGGACAGTCCCGCTACGAACTTGGTTTTGCGAGCTACCTTTTCCATGATGTCGACGCTCATACCGACATCTTCAGCTGTCACATACGCACCGCCCAGTTGATCAACGAACTCGCCGTAGCGCTCATACAGGGCGTCACTTCCGTCGAAGTCCGGCGTCTTGATTATCACGGCCTTGCCACCGCCGAACTTCAGGCCCGCCATTGCGTTTTTGTAACTCATACCTTGCGACAGGCGCAGTGCATCATGAAGTGCCTCATCGTCTGATGCGTACGACCAGAGACGTGTTCCGCCAGCGGCAGGCCCGAGCGCAGTAGAATGAATTGCGATAATCGCCTTCAGGCCGGTAACGGCATCGTGGCAAAAGACGACGCGCTCATGGGCATCGAACCATGAATCTTCGAAAACGGCCATGGATTTCCTGTGAGTGAGAGTTAGCTAAAGTGCTGGATGTCAGATGAGTTTACCGACAATTGCTTTTGTGCCGCGCGGATTCTAGCACCGACATCTCAGTACGTCATATCGGGATTGGCCGCAGATTGGGGGAATCGCAACCTGCTCAGAACGGTACGTTGACCGCTTTGCACAGAAACGCCATATAACCTGCTGCGGCCTTGAATGCTGTCTCCACATTCTGCTGAAATTTGGGGCTCAGCGGGTCTTCAGGTTTCATGTTCTTCACGGCAATGAAGTCCTTGCGCATGATATCCGCGATCTGCGAATGCGCCTTGTCGAATCCTCGCGGTGGACGCGACAGCACTTCACCACCAAGACTGAAATGACGTCTAAACGTCTTGTCGTCCCGAACGCGCTCCCATTCAGCCGGCTTATCAGAAATTCGCTGGCGAATTCCCCGCAGAGCATCCGGTGCCGGACGCCACATCCCGGCGCCAAGAAATACCTGGTCAGGATCAATGTGCACGTAATAACCCGGAGCATGAACATCCTTTGCCTGTTCATGTCTGAATTGAATTCCGATATTTGTCTTGTAAGGTGTCTTACTTTTCGAAAATCTCGTATCCCGATAGACGCGCATCAATGACCCCCCCATGCGCTTCGGGACAGCTGTGAAATGCGGTGCGAATTCTGCCAACGGACCCTGCATGGATTGAATGAAGCGAAGTGCGACATCGAGTACCTGCGCCTCGTAGCGGGCCTTGTTGTCGTTAAACCAGTCGCGGTTATTGTTGTTTTTGAGCTCCGTCAAGAATGCGACGGTCTCCGGGCCAAATTTCGCGTAACGCTCCGCGGTCATTCTTCTTCCTCAGCAGGATTCAAGATCAGCGTCAGGGTGCGGAAACATATCCGACTCGTCTTCTCCATCGCGTGGTGCCAGGCACGCGAAATCTTTCTCCACCAGGATAGTTAGCTGGTCTCCATCATCCAGTGATTGGCCGGAGGTAATAGACACTTGTTCAGATTCGGCCCACTGACTGATGTCCAATTGTGGAATGCGAACGGTCAACACGTTATTCGAAATATGCGCCTCGGGCTTAACAGTAGCCGGCGAACTTTCCAGCACATAGTCGAAGGAATTGCTGCCGGCAAACTGCACTCGACCTTTGACGAGGCCAGTTGAGTTTACGGCCTGAACTTCAGACTGGCTCAGGCGAAGTCGAATCGAGTTGTCGCGAATACGGAGTTTCAAGAATAAATGACTTTATTATTTTTCCGACGCTATT
Organism: Pseudomonadota bacterium; assembly: GCA_027621915.1. Lineage (GTDB taxonomy): Bacteria > Pseudomonadota > Gammaproteobacteria > Steroidobacterales > Woeseiaceae > SZUA-117. Next base: position 56,848 of record JAQCAD010000011.1, read on the forward strand.
TAATCACGAAAAATGACCGGTAACGACACATTAAATTGCTCCGATCGGTCAAGACCGGCCATTTGGCGCGCGCTATTGTTGCAAGGCCAGCGACAGGTCTCGTATGGACTGAACGTCGGGATACCGGGCAGCCAAGCTTTGCACTATTTCGCGCGCATCGTCATTCCGACCCAGATCACGCAGTATGGTTGCCAGGGCCCACTGGATATCAAAGTCGGCTGGAAAATCGTCCATACCGCGCATTAACAATTCAACCGCCGCGTCAGACTCGCCAAACGAATTTAAAGCGACAGCATAGACGTACAGAAAGCGGGCGTTCGCTGTTTGCAATTCTGCCGCATGCCTTAACTCATCGAGGCCCTCTTGCGCCCTGTTGTTACGAACGAGCAACAACCCCAGGGCATGGTGCAAGGCAGCTTCATCGGCAGCCAGCTCGATACCCTGTCGTAGTAACACCTCCGCGTCGTCGTCACGGTTCAATTGTCGATACAGGTCCGCAAGGTTCGCGCGTTGTCCAACTGAGCGTGGATCGAGGCGCAATGCGGTTTGGAACTCTGCCTCACCAAGGTTTGTATTGCCCGCCGCAGCGTAAAGACTGCCCAGATTGCCATGCGCTTCCGGACGTTCGGCATTTGCCCCTCGTGAGTCGACATATTCCTGTTCCGCAACAGCAAATGCGCCTTCAAATCGAGCGTCAAGTAACCCACGCATTGGAGAAATAATACCGACTGCTTCTACACGAATAGCCAGCAATCGATCCTGAAGTAGCGGCGCTGCCCAGCCGACTACCAGGTCCTCCGGCAAGCCTGCAAGTGCACGCAATGCGCCCAGTCGGACAAACGGATCGGCGTCGGCCAGCGCGGATTGAATGACCCTCGCGATATCCTGGGAATACGGGGCTCGCAGCTCCGACAAAGCCGTCCCCCTGGCAATGCCTGGAACTGAACGATCGTTAATTGTTGCGATCAGTGACCCATTGGCCTTGGCCATTCCCGCTCTCGCTGCATGGATTGCAATTCCATAATGACCCGGCCGATTCTGGCCATACCAGTCTTCCGTGGCAGACATTGCCCATTTTGCGTTCTCATTGGTGTGGCATTGATTGCAGGCATTTGGTGAACCCGTCGCAATCGTCAAATCCGGACGTGGCCGGCGAAAGCTGTGGTCCCGTCGTCCATCGACCACCATGTAGTCGCGCGAGGGCATGTGGCAATCGACACAGCCAGCCGACTCAGCCTTGTGATGGTGATGGGCGGCGCTCGCGAAGCGCGCCGGCAAGTGACAGGTTGCGCAGATATCGTTGGGATCAGACCCGGTTCGCAAGACACCGGAATGTGGTTCATGACAATCGCTGCACGACACGCCGGCCTGGTACATACGACTCTGTACGAATGATCCGTAGACGTATACCTCGTCGCGGATCTGCCCGTCTGCGAAGTAGAGCCCGTCGTCCAGGAGTACCGGCGAATGCGTTGCGAACAGCGATCGACCGAATTCATAATTTGCAGCAACAACCGAGCGGCGCGAATGACAGCGGCCACAGGCTTCCGGCTGAGCCGGAAGTCGCGTTCGAAGCTCGCTGCGGGAAGCGATACCGGTGTCGGAACTCATTTCCCAGACCGCTCTGCCCTGATCGTCCAGATCGGTCAGCAGGCCCATGCTGCTGGAGAATTCACCAGCTTCCGCCTGTATGACATGATTTGAAGCCGGACCATGGCATGCCTCGCAGCTGACATTGATCTCAGTCCACGTCGTATCGTAGCTGTCTTCGACGACGCTGTAGTTCTTCGCGAGATTTGTCGAATGACACTCTGCACACATGAAATTCCAGTTTTGCTGCCGGCCGGTCCAGTGCAATTCGTCGTCATGCAGGATTGGTTCGTTCGGATACAGGTGGAACCAACGCTGGCCGCCCTGCTCCCGGTCGCGCGAATCCCAGGCGATCAATAATGGCTGCAATCGACCGCCAGGAAACTCAATAAGGTACTGCTGAAGCGGCGTCACCCCGAACGTGTATTTGATGGGAAAGTCCTGCAACTCGCCATCAGCGTTCTCCGTGCGGACGAAGAATCCGCCGTCACGAATGAAGAAGGTGCTCGTTATCTCAAAGTGTCGAAATTCCACACCGGAAAAATCGCCGAGAACTGATGCTGGCGTCGCGTGCTGCATCGCACGCGCATGATGCGAATCCTGCCAAAGTTCGAATTCAGGCCCGTGACAGCCCTTGCAGGACGCAGCGCCGGTGTATGCCGGTGACAAATCGGAGATCTCGACAGACGGCTCACCCGTCGGGCCGCATGCAGCGCCCAGAAGACATGCTGCGAGCAGACCAATCTGTCGCATACATCTTTTCGTAACACCTGACACAAACATCATGGACTCTTCGGACAGCCTGGATTCTTACAAATTTCCCAGTGTCGCATATGACACGCTGCTGTCGCCCCGGTCCGGATGGAAACAGTTAAGGACGGTTAGCACTGAGGCTAACCAGCCGAAACTAGTCGGCCATGACGTTTTCCGCCTGCGGTCCTTTCTGACCCTGTGTTACTTCCATGGACACTTTCTGCCCTTCTTTCAGGGTTTTGAATCCTTCCATCTGAATGGCACTGTGGTGAACAAATACATCCTGTCCGCCTTCGCGCTCGATGAAACCAAATCCCTTGTCGTCATTGAACCACTTGACGGTCCCACTTACTCTATCGCCTGCCATATCTACCTCTTAAATATTGCGCGCCGGCGGCAACCGGCGTTGAACAAGTTCGCTTGTCGCGAAACTCCGCACATCTTACCCATAAATTTACCGTCAGGCCCGATATTTTGATTTGCGACTGTCAGGAATCTCGACAACTACGCCAAATCGCATAAGAGCCGGCCCCGGATTTCCTAGAGTTTTCGCGACTTGCGTAACTAAAGTACCCGCAATTGCACGGGAGCTGAAAGTCCGGTGTGACACGTCCGCGTACAGTTTTCTTCTATAGCCCGATCGCATCGATGAGCGGCTTCGCAAATAACGAAATCAGCGTGAGACTCACACCACCGATAAGTACGGCCGCAAAAAGCCCAAGCAGGAATGGTCGCGCGCCAATCTGGCGCAGGCCCGAGAACATAGACGTGAGGCCTACGGCAGCCATTGCCAGCAGTAAACAATTTTCGGCGGTACTCCGTACAAATGTCACCAGGGCGATCCAATTCGTCTGATCCATGATGCCGAATGCACGATCACCAAAATCGCCGACCGTGCGCAACGCCGACATTAGTGCAAAACCGATGATGAACCACGGAATCAGCCTCCACCAGCGTGCGTCACGCGCCGATGAATCCGCGCCTCGATCCGACCCATAAAGAATTCCCACCACGGGGATCACGGCGATCATGCAAAGATTCCGGACGAGCTTGGTTACTGTCGCAATATCCAGCGCGACCGGCGCATTGTATTGCGCCTCGTACATCAGACCGGCGCCGGCAACCTGTGCGGTTTCATGAATGGATGTGCCCAGGAACAGGCCAGCCAGAGCCGGCTCGTTCGCAAACAGGTAGTGCCCCAGTATGGGGTAGAAAAACATGGCTACCAGTCCGAATAACGTGATGCAGGCGATGGAATAGGTCACCTCGGACTCATTGGCTTTGATCAGCGGCGCGGTGGCGACGATTGCCGTTGCTCCGCAAATACTTGTGCCGACAGCGATCAGTCCACTCATTTGCCTGGACAGATTGAGGTGACGACCGAGGACCCCGACCACGGAAAGGCCAACCGCGATGGCCACAATGACAAAAGGCAACGCAACCAGGGTGAATCGTCCTGCACCCAAAAGACTCAGACGAATGCCGAGTAACATGATGCCGACCCTGAGAATTGTGGACGAACAGAACCGCAGCCCCAGGCCCAACCCCGGCGGGAGCCTGATGACGTTGGCGACGATCATGCCCAGGACTATCGCCATCATAATGTCACTGACGGGACTTTTCGCGAAACCGAGCACGGACTCACCGAACCATTGCGCCACGTGCCCGGCGGCGTAGGAAATAACGACGGCCAGCGTTATGCCAGCCCACCAGAGCGGGTTTCTGAGACTATTGATCAATTAATATATGTCCGTATTTTGCGGAGGCTCGATCAGCGTCGTTGTATGTATTTTTCGCCGAGTTTTTGCACGGAATTGCAGCCGAGAAGCGCCATGCTACGTTCGACTTCGGAGCGAAGCAAACCCAGTGCACGTTCTACGCCCGGTTGTCCACCAGCGGCAAGACCAAACAGGTAACCGCGCCCGATACTGCACGCAGTGGCTCCGAGCGACAACGCCTTGATTACGTGTGTCCCGCGTCGCACGCCACCATCGCAAATGATTTCCAGTCGGTCACCCAGGGCAGCGGCAATCGGGGCGATGCAGTCGACCGGTGCTGGTGCGGTTTCCAGCTGTCTCCCACCGTGATTGGACAGCATGACCGCGGTCGCTCCGGCATCGACGGCTTTTTTTGCGTCACCGACCGTCTGTATGCCTTTTATCACCAGTGGACCATCCCATTGGCTGGCCAGCCACTCAACGTCTTTCCAGCTGATCGATCGGTCAAACTGGCTGTTGACGTAGGCCATGACACCGTCACTTATTTCGTTTGAAGCACCTGGACTGCTCGTTACATTGACCATGTCGAACCCGGGCTGGAGAATCGCGCGGATCGTCCATGGAAAATGTCGGGCATAGCTGAGTACGCTTTTCAGGTTCAGTTTCGGCGGCATGCCAAATCCGGTGACCAGGTCTCTTTCGCGATTGCCCGCGACCGGCGTGTCCACCGTCAGGCACAGCGCATCGTATTTCTGCTCTTTACAACGTGTCACAAAGTCTTTTGTAATGCCGCGGTCCTTAAAAATGTAAACCTGGTACATTTTTGGTCCGCTTGAAATAGCTGCCACAGCTTCGATCGTCGTTGTGCCCAATGTAGACAAACTGTAAATCGTTCCGAATTTATGCGCTGCACGGACGACAGCCGGCTCCGCTTCGTGATGAAACAATCGTGAAGCGCCGGTAGGTGCAAGAAATACCGGCCATTCAATTTTTTGCCCAAGTACAGTCGTCGCCATGTCGATTGTGCTGACATCTGACAGCTGTGTCGGCAGCAACTCGTAATCGTTGAAAGCGTCGGTATTTCGACCAAGCGACAATTCGTCATCCGCCCCTCCGTCCAGGTAGTTGAAAACCGGCCATGGCAAATTTCGTTTTGCAAGCTCACGAAGATCGGAAATGTTGTTGCAGTCCGCAAGTCGCTTTTGAACGATTGATTTAGTTCGCATGAGAATTAATCTTTTTCCGCTTCCACACCCGATAGAATTCTAATGATAGCAGCACGAGAAAGTGAATCAGTCCCGTCATGAAATCAAACGCTACAAAGATCCAGTGAATAAAGCTCAGTAGCGCCGCGAAATACACCCAGCGATGGATTTTTTTCCAGGTACGCTTGAGTCGACGAACGGATGTGTCATTACTGGTGATCGCCAGGATGATGAATATCATTAGCGCGACCCATCCTGTCCACATCGAGAAATCCGCCGCTTCTCTGATCACCAGGTCGAGAGTCTGCTTCCGGTCCAGGTATATGAGCGTGTGCAACGTCGCGTATACGAATGAAGCTACGCCGAAGTATCGTCGCCGTCGCAGCATCCAGGACGGCCACACGGCGTCGGGAAACATCAGACGCAGCGGTGTAATTGCCAGCGTAACAATCAACAGGCGCGCTGATAGCTCGCCGGAGACATGAAGCATTTCGCCATAAAAAAGATCGCTTGCTCGCCAGGCATTGGCCAACCAGAAGATTGGGCAGGCAAGGATCAGCCACAGCAGGAACCTGGAATTTAGAATTCTTGTCAGGCGGTCCAAATTCCCCTCCGCGAAACCTGAGCGACGCTACGATAACCCGGCTTCAAGTCTGCACGGATTAGTCAGCCCGATACAGTGTTCGCCAGAAAAATATTCAGGTGCGACATTTAATGGTTGACGGACGCACGTTTGCGGCACCAATATTCGGGTCAACGTACGCGATCATTATTAACAGGACGATAATTATGAAAAACCTTGTAGCTGCATTGCTGCTGGCGCTTGTTGGAACGCTTGGACCCGCAATGTTGATTGCCGATGATGGAATTCTGAACGCCAATACTGCTACGGCAGAAGAACTTGCCGCCATCCCTGAGATGGACGAATTCCTGGTCCAGGCCGTAATCAACAATCGACCTTTCGGCACAATCAGCGCGCTCAACGAGCGGTTGGGGGCCGACCTCAGTGACGAAGAGCTACAGGGGTTGTATGCACATGTATTTGTGCCAATCAATCTCAACACTGCGGATGAATCAGATATTCTCTTGATTCCCGGGGTCGGCAGTCGCATGGCGCACGAATTCGAGGAATACCGTCCGTACACGAGTATCGAGCAGTTTCGCAAAGAAATTGGAAAGTATGTCGACGAAGCTGAGGTTGCCAGGCTCGAACAATACGTCACATTGGAATGACGTCGGGTTGACCGTTCGTCTAATGCGCTTTACGGTGCGCCAGTGATGGCTGCGACTGACTGCTGAATGCAATACACGGGATATGACTTGCCGCCAGGTGGTGGTGCCGCGAAACGAGCTACCATTGCCTGGCTAACACTCGGGCTTGTATCACTTATTCTTGCCGGCATTTTTTCGCTGCTTTTGGTGCTCGCGCGAACGCCGGTGATACAAGGCTGGATTCCGTTCCTCGATTTTTTCCATGTATCCCTGGTCGTACATGTGACGTTGTCGGTACTGATCTGGCTACTGTCAATTTCCGCCGCACTCTGGAGCCTCTGCTCGGCCCGTGAGAACATCCTTTGGGATCGACTGTCCTTTATTGCCGCTGTATTTGGAACGTCAATAATTGTCATCTCACCGTTTGCCGGAGCCGGAAACCCGCAAATGAGCAATTATGTTCCGGTATTGCAGCATCCGCTGTTTTTCGCCGGCCTTGCCCTGTTCGCATTCGGCATATCAAGCCATTTGACTCGCACATTATTATCGTGGCGTGGAATTGGCGTAGCGTTGAATGGCAGCACCGCCTTGCAGGCCGGTGTAATGATCTCGGCCATCGTTACCGGGATTGCACTTTTCAGTATCGTTGTTTCATGGATTGGCATTCCCGAGGGGATGAGCGGGCAAATCTATTTCGAGTTCCTGTTCTGGGGCGGCGGCCACGTCATTCAATACAGCTATACATTGTTGATGATGATCTGCTGGATCGTTCTTGCACACGCGAGCGGATGTCGACTCGAGTTGACGCCGCGCCTGACGCTGGTCTTTCAGATATTTCTCGTTCTGCCGGTAATCGTCGTCCCGTTTCTTTATCTCGCCCACAATGTAACTTCTCCCGGCCATCGCCTGGCATTTACGGAGCTCATGAAATACGGCGGGCTATCTTGCCTGCCACTTGGACTCGCCGTCTTATCCAGTCTTCTTTATGCCAACAGACCGACAGGCGAAGCAAAATACCTGCGCTCGGCGTTATGGAGCTCGGTGGCGCTCTTTGCGACGGGGGGTGTACTTGGGTTCATGATTTCAGGACTGGACATCGTCATTCCGGCCCACTATCACGGTGCCACTGTCGGCGTCACGATCGCATTCATGGGCCTGACCTATTACCTCATGCCAAGACTTGGCTTCGCGCAGCTGCCTGCAACAATGGCCTTTTGGCAGCCCTTGCTTTACGGCGGGGGGCAGCTGATGCATATCATCGGGCTCGCATGGACCGGCGGATACGGCGTGCAGCGAAAGACAGCTGGACTGGCACAAGGCGTTGATCGAATAGGAGAAATTGCGGGGATGGGTCTGATGGGCTTCGGCGGCCTGGTTTCCGTCATCGGCGGCCTCCTGTTCCTGATCGTGACCTGGAAATCGATGCGCGGCGGGGCAAAAGATCGATGATGGAAATCTTACTTTTTACACTCAACGCGATTGTGATCTATCTCGTCGCCGACTGGATCATTCGTCTGATAGAGATAAAACGCGGCCAGGTAATCAAGCAAAGACAACTTGTATTCTTCATCGTATTTCTTTCTCTGGCGCTGACAAGCTTTCAGATCTTGCAGTCAGCCTTTCAGCCCGCCTAGCACTTCCCGAATTGTGATCCAAAGAACACAGACCCGGCTCGGCTACGGTTTCAGTGCTTTACGTTCAGTGCCGACTCGATATTCGTTGAGCAAATTCGTCAGCCATTCGCCGGAAGTTATCCTCTCCTGTCCTTTGCACTCGATGTAGTACGATTTCTTGCTCAATGAACTCCCGCTGGCCAGGCGTTCGATAAACATTTCAGTGGTCGGCACATGGCGCTTACCCTTTCGGTATTTCATTCGCAGATGGTCTTCTGCCTCAGCTGAATCGTGTCGTTCTCCATTTCGAATAAACGCGCAACCGCTGCTACCGACCGCACTGAGCAAATAGTCAATCTCCGCGGGGACTTCATCATCCGTACGGGCACCAGCAGGAAGCAGTCCGACCAAGAAAACCAAAGTCGCGATGACTGTTCTCAATTGATTCGCCGCGCCTGATATGATTCAGTCCACAGGCGCAGTCTCGCCAGCATCGGATTGTGGTCTGATGAATCGACCTGGCCTGTCGTCGCCTGCAAGACTTCGAGGCCTCGGACGTAAATGTGGTCCAGGGGCCGTCCAAAAACTCGCTTGCGATGATCTTCGTCATAATCAAGGGTTTCGAGGCCAAGACTGGTTGTCATCTCCTGCAGAATTGCCCATCGTCTCCAACGCCAGGTGTTGAAGTCGCCGGATAACAGAATCGGTCCCTGGTGTTCATCGACCACTGACCGGGCCTGCCGAAGTTGCTCTTCAAATATACGAGTGCCAATTGTGAAGTTCACCGCATGCATGTTGATAACCAGAAGCGTCTGATCGGTACCGGTTAACCCGTACTCGGTGATCATTGTCGCTTTCGGCGTACGGATCCAGGGCTCTATGCTCACGAGGTTGCATTGCGTCAACGGTTTCATGGCACTGACTGTCATTACGCCGGTCGGTGATCGCCTTGTACGATAGCCGGGTGCAAATGAGCGATATTGGTCGGTGGCGATGAGCGCCCAGCTATTCGAGTTCAATGCCGCCTCCTGGAAGATCATCAGGTCGGAGTCGGTCTGAAAGGTTTCAAGGTCGGATGTCCATTTCAGATCGGCTCCCTTGCGAATATTCCAGTTCACCATTCGAATATCCTGGGAATCCAGCTCGTCGAACTGCGAGCGATTGCTATTTATGAGCTGTCTCGAACAAGCTTCCGGGTCCGTTTTCGCAATACCGACGCCATCGTGCCATTGCCCCTCGCTCGTCGCACTACCAGACTCCGTCGCTACCGACTGAACGGCAGACCCGGCATGGCCAGTAACCGTGAGCAATTCTGCACTATCGTTGTAGGTCGCGCATCCGGTCAGGGCTGCAATCGCAATCAGTGTCGCTGACGGTCTCAAAAGATACTCCTCTGTGCTGCCGGAAATACTCGAAGTTTAACAAGGCAGGCGAAAATCGTGTATCCGCTAATGGCGAATATCACTCCATAACAAGCACCCATACCCACCTTGGGTGAATAGTTCGACACCATACTATAGGTGAGCAAACTAAGTGAAGTACCGAAAATAGGCTGGATCTGTACTGAGGCCACGATCAGATTGTTCGCATCTGTCATGCAGGAATCGACTGCGATATGACCGCCCATTTGGCCCTGCGCGACGTCGAGGCGGAGAAAAACTTCGCCAGATAGATTCTGTTAGTGACGTGACATATCCAACTTGCCATGCAGGCGCGAGTCGAACGTCGAAAAATGCACGGAGAACCATGCAGAAAGCCGTTCCCGAAGGAGCGAAACGCCTCCCTCAGGATCGCGTGCGAAAATATCCATCAATTCGCGTATTTGATCGAGTAGCTCCTCGTGGTCATCTTTATGCGCTTCATATTCGTCATAATCGAACTTACGCATTACACATTCTTCCAGTGCAAAGTGCGCTGAAATCGTCGCATGGATTTCACCAAGGAACTGATCGATGGCGTCCGGATCCATTCGGTGTCTCGTTTCCTCGTATAGCGCATTCAGCATTTCGATCATCTCACGATGCTCGAAATCCACCCCCTCTATGCCGACGGAATACTCAGGTTCCCAGGTTAACAGGGTCATCTTTCAATTCACTTTAAAATGAACATATTGTTCTGGTCGTCGAAACCAACTACCAGGTTTTGGCCAGGCGCTAACGTCATCCCGATAGTTTCCTCGAAATCAAACCCTTCGCTTGTACCGGAGTCATTCATGCCGATAAATATTTCGTAGGTGCCCGCCTTTAACCTGCTCCGATGGTAAACGTTCGCTTTCCCGTCTTCCCACAATCCGCTCGGCAGCAGCGTATCGGAAAAAATCACCTGCCCGTCAGCTCGAAGTTCCAGGTATGTCGGATGACGCTCCCGTGGACAGGAATTTGGCTTTCGCATGTTCGGCGCAAGCTCATTTAGCTCTGCCTGCGTCAACTCGCGACACGCGCCGATCCTCTTGGAAGAATGCGAAAAAGTCACCGAAACGACAGCCTCATTATCATCCAGCATTCTGTATTCAGGCCATATGGAAAATAGCCCAATGCCGGCAGCAAAAATTGCATAGGTAATAAATTGCCCAATGTACGTGCTCATGTCGCGCCCAACTCGCCATCCGGAAGTTTTTTCGACGGCGAGTCCCGCATCGAATCGCGAAGCGTATTTATCTGTTTGAGCACATTGCCTTGATGTGCTGGCAGATCCTGCCACGCGCGACAGATTTTCGTCTCATCAATCCGTTTTCTGAGGCGCGGGTCCCGCTTCCGCAGCACTCGGTCTTCTGTCCAGTCCGTGCCAAATCGGTAACGGCAACGGCCGTCCGAACAACCGGTCAATAAAATTGCATCCGCCATGTCACGACTCAGCACATAGTCCAGAAATGGCGGCGGCAGTTGTCCCATGCACTTGATTTCCACAACCGCCTCGCCCCCCTTCCTGAGCTTTGCAGCGGTGCTGCTTCCGCTACAAGCAAAGCTCAGAATTCTCCTGTCGCCGGTCAACGTCGCAGCGACTTCGCGGATCGTCTCGCGCAGGCTCGCCACGGATATCTCGGGCAGGTCAATTCCGGGTATCAACGCACTTTGTGAACGAAACGGCGTCGCTGTCGGGCACGCGCCCACACAGATACCGCACCGCGTGCATAGATCCGAATCAACCACGGCTTCCAATTCATACTTGCTGCCATCAGTCCTCGCCTGCATCTGGATCGCACCAAACGGACAATCGTCGGCACAACGCTGGCATCCATTGCAATTTTCGAGATCGACGGTAGCCGGCCCGGCGATCTTCCCGGGAGGCAGCCATGGAGCGAAGCAGATCAGGCAGCTGATTCCCACGAGCAGAAGCCACACAAGTCCTGGCGACCCCGTCTGCACAAGTGGATACATGTGGAGGTAGAACCAGTCCAGATTCACGGCCGCCGTTGCCAGCGCAAGGTCGGCCTTGTCCTGGCTAACTGCCGGAGACACGACCGACAGTACAAGCATGCAAAGGAGCGTGCCAGCCATCAGTCGCCGGGGCGGATTGATGGACGGGCGCGACAACCTGAAAACGTGCAACCAGATACCAAACACCAGGAATATCGGCAGGCCTACCAGGTGCAGGAATGCCATCAGTGTAAAAAAACGGTCGCTTAGTGCCGAATCCAGCAGAAAATTTCCGGCCATCGAATCGGTAAAGATCGGAATTCGATCGATCAGTTCGGCACTGGTGATGGCAACGTATTGAGCGAGTTCATCCCACACCAGCCAGTAGCCCGAAATGCCCAGCACGAAAAGCATCCACACCAGCGGCACGCCGGTTACCCAGCTAAACCAACGTTTCAGCCGATAGGTGTCGAAGGCAAATTCCTTAATGATATGTACAAACAATGCGGCAATTGCCGCGTCGGATGCATAGCGATGCAGGCTGCGCATTATCCCGCCCAGATACCATTGTTCGTGTGTCAGGTATTCGAGAGACTCAAAGGCTCCCGACACGCTGGTGCGGAAGAAAATCAACAGCCAGATGCCGCTGATCAGCACAATCCAGCAGAAGAAGATTATCAATGCACCGAGATGGTTTAGCGGATTTTCAGCCGGGCCGAACGCCCGTGCGAGCGGTCGATGCAGGATTCCGAGGCCGGCCCTGGCGGCTTTTTGCAGCGCTAAAAGCAAAATATTTTTTCAGGATTCTCGCGCGGGGCGAAATCCTCTCCACAGATAGATAGCGATAGATAGCACGATAATAAATCCGATCGCAATCTGAATGAAAAGAGAATTGTCTATCTCGTATCGACCGCTGGCCGGATTGTACACGGTGCAAAACAGCCGCACGCGATCGACGAGACTGGCTACGATATGTCCAGCGGACTCCGGTCGGTTAAATACCAGCTGCTTCAGAGGCTCGACAAGCCAGGGTAACTCGAAGTTGACGCCGTAGACCTGATTGTACACTTTGCCGTCACGATCGATAATCGTCACCTGGTTGATGTGATCGAATCCCCTCGGCGTCGAAAAGTAGATAAACCCGAGATCGGCTGACAAAGCCTGAATGGTCTCTTCTGACCCGCTCAGGAATCTCCAGCCATCCCCGTTGACACCCTGCTCTCGTGCGAATGCAGCCATGGCGAGTGGCGTGTCGATGGCCGTATCAAATCCGATAGTCACGACTTCAAAACTATCGTAACCGAGCGCTTCCCGAGCCGCCTGAACCGCCTTGTAGAGATGTTTGGTCGTCATCGGGCAAACGTGATGACAGGAAGTGAAAATCATGCTGATGACCAGAGGCTTACCCGCGTATTCGTGCAGGCTGACGTTGCGATTCAACCGGTCGATGAATTGATAGTTGCCAATCGTCGTTCCGACAGCGCCCTGGGAAATTTGCAATGCATTGTCCGGATCGTAGCGGTCGTTCACATCTGTGGCCGCCACAGCGTGTGACGTCAAGAACACTATCAGGAGAGCTGTGACGATTCGTCGCATCGGGTCCTCAATTTTCAGGATTTCGTAATCAGATCGTCTTTGCGAGCGGAGCGAAGCAATCCATGTCCGCCGACCTCAACAGATTGCTTCGTCGGCTGCGCCTTCTCGCAAAGACGGCTGCAATTACATTTGTCAGCTCATGGGCCAAACTGACGCCAAATACTTCCAGTTGACCGCATAATAAAGAACGAAAATCGCCAGGAAGAAAATCGCCAGCAGGAACGTGCCAGGCGCCGCAAAGCCCCATTTCCCTGCCGCCGCATGCCCGCCGTCCGGAACTGCGACTGGTTCCGCGCGCATCAGTGTGCTGGTCGTGAATCCATAACTGGATTCCGAGCCCACGGGTTTTCCAAGGAACACCGACAGAACCGTTACCAGGATGTAAATCGCACCACCGATCACCGCTGCCACACCGGAAATTCCAACAATTCCCATAAAGGTGTAGGCACTGGCAGGATAATCAAAGCCAATTACCGCGTCTGTGAATGCCATATCAAAGTGTCGACGTTGAACGCCGAGCGTACCGGCACCCATCATCGCCATGGTAAACACCATCATGCCGCCGCCGAACAGGTAGGGTTGAATCCTGGCGAGGCCCGGCAACATCACCTGCTTGCGGAACAACGTCGGGATCAGAAAATACGTGAGCGACATGAACGCCAGCGTAGTTCCGATAACCACCGTCGCGTGGAAATGTCCGGGCACGTAGATCGTGTTGTGAATGATGATATTAATCTGCTCAGTACCCATCACGACGCCGGAGATACCGCCGATAAAACCGAAGCCGATCAGCGACAAGAACATCCCGGAGAAGACGGGGTTGCCCCATGGCGCTTTTCTGAGCCACTGGAACAGGCCATTCGTGTAGCCCTTTGCGCGCTGTGCCACTTCTATGGAACCAGGCACAGTCAGTCCATGCACCATGCTGGCCAGCACCGCGAGGTACATCGCGTAACTCGTATTGAAAATCTTCCACTCTGAACTCAGTCCCGGATCGACCAGCAAATGGTGCGCGCTGGCGAGTTGGAGAAAAGCGATATACAGGAAGAAAGCGGTGCGGCTGACCTTTTCCGACAAAGGCCTGGCGCCAAAGACAATTGCGGCAATGGCGTACCAGACGGAGACATGAGCGGCAACGTTGATCTGTTGTGAAGAGTGCCCAAGTGCCCACCAGACAAGTCGATACATCGCAGCATCGATGTTGTTTATGTACCCGATTGACCAGAGGTAGGTTGGTATCAGGATGACTGCGCCTGACGCAATCGTAAACACAGCGATGATGCACGCGGTCAGCGCACCGAAAGTGACAAGCGGAATAGACCCTTCATAGGTCTTTTCTTCTTTTGCAATGACGAGAGTACCCAGGAAGACAAAACATCCGAGGAGCGCACCCACAGCAAATAAAATCAGCCCCAGATAGAAGTTTGGATTCGCAGGCATCGGCACGTATGAGGTCATCATGACTGACGCATCGCCGTTCAGTACTGCTGCGTTATTGACGATAATGCCTGTCAGCATTAATGCAAAACCCAGCCACGCTATTTTCGGTGTTGCAAGCCGACACCTTAAAAGCGTGGACGAACAAAAATAGAGCAGAGCAATTTCGAATGTGATGATCCAAAAAATGAGCATGTTGACGCCATGCAGCGTCAGCATCTGGTAAAAACGATCGGCGGGAAGCAGATGGACCGCCGGCCAGCGAGTCAGCGTTACCAGCAGAGCCATGACACCGCCGAACAAAAGTATGACCACGGCGAGGACCGCGTTCGAGCGCATGAGAAGCTCGGCAGGCTTGTGAAACTGCAGGCCGGATTCAGGGCACGCTCTAAAAAGTTCGTTGCTCATTGCCCACCCTCCACGACATAAATCTTGCCGGTCATATTGTGGTGGCCCAAACCGCAGAACTCGTTGCAGATTATCGTCTGATCGCCTGCTGTATCCGGAGTTATCGTCATGACCATTTCGTAACCGGGAAGTATCTGCGTATTGATATTGACTGGCTGCAGGGAAAACCCGTGTTGCCAGTCCATGGATGAAATATGCAGCCGATAGCTCTGCCCCTTCTCGAGTTCCAGCAGCGGCCACCACTGCCACAGTCGCCCGAGCAGGTAGACATCGCTACCTGGTGGCGGACGTACGACTGGCAAATTCGCCGCCGTCTCCGTTCGTATTGTGTATTGATTGACCATCGCCTGCGTCTTGGCCATATAGGCCTGCGGCGTGGTTCGATAAGCTTCGTTTGACAGGTTTTGCTTACCGTAGATATGCCAGATCGGCATCATGAAAAACATGAACAGAGACCACACTAAAGCTATCCCTATCCAGGTTCCCTCAACTCTATCCAGTGGTTGCTTCCACCAAATGGTTTCAGCAGGCGGCTGTATGGCACTCACGACGTTTCCCCTCTTGTCTCAGGTATTCCAATCAATAACGGCTACGGCGCAATTGGAATGGTCACAATTTCCATAATTCCCCATATGATGTAGAACACTGTTGGGACAACGACGCCTACGAAAAGCAAGATAAAGGGGTTATCAAGGATTCTTTGAAAGACTGGAACGCGTACGAAGCTTTGTGTGCCTGTATTCTCTTCGCTCATTGCGAGTTTCCTTTATTAGCCAATGATTGTTCTTGTTAATTGCCGGGTCGCGTCCATCGCGATGACATCATGCAGGTCTGATTGAGCCCCATATATACGGGGTTCAACTTAAACCCCTTACAGGCCGTGAAACACTGGGGAAAATACCTAGAAACGTAAGCCCGCATGGGTTGCACCATCGAGATCGAAAACAGTTAAGCTCACGGATATGAAACGGCGAATCCTCATACTGGTAATGATTGCCGCCCTCCCAGGCTGCGGTGGCTCCCCGGACGAACAGTACGCCGTTCACGATACGAAATACCGTGCGCTTGGCGCCGCCGGTGTGGTCGTTGAAAAAGGCACCGGCCGATGCGTGGAAGACACGTTGACGGGCCTGATCTGGGAGGCAAAAACTGATACTGCCGGACTGCACAACTGGCGGCATCGGTACAGCTGGTTTAATCCCAATGAGACCCACGATGAACTGGACTATCGTGGCCTCGAAGACGGTGGAGAATGCACCGATTCCGCCTGCGACACCTGGAATTTCGTAATCGCAGTGAACGACGCGGGCCTGTGCGGATATCGCGACTGGCGTATGCCAACACGCGATGAGTTGTATTCGATTTCTGACCCACGCAAGGTCGATGCGCCGCCAACTGCCAATCTCGAGTATTTCCCGTTCATGCAGGCCGATGAATACTGGACTGGCTTCGACTATGCCATGCAATATGAATCAGCCTGGGCGTGGAATTTCGTCTATGGCCATGACCGGGTTGACTGGAAAAGGAATCCAAAGTACGTGCGGCTGGTGCGTGGTCGGTCAACAGATTTGCCGGACGTGAAAGAGTAGGCGCATGGCGTTGCTCGCCCGATTATCGCTTCTGCTCGTCATATTGCTCGTCGTGCTCAGTGCATACCTCAGGCTCGATCACTCGGGTATCGGTTGTGAGCCATGGCCAGCCTGCTACGGCAATATCGGCGTGCCAGGTGATTCGCCCAGCGCGTCCGGCACATACGAGCGCCTGCTGGAAGAAGCAAGCAAACCGCTATCGTGGGCAACGCCGTTGCATCGCCTGGTCGCCAGTGTTCTCGGTTTGCTCGTGCTGGGTATGACGCTCCTGTCACTTCACCAAAGAGAGCATCGGCTGATATCGTTCAGCCTGCTGGCGCTAACGGTATTTCTTGCATGGCTCGGTATTTATTCCGAAGGCTTGCACAGCCCTGCCGTCGTCATGGGTAACCTGGGCGGTGGCTTCGCGATGCTGGGGTTACTCGGCTGGATGGTCGTCGGGAGATCCAAAGCTAAAAATCTTCCAACAACGGGCCTGCGAAGCGCGGCGATCGCCGCACTTTGCTTGCTGGTCCTGCAGATTGCGATTGGTGGCCTTACCAGCGCCAATTTCGCGGCGTCCGCGTGCCAGACGCTACCGGACTGCCATGGCAGCTGGCTGCCAGGCGGAGACATTGTTACCGCAATGGACTTGTCTCGTGTACACGAGATCGGATCGACAGGCATGGTACTGGGTGGCGCGGAACGGGCTGACATTCACAAGCTGCACCGGGTCACGGCTTTGCTGGCTGCAGTAATGATTTTTTTCGCAGGCGCGAAAGCTGTTCAGTCAGGTCGCGATTTCAGAATTATCGGTACGACGCTTATCGCGCTCGTAACCCTCGAGTTTGCCCTCGGTGTGTCCGCGGTTATCTCAAGCGTGCCAATCGGCGTCGCCGTTGCACACAACTGGGTCGCCGCGCTCCTGCTGCTCGTGACCTTGAAATTGCTGGCCGAAAGTCAGGCTGCTTCGGGCTGAACTTCCTCACTCGTCGCTGACGACACAATCATACCCATCAGGCGAAATGCATTCCAAAGCACCAGCCAGATTCCAAGCATCAGCGTCACGCCGGAAAGTACGAATACCATCATGAATGGCCGGATCTGCGTCGCCATATCCTGAAACGAGGCGCCATCGTACAAGCCTCGGCCGAATCCTGCCGCAAGTAGCGCTACAAAGAATACTGCGAGCGAAATATTCGACACCCAGAATCCCGTCCTTACCTGCCCCGAGCAGACGCCATGCACTTCCGCGGAGAGTTCTTCGCGAATGATGTAAAAAACGGACGACAAGAGAATCATCGTATTGATTCCAATCGTACTGCCCATCGAATGAGCGACGGTAACGTGGGTTCCATGAGTAACAAGATTGAATGCCGGCACAGAGATGATCAGCGCGAGCACGAGATTGATGAAAATCCAGATATCCGCAGCGAAGAGGAATCGGTAGGCGTTGCAATGGAGATTTTTTTGAAACTCCGTCAACGAACCACGCCAGTCCCAGAGGATTTTTCCAAGGATCAGCAATTCCGTCATGCTGACCCCGTAAGCGAATAGCCGGATCCATGTCTGGGACGGCACCAGATACGTATGATGTGCCCAACCGAATATCAGGTTGAACAGGCCAAGGAAATAGAGACTGAACGCCATCCTGGATCTCGCCGCTTCCTTGTCGCCGGAAATTCGAGTCGCGACATAGATTGCAGTGCCGTAGACCAGCATGTTCCAGGACCCGGTAAGGGCACCATACGATTTCCATTGCACAATGATCTCGCGCACCATGCTTTCGCGAAAATACGGAATCAGCCAAAGGTACGCTTCACAGAAAGTGATAAAAAAGAAGACGACCCCGGTGCCCCACATCCAGTAATAAACCGGCCACGGCTCCTTCTCTTTGCGAACGGTATTGAAATAATTGACGCCGAACATGATCCAGGTAAAAAATATCGGCACGCTGAGCGCTGCCGGGAATTCGAAATATTCTCGCCCGCCGAACCTGCCAGTCAGATAGCTGAAAAGAATCGCCAGCCCGGTGAAAATGAATACCCAGAAATGAATATTCGCAGCCACCGGAGACCAGAGTTTCAGATTTTGTTGTCTCGGCAGATAAAAATAGATGCCACCGATTGCCGCAAGGAAAATCCAGGAGACGACCATCGACACATGGATTGGGCGTGTCTTGGTAAACAATAATTCCTGAAGAAAGTCGGGAAAGAGAAACTGAAATCCTCCAATAACGCCGAAAAACATTCCAACTCCCAGCGAGAGCATGCCCAAACGAAGGAAATTCAGTCCGATAAGATCGTGTTCTCGAGCAATCATTGCGGGTCGTCCTCCTGCGTGACCCAACCAAACCAGGTCACCTCGTAATTCTTGGGCGGATAGGTTCCGGTCGTATCAACAAAGCCGAGGTACGAAACAACATCGGACGTTTCATCCGGGCTCAAACCGAGATTGGGCATACTCGCCGTACCCGCTGCAATAAACGCTCCGGCGTAGGCTTCACCACGATTCGAAATGACGTTCGTCAGGTCGGGGCCCATGTAACCACCAAGGCCGTAAAACTGATGGCAGGCAATGCAGTTGTACTTCTGAAACACCTGCTGGCCACGTCGCGCCTCATCGCTCATTGGCGGTACGTGCGCCGCTTCAGTGCCAACCGTATAGACGTAGGCCGAATAAAAGAAAAAGGACACAAACAGCGTGCCAAATATCAATCGATTATTGATGATCGTTCCCCTGGATCGGCTCGGCGCCGCCAGATCATGCGGCCTGAAGTGGTAACAATCGTAACCGAATGTTGCGTGGAAAGGGTCCAAGTTCATTGCTTGTTTTCATGGAAAACACGCACTTTGTTCGGTGTATCTTGTGTTTATTCGATTATTTTTGCCTATATTTCCAGTATGATCGATCATCGGCTACTCGACCTGAAAAGAGGAAGGGCGATGGACAAGAAAGACAAGGCAATTCTGAAAGCGCTTCAGGAAGATGCGACGCTTACGGTCGGCGAACTGGCCGACTCGATCGGCCTGTCAAAATCCGCGTGCTGGCGGCGTATTCAGAACCTCGAGGAATCCGGTGTTATTTCTGCTCGTGTCACACTTTTGAATCAGGAGGCGCTTGGCCTGAACCTGACCGTGTTTGCCGCCGTACGAACACACGAACATACGGCCGATTGGTTCAACCAGTTTCACAAGGTTACGACGTCGATGCCAAACGTGATGGAAGTGCACCGCATGAGCGGTGACGTCGACTACCTGATTCGTGCTGTGGTGCCGGATATGAAGAGTTACGACAACATGTACCGGGAAATGATTAGCAAGATAAATCTGTTCGACGTCAGTTCTTCATTCAGCATGGAGACGATCAAATATACAACCGCACTACCACTCGACTATCTTTGATACTATTTCTGCCCACTATGTCCACACCAATGAGATTTAGCGATGTCAACGAATCCTGCTGAGAACAATCGCAGAGTTGCGCAATGGTTGCTCATTTGTTGCGCGCTTGTATTCGCAATGGTGCTCCTGGGTGGCGTGACGCGCCTGACAGGTTCCGGCCTGTCAATGGTCGAATGGCAACCGGTGACAGGCATTCTTCCGCCGATGAGCGACGAGGCATGGCGAAAAACTTTCGAGATGTATCAGCAGTCGCCGGAGTTTCAAAAAGTGAATTCCCATATGAATGTGGATGACTTCAAAGGAATCTTCTGGCTCGAATACCTGCATCGATTACTGGGTCGAACGATCGGGATAGTATTTCTCTTGCCATTTTTGTATTTCGTTGGGAAGGGCTATATCCGCAAGAATGACTGGCTTAAATACGCCCTGATGTTCGTGCTGGGCGGCATGCAGGGCGTGCTCGGCTGGTACATGGTCAAAAGCGGTCTCGTTGACAATCCGCGTGTCAGTCAGTATCGGTTAACGTCTCACCTTATCGCTGCATTTCTCATTTATGCCTACATGTTCTGGGTCGCACTTTCACTATTGTTTCCGGCCGTCGGAAACAGACGCCATTCCTGGTACGGAAAATCAATGGCCCTCGCGACGCTTATATCAATTACCGTGATTTCAGGCGGCTTTGTGGCGGGACTGAAAGCGGGCAAGGTCTTCAACACGTTTCCAATGATGGGCGACTACTGGGTGCCGCCGGGACTCATGGCGCTCGAGCCATGGTGGAGAAACCTTTTCGACAACATCGCCACCGTGCAGTTTGATCATCGCGTGCTGGCGCTTGCAACATTTGGGCTGATTGTTGTTTTTTGGGCGAAATTCCCGAAAGCGGACGTGCCGGCTCGAATCCGGAAAGGCGTAAATGCGTTACTTCACACGTCAATTCTTCAGGTCGCGCTGGGCATTACGACACTGCTTCTCATCGTCCCGATTCCACTGGCTGTAGCGCACCAGGGTGTAGCCATGTTGCTTTTCACTATTGCACTTTTCCTGTGTCATGGACTGCGACGGGTCTGACCTCTCTGAAACTCTGCATATGATTATTCCGCAGCCACCCACTCCTCCACGGTCGCCGGCGTCTTCTGGAACTCCATCATCATTTTCCATCCATCCTTGCTTACAAGCAGTGCTTCGAAGTGCAAGTATTGATCAACCACTTCGCCTTGTTCCGGCGTTGCTGAATAATGAAAAATTCCTGTTTCGTGTGCGGTCGTCCCATCGTGCAGGCGTTGGGTAAATCGAAACTCGACCCTTGCCTGCATCGTTCCCGCTTCCGTATCCCGAAAACCCTGCTCCCAGCCACTGAGCGCTTTGGCAATCGGGTAGCTGGTATGCGTTGCATGGCTCACTAATATGGCATCCGGATGATAGGTGGCTGCATAGCCCTCAAAATCTCCCTCGGACATTGTTCGTGAAACCTCCGCCCAGAAAATGTCCAGCCCCGATTCAACCAAATCCGTGTCTGCCGCGCTGCCGCTGCCCGCCAACAGGAGCGCCAGCCCGCAGGCAGTCGTCAAGATCCTGCAAATTTTACTCATTGGAATCGTCCTGCCTCGAGAAATGACCATGCGGAAGCATACCGGGTACCGAAGTCCCCGTCTGTTTCCGGACAACACCAGCCACTCTGATTTTGCCTACTCTCCTGCGGTTAATACCAATTGGGTATAGCCCTCTACTGAGGGAGGATCAGGCACGATGAACACTTTCGACCCAAACGCCGTTTGTTTCGATCAGGACCTGATCAAGCGATATGGCGGGCGAGGCCCCCGGTACACGTCGTATCCGACGGCTCTGCAATTTCACGCTAAGTTCACGGCAAACGATTATCGCAGGCACGTTGCGTTGAGCAACAAAACCGTTCGCCCACTTTCCCTTTATGTTCATATCCCTTTCTGTCAATCGCTTTGCTACTACTGCGCGTGCAACAAAATTGTAACGCGCAACAGGGAGCGCGTGAAAACCTACCTTCGACATCTCGATCAGGAAATCGACATGCAGGCCGCGTTGTTCGATCCGGATCGAAAAGTCGAGCAGCTGCATTTCGGAGGCGGTACGCCAACTTACCTCGATGAAGTCCAGCTGAGGGCGCTGATGGCGCACCTTCGCGAAGCGTTTAACTTTGACGAAAGTGGCTCGCGTGAATTTTCCATAGAAGTTGATCCGCGCACCGTTGATTCCGACATGATGACGGTACTTGCAGAGCTTGGTTTTAACCGGTTGAGTCTTGGCATTCAGGATTTCGACCCGGAGGTCCAGCGCGCCGTCAATCGTATCCAGTCGACCGAAGAAGTCGGTGCGCTGATGCGAAATGCCCGGGAAAACCGCTTCAAGTCGGTCTCCTTTGACCTTATTTACGGCCTGCCACACCAGACAGTCGATTCATTCGACGTGACACTCAACAAAGCACTCGAAATGCGTCCGGACCGGCTCGCAATTTACAACTACGCGCATCTGCCGGAACGCTTCAAGGGCCAGAGAATGATCAACGACGCCGACATTCCTTCGCCTGAAACGAAGCTCGAAATTCTGCATCACACGATCGATAAGCTGGGTGAATCAGAATATGTCTACATTGGAATGGACCATTTCGCTTTGCCTGATGATGACCTGGTCCATGCACAGCGCTGCGGGACCTTGCAGCGGAATTTCCAGGGATACTCGACCCACAGGGAGTGCGACCTGGTTGCGCTTGGCGTCAGTGCTATTGGCAAGATTGGCAACATTTACGCGCAAAACACGACGTCGACCATCGAATACGAAGCACTGCTGGAAGCAGGCAAACTGCCCATCAGCCGCGGTATCGAGGTTGATGCAGATGACTTGCTTCGCGCCGATGTCATCAGCCAGCTGATGTGTTACGACCAACTGGTATTCGAGCGTTTCAACGCTGTACACGGCATCGATTTTCTCCAGTATTTTGGCGAAGAGATCAACAGCCTGCGGGTGCTAGCCAACGATGGCCTGGTATCGATCGACAGCGAGCGGATTTCGATTACGCCCAGGGGCCGCCTGCTGCTCCGCAGCATTGCGATGGCGTTTGACCGCTATCTCGGTCGCGAATCGACTGACGGTCGTTTTTCGAAAGCAATCTGATAAACTCCCCTGCCATCCCATCCACTATGTGATGCGTCAGTTCACAATGTGAACGTGTATGCTTTCACCTACCAAAAGAACAAGAATCGAAATATGAGCAAAGTACCTTCAGACATTGATATCGCACAGGCAGCCAATACACTGCCAATTTCCGAGATCGCCGCCAGACTCGGCATTCCCGCGGACAACATTATTCCGTTCGGTCATGACAAGGCGAAGATCAGCTACGACTTCCTGAGTACGCTGGACACAAAGAAAGACGGCAAGCTGATACTCGTCACTGCCATCTCGCCGACCCCGGCAGGTGAAGGCAAAACAACCACTACGGTTGGTCTGGGCGACGGCCTGAATGCCATCGGCAAGAACGCAGTCATTTGCCTCCGGGAACCGAGTCTTGGCCCCTGCTTCGGCATGAAAGGTGGCGCAGCCGGTGGCGGTTATGCGCAAGTCGTCCCGATGACCGATATCAACCTTCACTTTACAGGCGACTTCCACGCGATCGGTGCCGCTCACAATCTGCTGTCGGCGATGATCGATAACCACATGCACTGGGAGAACCAGCTCAATATTGACCCGCGACGGGTAACCTGGCGCCGCGTTGTAGATATGAATGATCGTGCTCTGCGAATCATTACGTCAGGGCTCGGCGGTTACGCCAATGGGGTTGTCCGCGAGGCAGGATTCGATATCACCGTTGCCTCAGAGATCATGGCTGTATTTTGCCTGGCTAACGGCCTTGAGGATTTGCGCGAACGGATTGGCAACATCACGATTGGGCACACCAGGGATCGAAAACCCGTACAGGCCCGCGCTCTGAAGGCAGAAGGTGCCATGACGGCGCTGCTACGCGACGCGTTGCAACCGAACCTCGTGCAAACGCTGGAGAACAATCCGGCGCTGATGCATGGCGGCCCATTCGCTAACATTGCACATGGATGCAATTCTGTCATCGCGACCAAGACCGCGTTGAAGCTGGCCGACTACGTTGTCACCGAAGCCGGATTCGGCGCCGATCTCGGGGCCGAGAAGTTCCTCGATATCAAGTGCCGAAAAGCGGGCCTCAATCCGGCCGCCGTCGTTCTTGTCGCGACAACCAAAGCGCTCAAGATGCACGGTGGCGTTGCGAAAGCCGACCTGGTCGGCGAAAACGTCGATGCGATCAAACGGGGCTGTGAGAATCTCGGCAGGCACATCCGCAATCTTGGGCAATTCGGTGTGCCGGTCACCGTTGCAATCAATCATTTCGTAACTGATACCAACGCGGAACACCAGGCGATCAAAGACTACTGCGCGGAATTTAACGTGACCTGCACCGTGTCCTCACACTGGGAACATGGTGGCAAGGGGGCAGTAGCGCTCGCTGAGGC
This sequence comes from Pseudomonadota bacterium, assembly GCA_027621915.1. GTDB lineage: Bacteria > Pseudomonadota > Gammaproteobacteria > Steroidobacterales > Woeseiaceae > SZUA-117. The sequence goes on from JAQCAD010000011.1 coordinate 81,219, forward strand.
CGTGATTGAGCTTATTGGCAATCAGAAATCCCAGTTTCGCCCGCTATACCCGGATGACTTGCCCCTATGGGAGAAAGCGCGGCGTATCGCGCGCTCGATTTACGGTGCGGAAGATATTATTGCGGACAAGAAAGTACGCCAGCAATTCGAGCAGTACGAAAAAGACGGCTATGGTCACTATCCCATTTGCATGGCCAAGACGCAGTACAGCTTTTCGACAGATCCACAATTGCTGGGCGCGCCTTCGGGACACGATGTGCCTATTCGGGAAATCAGGCTGGCGACGGGTGCCGAGTTTCTCGTCGTTATCTGTGGAGAAATAATGACGATGCCGGGTCTTCCCCGGGTCCCCGCAGCGGAGCAGATCAGCGTTACGAAAAACGGAAGAATTACAGGATTGTTCTAGAAGAAACGGACTGCCGAAAAACGGTTCGACCCACGATGTTGCGGAATATACGATGAACAAAATTATTGCGCTGTTGGTTTTCCCACTTCTTTGCCTGGCATTCTCGACGTATGCCAGCGCCAAGGGCGAGGCCCAGATACGTTGGGAACTGATGAACCAGATTCGCCTGGAAAAATTCGATCTCGTGCTACCGGAGGCGATGCGCGAGAACGGCATCGATATGTGGATCACGGTCAATCGCGAAGGGTTCGAAGACCCGCTTACCGAAGATTTCGGCAAAGGCTACGTCGGGTCCTACGGTTATTACATTTTCACGGATCGCGGTGATGGCCGGATCGAGCGCGCAATCCTGGGTGTCGGAACGGCGCTGGTCGAGGAAAATGGCGCCTATGACATCATCGGAAGCGCAGACGATCTAAAGAAATTTGTTGAAGAAAGAAACCCTCAAAGCATTGCACTCAACTATGCGCGCAATATTGGTGCCGCTGACGGTCTGAGCTACACGTCGCACCAGAAACTTACCGAGGAACTCGGCCAGACCTACGCAAGCCGGTTTGTATCTGCCGAGAAACTGGCGTCCGACTTTCGCTCACGTCGTGTCGCCACGGAAATTGCGGCATTTGCCTGGGCTGGCGAAATGTCACGGGACATCGCCGAGCGAGCGTTCTCCAACGAGGTTATTACGCCGGGCAAAACAACGCTCGCCGATGTCGCCTGGTGGATGCGAGAGCAACAGTTCGAGCGCAATCTGGGAACCTCGTTCGGTATGCCATCTGTCTACATCACTGGCCCGGATGGATTTGTGGCTCTTTCAAACGACCACGTCATTCAACGTGGCGATTTTCTCGCCATTGACTGGGGCGTTGGTTATCTGAACTTCTATACGGACATGAAAAGGCATGCGTATGTACTGAAAGAAGGTGAAACGCATCTGCCTGACAGCATTCAAAAGGCGTTCGACAATGGTCGCGCCGTGCGTGACATCTTGAAAAGCAATATCAAGGCCGGACGCACGGCGGGAGAAACGTTCGATATCCTGGCGGAGCGAATTAACGACGCCGGTTTCACATTCATGGAAAAGTTTAATGAACCGACTGATGATCCCGAATTGGTCGACGTTATCATTGGTTGTCATTCTGTCGGGAATCTCGGTCACGGCATCGGTCCGTCGATTGCCTGGTTCAATCCCGAGAGAATGACTTACATGATTCACCCCACAAATATGTTTTCTATCGAATTGTTCGCCTACACAGCAATTCCGGAGTGGGGAGGCAAGAAGTTACGTATACCGCTGGAAGATGACGCAATTGTCACTGAACGGGGCGTAGAATGGCTTTATCCGGTCAATCAGAAGGTTCTCCTGATCAGGTAACCCATCGGCCGGCTAACGTTTTGGGGGAAACACAATGATCGGCAGGTTCAATCGAACGCTCTGGGTCGCCGGACTTTTGTTCACGGTAAACCATACGGCGTACGCCCATCACTCTTTCGCAACCCATTACGACGCCAATAACGTCGTCGAAATATCCGGCACGCTGTCTGCCGTTAAAATGCGTAGCCCGCATTCCTTTTTTGAGGTGGATGTCACAAGGGACAACGGCGCGACCGAAACCTGGGAAGTCGAAGCTCATGCGGTTCCGATATTGCGACGGCTCGGCATCAATCAGGACACGTTGAAAGTTGGTGACTCGGTGACCATTCGTGGTCCACGTAGTCGCCGGCCCGAGAAGTTACTGTTGTTTGGCGCACGAATCAGTACAACAAGCGGCGAACAGTTTGAAATGCTCGATTCAATTCGTAAAGCACCGGATAACCGGATCAGCGATACGCGTGAAGGCATACGCGGTGTCGATCGCTTGACCGGCATGTGGATGACTTTTATTTCCGGGCAGCGCGTAGCTGATTCGCCAATGCCATTGAATGCTGCAGGTATTTTGGCAAGGGACAATTTCAACGCCCAATTTAATTCGTCATCAGAGTGTGTAACACCCAACTTGCCGTCGTTACTTATGATTCCCTACATATACGAAATCACGAATTACAGAAATACGATTACGATTTTTCACGAGTATGGACGCCTGTCACGCCAGGTAACACTTGGATCGACGGAACCGAACATTACTGATCCACAGTTCGGGCAACGAACAGGCCGATTCGAGAATGGCGTTCTGGTTATCGAGTCGACCGGGTTCCCCGCACTAACGGCCGGGTTGGCGTCCGGCTGGGAACCCAATGGCAACGGCGCGGATATTCCATCGAGCGACCAAAAAACGCTGATTGAACGTTACACAGTCAACGAAGACGGGTCAGAACTTACGCTCGATTACACCGTCAGCGACCCTGCCTACCTGACGGAGCCATACAGTACGCAGATCGTCTGGTATCGAATTCCGGATGACTCACCGATATATGAATTTGACTGTGACGCAGAGATAGCGTCTCGATCCACGCAGAACGCCGTTCCGGTTGAATAGGCGTTAACTGAGGAAAAAAGTGAAAGCCAATAGCCCGGTTCGCCTGCTCGCTGTCGTCGCTACTTTCGCCGCCGCGATTGTGCCGTTCAATATGGCGCAGTCTGCTCCTCAAAATCCGCTCGACGCGCTTGAAGCAGCCGAAATCATCCAGACTTCAGCGATTTTGCGCGAAAGTGGCCATGTGAATGATCAAACACCGATTCTTTACCTGGGAATGGAGCCACCTGTAAAGAATGAAGTGCTCGCCTGGGAAACCGATAAAGACTTCTCAAGGCATGCCCGGGCAATTGTTCGTCGTGACCGAATTAACCGCGAGTTCCTGATTAATTTGCGTACCGGCGAGATTGAGTCTGTCGAAGTCGTGCCAGGACCCGGTCAACCGCCAATCGTATTTGATGAGATGATCGCCGCCATCGAAATCGCAGTTAGCAACGAGGAAATGCAGGCAGGCCTCGCAAAGCGCGGCGTGACTGATATGGAGGCTGTATTTTGTGCGCCACGCACCGGTGGAAACTTTGGCGAAGCTTATGAACAGGAACGGCGCGTCGTCAAGGTCGATTGCTTCGATTTGCAGAACAATCCGACCAACGTATTTGCGGCGCCGGTCGAGGGACTGTTCGCCATTGTCGACCTGGAATCCCGGGAAGTTCTTGACGTCGTCGACCTGGGCGTGGTTCCGGTAACTCAGGAAACCTATTCACTCTCAGCCGATGCTCAGGAATCAATTCGTGTCGCGAATCCTGTTTCCATTTCGGCACCTCAAGGCGGCAACATCAAAGTCAACGGATGGGAATTCAGCTGGCAAGAATGGCGTTTTCATCTTCGTTGGGACATGCGAGCGGGTCTCGTGCTATCGCAAGCTCGCCACGCAGAAGGGGACGATACGCGAAGCGTGCTCTACCAGGGCAATGTCTCGGAAATCTACGTGCCTTATCAGGATCCGACCGAAGGCTGGTACTACCGAAACTACATGGACGAAGGCGACTACGGGCTTGGCACCACTCACAGTCCGTTACTTGCCGGAGTTGACTGCCCTTCAAACGCGATCTATATGACGCCCGTGATGGCAAATACCGCCGGAGGCGCCGATGAACTGACGAACCGGGTTTGCCTGTTTGAGCGACCCACTGGCGACGGTACATGGCGCCATTACGATTTATTCACACAGGAACTGGATGGCCGCCCGAACGTTGAGTTGATCGTTCGTTTTGTCGCGACGGTTGGAAATTACGATTACCTGTTTGACTGGGTTCTGGACAACAAGGGCCAGCTGACCTATCGCCTTGGCGCCTCAGGACTCGATGCAGTTAAGGGCGTCGCCGCGAACTCATTGAGCGATGATACGGCAATTGATGACACCAGGTATGGACCGCTAATCGCGCCCGGCCTGGCGGGCATTCACCACGACCATTTCTTTTCGATCCGGCTTGACGTAGATATAGACGGCACAGATAACCGATTTGTGCGCGACAAACTGGTAGTCAAACCTCAGGCAACAGGAAGCAAACGAAGCAGTATCTGGGGCGTCGAACGCGATGTCGCAAAGAATGATACTAATGCGAAGTATCGCCTGAACTACGACAATCCCGCACTGTGGCGAGTGGAAAACTCAACTGATAAAAACTATTTGGGATATTCCACCAGTTTCGCCCTGAAACCTGCGGGGAATGCGCGACCGTTGGTCAGCGAGACCGATTCGCCGATGACCCGGTCACAGTTCGTTAACTACCATCTTTGGGTGACACCTTATGCAGCGGACGAACAATGGGCCGCCGGTCGTTACCCGAATCAGTCGCTTGCAGGCGAGGGATTGCCTGCATGGACCAGGGACGAGCGCAATGTTGAAGATACCGATATCGTACTTTGGTATACGCTGGGGTTTCACCACGTTCCATCAGCAGAAGACTGGCCGGTCTATAATCTCGGCTGGAACGGAATTACCTTAAGGCCTTACAACTTTTTCGATCAGAATCCCGCAATGGATCTACCGGAAGCCGTTCCCTAGCAACTTTGATTGTTTCGCTGCCTTTCAAGGCTGGTACGACCATTGTCGTAACGGTAGGTATAGAGGTTCGCACCGTCCTTGTTAATGCAATGAACCTTCATCTCGAGGCGCTCCGGATGTCGTTGCCCAAGGATATCGATGATGTCTCCGACGCTGATGCTGTCTTCGTTGAAGCCGAAGCGTCGATTACGCGCCGGTGGTGCCAACAGGAGATTCCATTCCCGTCCCTGCCCGTCCGTAGCAATTAGGCGATCGTGCGGATTGCCGAGCTTTACTTCCGTTATCGTAAATGCGCCCTCAACACGCTCCTTGTATCCACCCCAGCCGTGATGTGCCTCCGCTGGTGTCAACAATAGAACACTGCTCACCGAACACATTAGGAAAACAAAAATATTTCTTTTCATCTGTTTATGTTGATCGTCACTGTTGCCGGATCGCCATCAGTCAATCCGTAATACTCAAGGCGGAACTGATTACTTGTGTACGCAGGCCCTCTGGGTGACCCTTCATGAATCTGGCGAATAATTCCGATGTTACCCAGTGAGAGTAACTGCCCGGGGATAAGTTCCTTGCCCGATTCCTTTAGTTGATCGCGAATCCACCGTACGACGGCGATCGGCTTGTACCATCCCGCGATCGTGCCTTCCTGGATTACCGTGTCATGTTCATCAAGCACAGCAAATGTGAAATTGTTTAGTTTCTCAAGCCACGCATCCGTTGCCTCGAGCAAAACAGGCTCGCCGGTAAACGACATCCTGGTACCCATGTTGGCAACAATTGTCCCGTTGATGGACCGTGTATTCGGATCGTAGTAAGGATCCGGAACTTCGGCGAAAGGAATCATCGCGTCCAGGCCCGCCAGTATTTCGAGATCTGATTCCGCCTGATTGATCGACGCATCACCGACACGGAATGCGAAATCCGCTTCCAGGAAGCCGACTTTCGAATCATCTACTCTGATGGCGGTGCCATCATCGCGCATCATGCCCTCAAGGATGTAGGCCCGGATTCCTTCCGGCGGGAAAGTGGAGAACCCGGGGCCCGGATCGTGTCCGCCCGTCTTGTAACCAACCACGCCGCCCAGCATGGGCTCCATGATTGCGACCATTTCGTCCTGCCATCGGTATGCCTCGGCAAGCGACATTTCATGATCGAAGCCCTTCATCATGCGAAAGTTCAGAAAATCGTCCGCCATTTGCCTAAGCTCGCCCCGAATTTTTTCATCGTCCGCACTAGCGAAATCCTGGGCAAAAAAGACAATAAACGTGATCAGTAAGACGGGTAGTTTCTTCAAAGCGCTCTCTCGGTCAGGTTGCGGCGTGTCCTGGCATTTGCTATCTGCACGCCCGGCTTAGTTAGTACCTGTCCAGAAATTCGAAATCTGTGAATCTGCTGCTGAGTCGTAAAGTAAAAAGCTCCG
>JAQCAD010000047.1 GCA_027621915.1 Pseudomonadota bacterium
TAGCTCAGTTGGTAGAGCAACTGATTTGTAATCAGTAGGTCCCGGGTTCGACTCCTGGTGCCGGCACCATATAAAACAATAGGATACAGGCTCTCCGCGAGTCTGTTTTCTTTTGGGGTAGCAATTGGGGTAGCATTTCACCCCAAATGAGCCCTATTTTGCGCTTAGCCAGAAATAAGCTAGCTCAGCCTTCTCGCTATCTATCTGCCCCTCAAGAAACGCCCACTCGACCAGTTCAACCATTTCTTTATCGGGCGGGCATAGTAGCTCTAGCTTTTTCTTCTCTGCTCCCAGTGTGAGAGCATGGCCAGGAACCGACGAGATCAATGATTTAGCGTTGCGCCGATATGGGTCCCCTTCAAATGGGGTGGGGGGCAAATATCCGACTCGTGAATATGGTCATTAGGCTACCCGACATACTTCCGAAAAACAAAAGGGCCTTCTCTGAAATTTTTTCTGGAAAATTAAAAGAGGCAACGTCCGCATCCAAAAGCAGCCGCTCAAATGCTAGTATTGAGCGAATTGGAAAGGGCCGCTTGTGACCCTATGTATGGACTCCTCCAACCTAATTTCTTAGGTTGGAAGGTCGACCAAAACCCGATGGAGTCCATACATGTCCTATTCAACTACAGTTGGCGTTGACCTTGCAAAGAACGTCATTCAGATTTCGGTCGTATCCGACCGAGGAAAAGAACTTTGCAACCGATCTCTGACGCGCAAGAAGTTTGCTGAGTTTCTTGGCAAGCAAGGCCCGTCGCTGGTGGCGTTCGAAGCCTGCGCGAGCGCCCATTACTGGGCGCGCGCCGCGAAGCGGCATGGGCATGAAGCTCGGATTATTCCGGCCAAGGCCGTTGCCCCGTTTCGACAGGGTCAGAAGACCGATAGCAACGATGCTTTGGCGGTAGCCGAGGCAGCCCGTCGACCGAACATTAAAGATGCGCCAATGAAGACGGTTGAGCAGCAGGGTCTGCAGTCGATCCAGCGGTCGCGGTATCTTCTGATCCAGGAGTGCATCGCCTTGTCGAACCACATGCGCGGCATACTGCTTGAGTTTGGCGTGACGATCCCGCAAGGCTTTGCCTCGCTGTTACGCACACTACCGGAGGTGCTGGAAGACGGTGATAACGATCTGCCGGACCTGTACCGGCCGACATTGCATCGACTTTACGGCCGCATGCTTGAGCTGCGCATCGATATTGAAGCCATGACCAGGGAGATCGACAGCCTCGTGAAGCAACACCCGGTGTGCAGCAAGCTGACAGCACTGGAAGGCGTTGGTCCGATCGGTGCGTTGTCGTTGTATGCAGCGCTCGGCTCGGGGACGGCCTTTACCAAGGGCCGCGAGTTCGCAGCCTATCTCGGCCTGACACCGAGGCAGCACAGCAGCGGTGGCAAAACCAACATCGTCGGCTTAAGCAAGAAGATCGGCAACCGCAGGTTGCGGTCGATTCTGATCCAGGGTGCTCTCGCCTACGTTTACCGCATGAAGGAGCCACGAACGAGCAAGGACCGCTGGCTTCTGGACCTCATTGAACGCGCGGGACCGCGGCGTGCCGCCGTGGCACTGGCCAACAAGAATGTACGAACGGCCTGGGCGCTTGTCACCCAGGGAACTGAATATCAACGTCGAGAGCAACAGGCGATGGCTGCTTAGAAAGTCCTGCCAACAGAAACCACGTAACAGATAAAGATATCTGCTCCGGTCAAACCTGCACCGCTTTGAGGCCCTAGAGCCCACTGACCCTTAGAGGAACCGGAGAGCGAATACATAGCGGGCCAGGAGATAGCGTCTCCAACTAAAGGCCGAATATACAAACGCGTCTGAATTCTGTTTACGAAATCTGTTTGCTAGACTGGAGGAGTCCATATACAAAGGCGACGGTCGGCTTTTGATCGTGAACGACTGCTTTGGAGCGGATAGGTGTTGATTTGCACTGAAATTTGATCCAATCCCGGCGCCAATTTGTATCGACGATTGACCCGTCGGGTCGGCACCGGGCGCCGACATGCACTGAGTTCAGTGCGTTTTGCCGGGCTAGTTTTCAATGCAAATACCGGGTCAATAGTTGGTGCAAATCAACATACTCGCCAACGTCGATATTCGAATAGCGACTTGATCTGGTCGGAGTCTTTGAGCGGCTGCGCGTCCGGGCCTGTGGCGAACCACTGAACTATCGATTTCATTAGGTGCTCACGAAAAAAAGGGTCAGACTGATATGGCAATCAGATCTGACCCTACTGCTCCCTGGCGGGAACGGCGTTTCAGTTGCTATTCAGAAAAGTTGTACTGAAAACCTATAGCTGATGTCGTCCCGAACTCATCGTATTGATAGGCACGTCGACGATCGCCCGCGTAGTAATACTCAGGCTCGTTGCCGATGTTCGATACTTCGGCGTAGATCTGCCAGCTATCATTGAGGCGGTACTTGGCAGTGACATCCCACTGCAAATGCTCATCTGTGAAACGATCGTAGTCGGGATCGACAAGCTCGTCGATATAGGAATCGCGATAATTCATTGCGATACGAAGATCGAATCCATGCTTTTCATAACCAAGCAAGACGTTAGCTATGTTGGCTGACTGCTTCGGCATGTCGATCTTGCGCTCGCCTGTATCAGCTTCTGCATCAACAAAGGTGTAGTTCACCCCAAGAATCAAGCCATCGAATGGCGGTCTCAAGAAACCGAAATGTTGCTGGTAATTAAACTCGAAACCCAACGCTGTCGCATCCTCGCCGTTTATTGCGACCTCAGCTTCGTCAAGCGTACGGTCAAGGAAAACATAATCGTCAATAACCTGAATAAAAATGAAGTCTTCAATCTTCTTATAGAAGACACCGGCTGATACCACGCTCAATTCCGTCGGGTACCATGCGATTGACGCATCGAGATTCCATGCTCGGAAAGGATCCAGATCCGGATTGCCTATCGCGCCTTCGCCATCTTCGATCTCGGCCCTAAGAGCGACCTCTTCGACACGCGGCCTCACGACAGCGCGAAATATGGACGCTCTGACAACTACGTCTTCCCGCATTTCAAATCGGAGACTGGCACTAGGCAATACATCGGTATACGAGTTTGTTGCCGAAATGGGCGTCACTACGACAGTGTCCTCCGGCGGATCGCCTGGACCATTCGCATCTTCCTCAATGATATCGACAATGTTTCCGCGATTATCAAGCTCCGTACGTTCAACACGAACGCCCAGGTTGAACGACGTCCTGTCCATATCCCAGGTATTCATGAAATACGCCGAGAAGATGTCCTCGTCAAAAACGAAGTCCGCAACGTTCGAGTCGATTTGAGAATCAAAGTCTTCAAAGTCGATTCCTGACATACCGGCAAGAATGCTTCGCTCCATGATATTGTCCGGCACCGGGTTTATATCAGTAGGAAAACCCCGCGCGTCACCGCCATTCGCCAATACCGCATCAGAAAGAAACCAGGTTCCGTCGCCCGAGTAAATTTCAGCTCGCTCATCTGTTTTCTTCTCTCGGAATCGAACTTGAGCGCCGAATTTCATAGAACTGCTATTACCCTCGCGCGTAAAATCGACCGCGAACGACGTTTGAGTGTCCTCGTTCTCCTCGTGGAAGTTTTCGATTTCATCCAGTTCATACAAGCTGGCGTCATTCAGGATAGACATGAAATCGGACGTAACCACCGGTAGTCCTGGATTACTTCGATCGAGAGTAAGCACGGGCATTCCGTCGGTAATATTGCCGTCACCCGATTCGAATTCAGCCACCCAGGTACCACTCACCTGATCCGGCGTACGCTCGCGCCCATTAGAGTATCCCAATCGAGCTTCGATCAGCCAATCGTCGAGCTGAGTTTCGGAACCCAGAGTGAGAGTAAGGCTTTCCGCGATCTGACCTTGTATGAAACGACCTTTCGTGTCTCGCTCAATCTCAACCTCTGAATACTCTGCGCTTGACGCCGTCACAGTTCCCTCATCCAGACCGTCCAAACCGTATGTGGTCCGATTTCGTAATTCGGTATCTGTGAACTTGCTGTACAAGGTGTACGCATACAATCGAGTCTGGTCAGAAAGATCGAAATCCAGATTCAAGACCCCGCCTATTCTTTCCCGACCTACCGAATACAGTCGTGGCTGAAACTCCTCGGTGAAATCGTTGCCGTTGTCCGATACTTCCCAGTCATCGAGCTCGTTGTTGTCGATGATGAGATCTCGATCATTCCAGCTAATTGCACCGGCAACGCCCAGGCGTCGACCGCTGGCCAATTCGAAAATATTGCTGCCGGCAAACGATACTTTCGGGTTCCAGGTCTCTGCGAGCTCATTGTAGGAACCTTCAGCACGCGCCTTCATGTACGCGCCCGTACGACTGAACGCACTGAGCGTCTTCACGTTGATCGATCCACCGATAGCATCGCCATCCATGTCAGCCGATAACGTCTTATGAACCTCGAGCCCATCAAGAACATCGGATGGAATGACGTCGAGCTGCATCGCTCTCCTTGGCTCCGCTGCTGCCGCCCGCATGCCGTTGACAGACGTCGCGTTCAGGTCAGGGTCCATGCCACGGATCACAACGTAGCGGCCCTCGCCCTGATCGTTTTCGACCGTAACACCGGAGAGACGCCGTAGAGATTCGGCCACGTTTTGATCTGGAAACTGCCCCATCGCATCGGTGTCGAGCACGGATACGAGATTTTCAGCCGCACGCTCCTGGCTCAGAGCACCAGCGAGCGCCGCCGCCTGACCATAGACGATAACTTCTTCGAGACCTTCGCCACCGCTGATTCCGATCGCGCCAACCTCAAGTCCATCTGCGGTTACGACAATCGGAACACTCTTATTCATCGTACCCACATAGGACACAACGAGGGTGTACTCACCCGCCGGTACGTTCGCGAATCGAAAAGTGCCGCGATCATCAGTCGTCGTCGAACGGTTCAACTGCGTGATAGTAACTTGAGCGCCCTTGAACACGACTTTGTTATTCGCATCCGTCACTTCGCCGGTCACTACTTGTGCAAGCGCTGCAGGCGAAAGAATAAGTAGCCCGAGTCCCGCAATGAATAAAGAAAGTGCTTTCCGAATCATGTCCCCACCTCTACGTATTTTTGTTGGTCAGTTGGTGTCGATCGTTATGCTCGTCTACGCAATACGCCCCCCGCAAAAAAACCTTATCTTTGCAATGCCGCTCAGTATAGAATATATATTTCGCAAAGTAAAAGTCTTGAAAAATATATTCTACTTTGCGTTTGCGATGGCCTTTATCGACGTAATGATGCGCTGCGCTCATTACGATCTGGTGACCAGCCCGAATTGAAACGGCTATTCCAGGAATGAAAAATATGTTTCACTGCGCACCAAACCAAATATCGCGGAAACCGTCAGAATGACCCAGACACCGCCAGACAACTTAGAAACACTGAGAAAAGAGATAGCGAATCGCTACCAGACTCTGAGCCCAAGACTCAAACAGGTAGCGAGTTACGTTATCGACAACCCAAATGATATTGGGCTGGAGACCTTGTCCGTCATCGCGAGCCGTTGCAACGTGCAACCGTCGACGATAGTCCGCTTCGCCAAGGCTTTCGGTTACCGCGGCGCGAGCGACATGCAACGCTTGTTTCGCAATGAGATTCTCAGTGCATCCCCCGCGCCAAGCTACTCCGAGAGAATCCGACAATTCCGAAAACGCTCTGATGAGGTTGATTGGCTCTCGCCACACAACGTCCTGCACGATTTTGCCGAAAGCAACATCATCGCTCTCGAGCATCTTCGGGAGGTTGTTCTGCCGGCGGATTTGGAAAAATCCGTGGAACTCATGCATAAAGCTCATACCGTTTACCTGGCCGGTGTGCGCCGCTCATTTCCAGTCGCTGCCTACCTGGCCTACTCGCTCAGTCACGTCGAAAAACGAGCTTTTTTGCTGGATGGCGTTGCTGGCATGACCTCTGAGCAAAGCTGGATGCTGGGACCCGAAGATGTCGTTATCGCCATATCTTTTCGACCGTATTCTGATGACACAGCGGCAGTAGCGGAACGCGCAAGAGCAAATGGCGCACCGCTGATCGCAATCAGCGACAGTCGCCTAAGCCCGATCGCCAGGGACGCCGCGGTTTGCTTCGAGATCAAGGATGCCGAAGTTAGACAATTCCGATCTCTGACGGCCTCGATGTGTATTGCGCAAACGCTGGTCATTAGTTACGCCTACAAATACGGCGCAGAGAAACCGAAGATCGGAGACGAAAGAAGATGATTCGGATCGCAATAATTGGCGCCGGTCGCATCGGGCAGATTCACGCCGCTAATTTGGTGCAAAACGTGAATGCGGAAGTTGTCTATATTTCCGATGTCATAGAATCTGCGGCGGTATCGTTGGCAAGCCGCTGTTCTGCGACTGTTGTGAGCGTTGACCATTTGATGAACGACGCAAGCGTGGACGCGGTTGTCATCGCAAGCTCTACTGACACACACGCCGACCTTGTCGAACAAGCCGCTGCTGCCGGCAAATCTATCTTCTGTGAAAAGCCGTTGGACTTGAGCTCAGAACGTGCTGCCGCTTGCATTTCGGTCGCCGAGAAACACGGCGTATTGCTGAGCATTGGATTCAATCGACGACATGATCCGTCGTTTAGTCGGCTAAAAAACGAGATCGACGCAGGAACGATCGGCAATGTCGAGGTTGTTAGCATCACCAGCCGCGACCCTTCCCCACCACCCGTGGAATACCTAAAACGATCGGGCGGTTTGTTTCGAGACATGATGATTCACGACTTTGACATGGGACGCTGGCTACTCGGCGAAGAACCCAACCAGGTGTTCGCGATAGGTAGCGTAATGTCCGACCCAAGAATCAAGGCAGCAGCTGACATCGATACAGCCATCGCTATTTTGAAAACAGCCTCTGGACGAATGTGTCAAATCACCAATTCTCGGCGCTGTGACTATGGTTACGATCAACGCATCGAGGTATTCGGATCCAAGGGCATGGTTCGCGCAGATAATCAGACTAAGACAAAAGTTGAAGTAGCCAGCGCCAGCGGTTTCGCGACTGAACCGGCGCTACCGTTCTTCCTGGAGCGTTACGCCAACGCTTATCGCATCCAGCTCGATAAATTCTTGCGGGTCGTTAGCGGAGAGAATTTGGAATTGCCAGGCGGGCCTGACGGTTTGCGTGCATTACAGCTTGCCGATGCGGCTCAACAGTCGCTCGAAACAGGTCTCCCGGTGAAGGCCTAAAGTAGAATCGAAGGAATTTTTCAAAATTGTTCTTATTGAAAAATTCGTTCCATTCCTATAGTGTTGTCGCAGTCTTTGCCCTATCTCGACAGGGCGAATGCGATCACATAACAAGACTGACAATGCCCCTCGGGCGGCGAAATGCAGTGAAGAACCTCAAATTTGGCCTCATTGGCACTGGATTCATGGGCAATGCGCATGCCATTGCCCTGCGATCTGTTGGCACCGTATTCGAAGACATCCCGTCACCGAGACTCCACTGTCTTGTTGATGCGAATGCTTCGAACGCAGCCAAACTCGCTAAGGCCTGGGGCTTCGAAGAATCCAGCGATGACTGGCTGGCCATTTGCAATGACCCCGATATCGACGTTGTCGACATCTGTACACCCAACCACCTCCACAAGGAAATGGCACTCGCCGCCATTCGTGCGGGCAAGCATGTTTATTGTGAAAAACCTCTCGCCCTGACAGCCAAGGATGCCCGTTTGATTCGCGACTCCGCTGCAAAAGCGGGCGTCGTAACCGCAATGGGATTCAACTACATGTGCAATCCCCTCATCTCGAAGGCCAGGCAGATGATTGCTTCCGGCAGCATTGGAGACATATACAGCTTTCGTGGCTGTTATCAGGAAGACTACCTTGCAGACCCGTCGACTCCATTCGGTTGGCGCTTGTTACGCAAGCAGGGAGGCGCCGGAGCTCTGGCGGATCTGGGCACACACCTCATCAATATGGCGGAGTACTTGCTCGGTCCTATGACGGCTGTACTGGGTTCATTGACCACTGTGCACGACAAGCGCGCCGACCCAATCACAGGCGACTTGCGTGATGTGGAGAATGAAGACATCGCACAAGTACTCGTTCGATTCAGCCGCGGTTGTGCCGGCACGATGGAAATCAGCCGTGTAGCAACGGGGAAAAAATGCGGTCTCGAATTCGATATTTTCGGCAGCAAAGGCAGCCTGGCGTTCGATCAGGAGCGCATGAATGAAATACGGATTTACTCGAACGATGACGACCCGGACGAACGCGGTTTTCGCACGATCTTGGCCGGCCCGGAGCACCCTGACTACGCCGCTTTTTGCCCGGCACCCGGTCACGGACTGGGCATCAATGACCTGAAGGTCATCGAGGTTCGAAACCTCTTACGAGGGATATTGAGTGGCGATCCTATCTATTCGGATTTCGCAAACGGCTGCCGAGTGCAGGAAATTTCGGATGCTATTGAAGCCTCCCATCAACAAGGCAACTGGGTTGACGTCAGTGAAAGTACGCTGGACCCAAACAGGAAAAATCAATGACCCTACACATTACTGATTTTCGCGATGGCTTCCCGATGGGTACGACATTGATTACCCATGAAGATGATTCCGATGACAACCTGCCGATCACACTGCAAGTCGTGAAACTCAGGGCTGGCGAGAAAATTGCCGTTACAACGAAAAATGAAACGGCGTGGTTGCTAATGAGCGGGGCCGCAAAAGGGACCGTTGGCGATAGAGCGTTCTCGTTCGAGCGGTCCTCATTATTTGATGAGTCGTCGAGTTGTTTTCACGCATCAGCCGACACAAAAATTGACTTCGAGTGCAGCGTCGAAACCGAGTTCACCGTCTACTCATGCAACAACACCAAGTTGTTTGATGCACGAATATTCTCCCCTACAGATGTCGCCAATGAGCCGCGCGGAAAAGGACAGGTCAATGATCGCTGCTTGCGCTACGTTCGCACCATTTTCGACGGCACGAATTCAGACCCAAACACAGAACTGGTATTAGGCGAAGTCATTACGTTCCAGGGAGCGTGGTCGAGTTATCCGCCGCACCACCACCCGCAACCTGAAATCTACCACTATCGATTTACGGAACCGCAAGGCTACGGCCACGCAGAACTCGGCGAGTCAGTCCTCAAAGTCCGAAACAACGACACGGTCAAGATTATGGACCTGAATGACCACTCCCAATGCTCGGCACCGGGTTATGGCATGTACTACTCATGGGTCATTCGCCACCTGCCTCATGAGCGCTACACGGTCCCCGAATTTACTGAAGAGCACACCTGGATAATGAAACCAGACAGCAAGTACTGGAACCCAAAAGTTTAGTTTTATGGCGCGCACGAAAACACTTGATGTCATTTGCCTGGGCCGCGCCGCGGTCGATCTATACGGCGATCAGGTCGGTGGGCGACTAGAAGACATGCAAAGTTTCTCGAAATATCTGGGTGGCTCATCAGGAAACCTCGCGGCGGGACTGGCTCGACTCGGCACAAAATCATCGATGTTAACCCGCGTCGGAAACGAGCAGATGGGGCGTTTCGTTCGAGAGGCACTCGCCGCGGAAGGTGTCGACGTCAGCCACGTTGCGACCGACCCGACTCGTCTGACGGCTCTGGTCATTCTTGGCATCGCCGATCGAAATTCGTTTCCGCATATTTTCTATCGCGAGAACTGCGCGGATCTCGGCATAGAGATATCAGACTTCGACGAAGAATACATAGGCTCGAGTCGGGCACTCGCCATTACGGGAACCCATCTGTCGACGGAACAAAGCTACGCCGTTGTCCGCGCTGCAATCAGCTATGCAAAGAATCAAGATACAAAGATTATTCTGGACATCGACTATCGACCGGTTTTGTGGGGATTAACTGCCGCTGGCGGCGGCGAAGAGCGCTACATTGAGTCGACTTCAGTGACCGGCAAGTACCAGAGCCTGCTTGGCGATCTGGACATGCTTGTCGGTACAGAGGAAGAAATCAATATCGCGGGCGGCTGCACAGACACGCTGACGTCACTTCGTGCTATTCGCGACATCTCATCCGCAACCATCGTACTCAAACGCGGCCCCCTTGGATGTTCCATTTACGAGGGTGCGATACCGGACGACCTGGACGGTGGCATCACGGTTAACGGTGTGCAGGTCGAAGTACTCAATACTCTCGGCGCTGGTGATGCGTTTCTCAGCGGTTTCCTGAGCGCATGGATCAATGGAGCATCGTGGCAAGACTGTGCCGCCTCCGGGAACGCTTGCGGTGCGCTGGTCGTTTCCCGACATGGTTGTACGCCGGCGATGCCCACACGAATCGAATTGGACGACTACCTGCAAAGAGCCGAATCCATACCTCGCCCGGATAAGGATGCCCGCACCAGCTATCTTCACAACGCATCTACTCGCTCCCGGCCCGCCACGCCATTGATGGTTCTCGCATTCGATCATCGTCGCCAATTAGAGGAACTGCATGTTTCCGTCGAACCCGGTACCGACAGGATTGCCGAGTTTAAGGCTCTTGTGTGCCGTGCGGCGGAGCTGGTCGCCGATGAACGCGGCTCCAACGAAAACCTCGGGATGATAGTGGATGAGCGCTACGGTGCATCCGTGCTCGCAAGAATGACGAAAAAACAATGGTGGCTTGGGCGACCCGTTGAGGTGCCTGCATCCAAGCCCGTTGAATTTGATCCGCAAAGCAACATGGGACTGCCGCTCCTCAAGTGGCCAAAGTCTCACGTCGTCAAGTGCCTGGTGTTTTATCACCCGGAGGACGACATTGAGACGCGCCTCGCACAGGAAGAGCGCGTGCAACAGCTGCACTCCGATTGCGTCACTCTCGGCCGTGAATTACTTCTTGAAATCATTTCGAGCAACAGTGATCGACCTGTTACCGATTCGACAATATCCAATGTCTTGCGTCGTTTTTATAACCTGGGCGTATTGCCTTCATGGTGGAAACTGGGATCGCAATCCGACGCCAGTTGGCAAGAGATTTCAGGGGTAATCGAGCGCTATGATCCGCTATGCCATGGGGTATTGATGCTGGGACTCGATGCTCCGGAAGCCGAGCTAAAAGAGAGTTTCCGAGTCGCCGCAAACTACCCTATTTGCAAGGGCTTTGCGGTTGGACGCAGCATTTTCGGTAGCTCGGCACGCCTATGGTTTAGTGGCGAGTGCGATGATGACACCGTAATTAGCCAGGTTGCCGAAAACTATCGTACGATGATCCAACTCTGGCAGGAATCGACGGCCGACATCAAACCGCGATCTGCTAGCAAATACCGTTAGCGAGAGAACCATCGTGACAGCCAAACTTCGACTGACCACCGCGCAAGCACTTGTGCGTTACTTATGCGCTCAATACACAGAAGTCGATGACCAGAAACATCGCCTGATCACCGGCATTTTCGCGATTTTTGGGCACGGCAATGTCGCTGGACTCGGAGAGGCGCTCGAAGATTCGACGGATGTGATGCCGGTATTCCGCGCACATAACGAACAGTCGATGGCGCATGCTGCGATTGCCTATGCAAAAGCATCCAAACGCCACAGGATTATGGCGTGTACTAGCTCAGTTGGCCCGGGTGCTACAAACATGGTCACGGCAGCGGCGGTCGCACATGTCAATCGTCTCCCGGTGCTGCTGCTGCCAGGCGACACCTTCGCGAACCGGCGCCCGGATCCTGTCCTGCAGCAGATTGAAGATTTTTCCGATCCAACAGTGACAGCCAACGATTGTTTTCGGCCCGTATCTCGATACTGGGATCGGATCATGCGCCCGGAGCAGTTGCTGCAAACATTGCCGCACGCAATGTCTGTTCTGACTGATCCAGTCGACTGTGGACCCGTGACGATCGCATTGCCGCAGGATATACAGACCGAGGTTTTCGAATTTCCGGAATCTTTTTTCGACACACAAGTTCATCGTATTCGTCGCTCCGGTGCTGATCTCCAGTCGCTTGCTGAAGCGGCAAATCTGATAATGGCCGCGAAGCGACCACTGCTGATTGCAGGCGGTGGCGTGCACTATTCGGGCGCCGCCCAAACACTCGGCGATTTCGCGACGAAATTCGGTATTCCAGTTGCTGAAACTCAAGCGGGCAAAGGTTCGCTGAGTTGGGACCACCCTGCCAACGTAGGGTCGATCGGCGTAACCGGCTCGAGTGCGGCGAACCAACTTGCAGAAGATGCGGATCTGTTAATCGCTGTCGGCACTCGCTTGCAAGACTTTACAACCGGGTCCGGGCTTCTGATTCGTAAACCCGGATGCAAATTATTAAGTATCAATGTTGCACGGCACGACCTGCACAAGCGTGGCGCTGTGGCTTTGCAGGGCGATGCTCGGCGATGCATTAGTGAACTTTCCAGTGCCGTAACCAGCGGCAGCATAGAGCCGAACTGGAAAGCTCGAGCGGACAAATTACGAGACGAATGGAACTCAGTTTATGAGAGCGTAACCGCGGCTACCGACGCCGAACTCCCTTCGGATGCTCAAGTGCTCGGCGCCGTCAGTGATGTTTTCTCGCGCAATGCGACAGTCGTTTGCGCCGCCGGGGGGCTGCCTGGTGAATTACACAAGCTGTGGCGGTCGACCGACGAGAATAACTACCACGTTGAATACGGTTTTTCTTGTATGGGATACGAGATCGCCGGCGGAATGGGCGTCAAGATGGCGATGCCGGATCGGGATGTTGTCGTCATGGTTGGCGATGGCAGTTATTTAATGTTGAATTCCGAAATAGCAACGTCAATTGCGTTGCGAAAAAAGATCACGATCGTTGTGCTCGACAATCGCGGTTTCGGCTGCATCAATCGCCTGCAAACCTCGCTGGGCGGCAAGGGCTTCAATAATTTGTTGGAATCAAGCTACGACAATTCAAGCAGCGCACCCAGTATCGACTTCGCGCAACACGCAGCGTCTCTTGGCGCCAGCGCAGAAAAAGTAGACGGTCTTGCCAAACTTGGCCCTGCACTACAACGCGCGAAGGAATGCGAACGAACGGCAGTCGTTGTTATCGATACCAATCCTCTTCCGTCGACCGTGGAAGGGGGCACATGGTGGGACGTACCTGTTTCAGCAAGCTCTGACAACGAAGCTGTAAACGTTGCCTATCAAGAATATTTGGATAAGACCTCACAACGCTCATGAACGTAACCATCGGCATCAACCCAATCACCTGGAGCAACGACGATATGCAGAACGTCGGTGCCGACATTTCTTTTGAAACCTGCCTCAGAGAAGCATCTGCGGCCGGCTATGACGGTGTTGAGCTCGGCCACAAGTTCCCGAGAGATCCAAACATTCTGCGACCCAAACTCGAAAAATACTCGCTATCCCTGGTTTCGGGCTGGTACAGCGGCCAATTGCTGCGACGCGACAGCAACGAAGAAATCGCGGCCATGCAGAACCACATGAAGCTGCTCAAAGCGATGGGCTCTGACGTTCTGATTTTCGCTGAGGTCAGCGGTTGCATTCACTCCGATGCTGGCATACGACTGTCCCAACGACCTCGTATACCTGCAGATCAATGGCCGAACTTTTGTCGTCGGTTGGACGAAGTTGCCAAAGCATGTTCCGCGGAAGGCCTCAAACTCAGCTTTCACCACCACATGGGAACGGTCATCCAGTCGCGCGAAGATATCGAGATAATGATGCAATCCACGTCGACCGATATGCATCTGTTGTTGGATTCCGGGCATGCATACTTCGCGGGAGCCGATCCGGTCGAACTCGCCACTCAATACGCGGACCGAATCGCACACGTGCATTGCAAAGATATTCGCGAAAACGTATTGCGGCGAATGCGAAATAGAGACAGCAGCTTTTTGGATGCTGTACTTGCCGGCGTATTCACGGTTCCCGGTGACGGCTGCATCAACTATGACGGCATTTTCGACGCCTTGAGAAAACAAGACTATAGCGGCTGGGTGGTAGTAGAAGCCGAGCAGGACCCAAGTGTTGCGCCACCGAATCAGTTTGCGAAACTGGGTTTCGACAACCTGAAGAGACTGACGGCAAGCTGAGTTTGCCTAACCGTAGACTCTCTTAGCCGTCGACAATCGCCATCAGCTCATCAAATACCCCAGCGGCGGCAGCGACGATACGATTACCGTCGATCAGTGCCTGATCATTAGGCAAAGCATCACTACTTCGCCCGCCCGCTTCTCGAACCAGCAATTCACCGGCCGCCATATCCCAGGCGCACATGTGTGGCTCGAAGTATCCGATCAATCGGCCGGCAGCGACGTACGCAAGACTCAGTGCACCGCTGCCGCTGCGATGGTACATACCATTGGCGTGTAATAAACGGCCTAGCGGAAGCAAGGTGTCCTCGGGCGTAACCCGGGTCGAATAGCCGACACTGACCAGCCCTTCGTCAACGCCTGATACATCCGCAACACACATTGGCGAACCATTTAGCGTCGCTCCCTGGCCTCGCATCGCGACGAACATCTCGTCGTTGCTTGGGTCATAGATGACGCCCAATTCGACCTTGCCCTTTGCATAATAGGCGATCGAAATACACCAGGTACGCATGCCACAAATGAAGGGTTGCGTACCGTCGATAGGGTCGACTATCCAGACCCCCGGCACGTCGGAAATTGCAAACGAAGCGCTACTCTCTTCCCCAAGAAACCCGTCCTCCGGATACGCCCGAGAAATCGCATCTCGAATAACTGCTTCGGTATTGACATCGGCTTCCGTCGCCATGTCCTGTACGCCTTTACTTTTCACGGTCAGAGCGCCGAGATCTGAAAAGTACTTCAGCGCCAATGCGCCGGCTTGCCGCGCTGTATCGCAGGCGAATTCCATTCGTTCAGTATTGCTCGTCATTAGTTTATTCGGTCCAGTTTAAATATTGGGCTGTCACATTGCCGACTAATCGCAAATCGCTTTGAGGTCACCGCTGTCGTCATCGAAGTGACGACTTCATCGAGCTGATCGAAACTGTCGAATAGAGAGGCATTGATCTTGCCGAGTTTGTTGTCGGCGCCACAACTCGCGGTATAGCTCGCATTAACGCCGCCTGCGCTAGTAGCAATTGTCGTCACCGCCACCGTGCAGGGATGCTCCGTTTGCAGCGTAAACGAATTCCCGGCGCTGCTTAGAATCGATTCAACTTCCTCTGCAGTTGAGTCACCAAGCGCAGCCTCTGGAATCGACAGAGATCCCTCAAGGTCGCCGGCAGCCGAAACATTGATGATCAGATTTGCGATAGTGTCCGCGTGGTCTGCATGCACCTTGTCATGGTTCTTGCAGTAGTTTATACCGTCATCTTTTCCGCAAGCGCCAAGCAAAATCAACGTTGTGCAAATGACTGTGCAGCGTGACGCAACATTTTTTGCAGGTCGTCTAAACACTCGCTCGAACCCTCCACAAACTGCCCGCAAGGATCATCGATACCACTGACGCTCCGATCCAGAACACGATGGGCACCGAGTAATCGTAAAAGAAGACCGTCTGGGACGTTGCTCCCAGATCAAACACGACCCGAATTTCGCTGTCATAAATCAGCTTGCCACTGATGTAATCCTGCAGTCCGGCGCCGAAGTAGCTAAAGATTCCAATGAAGCCCATCGCGGCACCTGCCACTTTTTTTGGTGCTATATCAAGTGCAAACAGGCCGCCCAGCGAAGCAAGAATGCCGCTAAGCCCGAAGCCATAAACCACGAGTGCAATCGCGAGCACAGTACTATTCGCCGGCCCGTAGAAAATGATGAACAGCGGTAGCAACTCCATTAAGCCAAACAGAAGATTGGCCGGAGGGCGTCGCGCATCAAACAACTTGTCGGACAGGTAACCGTACGCAACGCAGCCGAGGATGCCCGCGGCCGTGTTCAGGAAGATAAAGAAATTCGCATCGAACAAATCAAAGCCACGAATTTCTTGCAAATACACGTTGCCCCAACTATTGACGGCGTAGCGAGTGATGTACATCGAAGAACTTGCCAACGCGATGATCCAGATCGCCGGGATCGAAACTACCCGCAACTGGTCTTTCAGAATGCTGGCGGCATCATGCACTGCAGCCTTGGCTTTTGCTCCGCCATCGTTGCGCCATTCAGCCACGGAAGGAAGGCCAAGTGTCCCTGGGCGGTCCGGCAGGTAGATGTACACGATAACAGCGGCCAGTACGCAAATTGTTGCCGGTATCCAGAAGCCGTATTGCCAGTGCAGGCCCAAACCCTTAGGCGGCAGCGCAATGAGCAACGCGATACCCAGATAGGTCAATCCTTCACCTATGGCGTGCGCTGTACTCCAAAGACCGTAGTAGCGACCGCGTTCGTTGTTGCTAAACCAACTTGTCAGGGCAACGGCGCAAGACGGTGCGCCAAATCCTTGAAACCAGCCATTCAATACCCACAGCAGTGCGGAAATCCAAACGACGGATGAGAACGACATGCCAAAATTCATCATCGCCGAAAGGAAAAGCCCGGCAGCAAAGAACCGTTTGACGTTCGCATAGTCTGACAACAAACCGTTGCTGAACTTTCCTAGCGCATAGCCGTATAACAGCATCGAGCCTATAAGGCCCACCTCCTCCGGAGTAAATATTCCGGCATCCATCAGAGGTTTCTTTACGACATTCAGCGCCAGACGACATACGTAGCCCAGGCCATAGCAAAGAATAGCGACAGTGATTACGTTTCGACGGTAGTACCGAAACTGCTCATCGATTAGCGCAGTATCCGTCAGCCTCGGTTGATCTTTACCCGCGGCGAAGAATTTCAGTATTGACTTCAAGCAACGTGCCTCATGCTAATGGCTTGCCCTTGGGTCATACCCGGCATGGACCTCCAGGCCCAATGCTTCCGCGACTCTTTCCCACGGTACGATCTTGTAGTTTTGTTTATCCACTGGAGTGATATTCCGACCGTCCTGCACAATGAGTACTCCATGTGGAAATTGCGGCCCGAGATTGGCGCTCGTCACGTCCAGACCATCCGTCTCTGAAGCACCGTCAATACCCGTCACCTCGTCAGCGACAACGTGAAAATGGCCCAGAAATCGATTATCGCCCTGACGCTCATAGACAAGATAGTTATCTGCGCCTTGATTCGACGCGATGATGTACCCCGTTCCCTCTGGCCCATAGTATATGGACACGCCTTCAACGTCGGCAGTCAGATTGCCGGACTCTACGTCGTCAACCATGATGCGTTCGTCGCCCCCGTCCGGCTCCGCTGAGTACTTCCACAGTGCATTGTTCTCTTCACCAACGTACAAATGACCCAACTCATCATCTGCGGTGCAGCCTTCCGTCTGAGACCCGACACTAAATTCGCGAACCAGAGTAACACCCACTTTACCGTTACCGGCATCCACCAGCTGCCACTGTTTTACGACACCATCGGTATCGTTGATGTACACATAGAAATAACCGGTCGTCGGGCTCTTGTACATACACTGGCCATAGGGATCGCCCATCCCGGTTGCAATAATGCCGTCCGCTATCTCGACCAAAGTTCGCGTAACAGGATCAACCTTCCAGATGCTGATGCTCTGGTTCGTGCGATTACTGCCGGTCACAATATCTACAGACTCACCGCCCAACATAAACCCGTAGCGGATATCCGCATTATTGATCCGCCCGTCTGCCAGAGACTGCAACTGGCGACCACTCAGGTCATAGACGTTGATCCCGAGTTTTTTCTGCGTGCCAATAATGACACTCAACGATGGATCATCGGGGTGAACCCAGATTGCAGGATCGTCAGCCGCGTCACCGAATGTTGTAACGGGATCCGTCTGGCCACTAGGTGAAACGATCGCAATACTGTGCGATTTTTCTTCCGTGGGATCGAAAGGAAACGCTTGTGGCAACTCCAGTGCGCTCGCTATATCGCGCCACGCGACGACCTTGAAGTTGGTATTGTCTGCTTCATTGTCGTCATCGGCGAGCACAAGGATACCGTCAGGCAACGCATCGCCAAGACTCATACTCGTCGCCGTCAATCCTTCGCTTTCCTGGACGCCGTCAATACCGTCACTGGATGCTATCGAAAGAGAGCCGATGTAGTCATAACTCGACAGATCGTAAACCTGCAGTCGACTGACATCAGCGTCGGATACCAGAAGATAGCCACCGGTAGAATGTTCATACACGGTGACTCCTTTCACGTCGCCTGAGAATCGACCATGTGGCTGTGCAAAATCGATGTACTCAATCTCACCCTCCGATTCCGGCTCAGCATTCAATACCGCGACGCCGACAGTCTCCTGCGAATAGAAAATCGCCTGGGCCCGATCGCTGCTTGCACAATGCGCGGCCCCGGTGCCGACTGGAACGGTTCGGGTTAGTCGACCCTCTACCCGCCCGTCTCTATCGAACAACTCCCATTGCTGCATTAAGCCGGAGCCAAGAACGTACGCATACAATTTATGAGAGATAGGACTCTGATAGAGGCAAAGACCCTCGGCTTCCATGCCAATTGCGATCGGCGCAGATACGTCGACCAGCGTTTTCTCGGCGTCATCCCAAACATACGAAACCAGCTCCGATGTCGACATGTCATTCGCGACAATAAGCGCTACTTTCTCGTCGCCCAGTGAAAAGTTATAGCGGACATCAATGAAAGTAGACGGTCGATTGCTCCCCGTTCCGGCACGCGCGCCATCCAGTCCATGAACCTCAATTCCCCCTTCTCCCGCGCTACCGAAAATCAGGCTTCTATCCGGTTCTTTCGCGTTGACCAACAAAGCTGGATCACTTGCTGAATTCATCTCAGATGGAGCCGTCTCGGCCACGGCAGGGGCGAAGGTCTGCACCTCGGACTGATCCGCCTTTGGACCACAGGCGACCAAAAGAACCACAAAGGAACACGCTAAGATATTGTTTTTCATATTAAATAATCCGTACTCATTGATTTACCTGACACGGTTGTTGACCGATAATGGATTATCGCAGAAAATGAAATATATTTTCTACTTTTGTCTATAATAGGAACGTATTTTCTAAATCTGCTCCAGAGGGAGCTTACTTCAGCTAATTCGGGCCTGTTTATTATGAATCGAAAAGCCATCGCTCTTATTGCAGTATCCATAGTCCTTACGTCATGCACGACCGGCGGCCCGCCAGCGCAGAAGCCTGCTGAAAGCCCACTGAGTGTCGGCATTCTCGTCTACGGCGATACCGGATATCACCCTGACTACCCGGATCAGGACGATTACGAAGATTTGTTCACGGCTGAACAGTACCTGGAATCGGAATGGCAGGACTGGCTGGAAGACAAGCGGCCCCCCGACGAATACGAGGCGCTCCCATCGTCTGTATCGCCGGTAACAGGAGGGGTCGTGCCCAAAACCGGAATCTTCGGTGTCTCTGTAGCAATGACCAATTATTGCCGTGATTCAGCCGTATGCGATTTTGGCGTACTGCTCGGCGATAACATTTATCCCTCAGGCGCAACATTGGGCACCGATGGATTTAACGATGCTGATCGTTTCAAGGATGTATTGCAGGATCCCTTTGGTAACGTTGGCGATGTCGAAAATGGCTACCTGACCTACGTCACTATGGGCAACCATGATTGGGAAACATCCCGAGATGGCGGCTACGCCCAGATTAACTACCTTCAACAGGCTCCCGGCTTCTACATGGACGGGCCCTACTACACAGTGAAGCCACCGTCCGCCAACGGCGACGTCGAGTTGTTCATCATCGACACCAGCATGATACTTGCCAATTCGGATGTCCGCGAAGACACACTCAACGATGATGGATCCGAAGGTTCTCTTGGAGAAATTAAAGAGCCGAGTCACATGGTTTTCCCGATGACCGACGGGGAGAAACAACAACCTGAGTGGCTCGAAAATGCGCTTAAGAATTCGACCGCCAAGTGGAAACTGGTCGTCGCGCATCATCCGATCTGGTCTTCGTCCGGCGGCAAATTCGAGGAGGCCCGAGTTCTTCGGGAATTATTGATGCCCGCACTTTGCAAGTATGCGGATGCCTATATCGTCGGTCATGAACATACGCTTGAGATACACACCGATACTTGCGAAACAACGCTCGGGCAGCCGACCGAAAAACCGTTAGTGCAGATTCTCTCAGGCGCCGGCGCAAAACAACGTCCGCTACACAGTAGTTTCATGCGGCATCAGAAACTAAAATATCCTGAACACACGACACACTTTGCCGAGGGTTCGCTGTGGGGCTTTGCGCATATGCAGATTGAAGGAGACTCAGCCAAGGTCGTTTTGCTTTCCATCCCGGACGATGCCAGCCCCACAATCACGTCCATCTTCGAGTATGAGTTTCGACGCCGTTCGAGTAGCAGCAGCGCCCAACAGTGATCGCGGGGCTTTCGTTCTTCGCGTTTACCGCTGCTGTCGCGGTGATCGCATGGTGGGTGACCCGCAATGACAGAATGGACACTGCGGAAGCCTACTTCCTTGCGGGGCGTAGCCTGACTGCATGGGTGATCGCGGGATCTCTCATACTGACCAATCTGTCCACCGAACATCTCATTGGCCTGAATGGCGACGCCTTCAATCATACCGTCGCTGTAATGGCATGGGAGACCACCGCAGCACTGGCGATGGTGCTCGCCGCTTTCTATTTCGTTCCTAAGTATTTGCAAATCGGCCTGTCGACTATCCCCGACTTTCTGGCGAGTCGATTCGATAGCCGTACACGAACTGTCGCCACTCTGCTCTTTCTGTTTTCATATTCGATCGCCATTTTGCCAGTGGTATTGCTGTTCGGCGCAGCCGGTCTCGAGAGCCTCTTTAACGTATCGGCCGTACTGGGGGTCTCGGAGTCTCAGGCCAATTGGTTAATGGTTCTCGGAATTGGCGTGCTGGGTTCTCTGTACGCAATCGTAGGCGGACTAAAAGCTGTTGCGGTGTCCGATACAATCAATGGCGTCGGATTTCTTGTCGCCAGTTTGCTCATACCGATACTTGCGCTTTCAGTTGTTGGTGACGGGAATGTTCTGACTGGCTTAAGCACTGTTTACACTGACGAACATCCGAAATTCGACATCACCGGAGATGAACCCGGATCATTCCTGCCCTTCGGCGTGCTCTTTACGGGAATGATTATTAACCAAGTATTTTTCTGGTGTACCAATCAGTCCATCATCCAACGCGCTCTCGGCGCCAAGAATCTCAAGGAAGCGCAGAAAGGCATTCTAATCGCCGCGGTATTCAAACTCCTCGCTCCGCTCGCCATCGTCTTGCCAGGCGTAATCGCGTTTCACATGTTCAAGGAGACATTGGGACCGGATCAGTATTTGCAGGCCTATCCGACACTGGTAAAAACAGTATTACCTGCGCCGTTGACCGGATTCTTCGCGGCGGTAATGGTGGGTGCCGTTCTCAGTACGTTCAACAGTGTCTTGAATAGTTCAGCAACCTTGTTCAATCAAGGCGTCTTTAAGCCACTGTTCCGACCCAATGCAGATGACCGTCAACAGGTCCGCGCGGGGCGCTTGTGCAGCACCGTTCTCGCCGTAGCCGCGATCCTTATCGCACCGACGATCGATACCAGCGGCAGCCTGTACATCTATCTGCAACAAATAAATGCAACGTTTTTCGGCCCAATGCTGGCCGTGATTCTCGCAGGCTTACTCACTCGCAAAGCCACCGCGGAAGCCGCACTGGTCGGATTAATCGCCGGGCCGGTTATTTTTTACTTTATCAATTTTGTATTCAACGCAGAGATACAGTCACTGGCAGCGAGTTTGTTCGGCATAGAAGGCGACGTTCACTTCCTGCATTTTCTGGGCCTGGTGTTTTTGCTAACCAGTGCGCTAATTGCGGCCGTTAGTCGACTCCGGCCAGCGCCGTATGCCGCTCGGCCAATGACACCCTCTCCGGTCGATATGACGCCGTGGCGATATTCTATGCCGATGGCTACAGTCATCGTCATTTCGACACTGGCTGTGTATATATTTCTGGCGCAATAGCATTCAACGGGACTTAGCCGGTCGCTAGCAACTCATCAATTTGCACACAGGACGCAATGCCCTCGAATTTGATGCTGTTAAGTCCCGCTTCGGTGGCGGCACGACAATTTGTATCCATATCATCAACAAACAAGGTTTCCGACGCCTTCAGCTGGTAGCGCTCGCATATCAGCTGATAGATCGCAGGCTCTGGTTTGAGCAGGTTTTCGTGCGCAGAGACCACAACACCGTTAAGGAGCGAGAAAAACGCATGCTTGCCAATCAGGAATTCGTAGTTCTTTCCTGAAATGTTGCTCAAGCCATAACAGGGTACGCCACGGTCCGTGAGTTTTGCCAATAGTTGGACCGTAGGATCTATCGCCTCGAATGACCGTCGAACGGTGTCGAAAATACTATGAGCATCAGCGTACGTGATGGCGGATAGTACGTATAAGGGGGCATTATGTCGGAGCGAAGCCGTCGGAGCGCGCTGAAATCGGGCTGATGAGCCCAGATCGAGGCCGCCATCCGGCGGAGTCGGCCCGACCCCTCGTCGTTCAGGCGCCTGAATCTTCCCCTTTCACCCGGAAATACCGGCGCATCACGGCGCAAGCCAACAGCCGCCCGTCCCTGCACGGTGGCCCGGGTTGTGACGAGCATGACGAAGCGGCCTAGTGCGGGGTTTTTTGTGGCTCTGAAAGGGCCGCTAATGGCCGAGGCTGTGTGAAAACACAAAATCGACCGCCTGAGATCGTTTCAAGGCTACGCCAATTCTCAGTTGGGGTCAGTTGCTTACTGTCCGTCTTCAAACAAATGGGACAGATGTGTTGTCAGGTTAAGCGAGTGTTTTGCTCATCATTTTCATATTACGCGGC
>JAQCAD010000048.1 GCA_027621915.1 Pseudomonadota bacterium
TTGCGGCAGGCGCGATTGCGGGTTTCTGGGTAATGATTGCGGCTGCTATTGATCCAATCAGATCCTGGCTTCGACCCGCAGGCACAGCCGGGATCACGCGTGGCGCACTGGGCATGTCCGTTGCACATTTTGGAATCGGCGTATTCGTTATCGGTGTGACAATCGTATCTGCATTCTCTGTCGAGGCAGATCGCAGTTTGCGCATTGGTGATCGTGAGCAGGTCGCCGGTTACGAATTTGAATTGCGCGGATTAAGGAATACGCAGGGACCGAACTACCAGGCAATTGAAGGCGAAGTTGATATTTTCAAAGATGGCGATTTCGTCGGCCAGCTCAGACCGCAAAAAAGAACCTATATTGTCCAGCAGAGTCCTATGACTGAGGCCGGCATCGATGCAGGTTGGAATCGTGATCTGTTCGTAGCACTAGGCGATCCTCTCGGGCCCGACTCTTGGAGCTTACGCTTGCAATATAAGCCGCTAATTCGGCTGATCTGGCTTGGAGCATTTATCATGGCATTAGGCGGGGCAATTGCAGCAAGTGATCGTCGTTATCGACTTGAGGCGACTGCGAAGCAAAAATTGCCGACGCTCCGGGGAGAGCCGGCCTGATGGCCAGGTATCTGGCACCACTGATCGTGTTCGCAGTCCTGGTTGGCGTGTTCATCAAGGGTCTCGATCCCGAACGTGATTTGAAAAAGTTACCATCGCCGTTTCTGGGTAAGGACGCACCGGAGTTTGATCTTCCAAACGTAAAAAACATCAACGAAAGGGTATCCAGCAATGATTACGCTGGCGAAATCGCATTGGTCAACTTCTGGGCAACGTGGTGCGTTGGCTGTCGTCAGGAGCATGCGTTCCTGATGGAATTGTCCCGCGAAACTGAAATACCAATTTATGGTATCGATTGGCGAGACCGACTTGAACCAGCGATCAACTGGTTGGCCCAACTTGGGGATCCTTACGTTGCATCGGGATTTGACGCAGATTCGACGACTGGAATTAACTGGGGCGTTTACGGCGCACCCGAAACCTTTCTGATAGGGAAAAACGGCCGGGTTCTCTACAAGCACCTCGGACCATTGAATCGCGATACGTGGGAGGCTAAATTCATGCCACTGATTATTGCAGAGCAAGGCACCGCCCAATGAATCGCCTCCTGGTGATTATCACGTCTTCGCTAGTGTCCTGGTCGGTCTTTGCGATAGACACCGGCAGAGCATTCGACGACGATGAATTACAAGCACGGTATCAATCTATCATTTCTGAAGTACGTTGCGTCCAGTGTCAGAACCAGACGATAAAAGACTCGAATGTTCAGATTGCTAGCGATCTGCGCCGGGAAATTCGTCGCCTGATCGGCGAGGGTAAGTCTGACGGGGAAGTCTATGACTTCCTGGTGCAGCGATACGGAGAGTTTGTGCTGTATCGCCCCCCGATGCGCGGCATTACTTTGTTTCTGTGGCTAGCGCCTGGCGCGTTTCTGCTGGTGGGCGCGTTCATTGCGATACGTGTCGTTCGAAAACGCATGAGCATGCCACTCGAGATCGATGACGAAGCAGATCAGGTAGCGAACTAGATCATGCTCTGGATTCTCTTGGCCGTCATGTTAGCGGCTGCAATATCGGTTGTCGCGGTGCCAATGTACAGAACCGAGAAGCGCTTTTCTTCTGCGCTGCTTGGGTCGATCGTCATCATGTCAGTACTTTCCGGGCTTATTTACTTACAGATCGGCACGCCCGATTCGAGTGCCGGGCCCACTTCCGAGCTTCCTGACGTTTCTGAGATGGTGACTTCTTTGGCGGCTCGGCTCCAGGAGAATCCGAACGATTTGTCCGGATGGAAAATGCTGGGTCGATCGTATTTCAGTCTCAGAAACTTCCCGGGCGCTATCGAGGCATTTGAAAAAGCGATTGCACTCGAGTCAGGCCGTGACGGACAGACACTGACCGATCTCGGTGAGGCTATTCTCTATGACGATCAAACCTCGCTATCGGATCGCGCCGGCGATCTGTTTGAGAACGCACTGGTATTGACGCCCGGTAATCCAAAAGCACTATTTTATGGCGGTATGGTCGCGATTGAGCGAGGTGATCCCGAATTGGCGGCGAATCGATGGGAGGCGTTGCTTGCGACATCACCTCCGCCAAATGTGCAGGAAATCTTGCGGCAGCAAATTGCAGAGCTTCGAGGAGTCCCTGTGGTACCGGTGGCCGAAGCAGCGATCGGAGCAGGCGCAGTAAATGTTCATGTTTCTTTAGGCGATGCCGCGGCGGCCGCGAATCTGGCAGACACGACAGTATTCGTCATCGCTCGTGATCCTGCGCAACCTTCGCCGCCGATCGCCGCTGTTCGCATAAGGCTTTCCGAGTTGCCGATGAATGTATCGATCAGCGATTCCGATGCAATGATTCCCGGTCGGGTTCCGTCGGGATATGATCGCCTTGAAATAATTGCGCGCGTTTCTCTTGCCGGGCAGCCGGTGGCAACGTCTGGTGACTGGTATGGTGATGCAATTATCCAGACTGGAAATTCAGAGACAGTACAAATCGCCATTGACCGGCAAGTGCCGTAGTGGACAAGTTTGACCTCATCAAAACTGATACTGGCTATCAGCTTCGTGTGCCGAACAAAGGCACGGCAATGTTGCGTTTTTCGCTCTACAACAAGGGAACGGGTTTTACCGATGCCGAGAGAAAACGATTCGGCCTGGAGGGCCTTTTACCGGCGCAGATAAACGACATTGAGACACAGGCCGAACGGGTACATCGGTCGATCATGTTCAACAAGGACCCGGTCGGGCGCCACATTGGCCTTGCTGCTCTTCAGGATCGCAATGAACACTTGTTCTACAAGGTTCTGCAATCAAATCTCGAAGAGTTGATGCCGATCGTCTATACGCCAACCGTCGGCAAAGCATCTGAATACTTCAGCCGTATGTTCCGTCGAAGCCGCGGAATCTGGATTACGCCCGATCACGTAGGCCGGATAGAAGCGATTCTTCGAAGTGCTGCGCCATTTTCTGATGTTCGTCTGATGGTAGTTACAGATAATGAATCGATTCTCGGTATCGGCGATCAGGGCGCTGGCGGCATGGCAATCAGCATAGGAAAATTGTCGTTGTACTGTGCCGGAGCGGGGATTCACCCGGCGCGTACATTGCCGATTAGCCTGGATGTTGGCACCGACAATCAGTCCCTGCTGGACGACCCGCTCTATCTCGGGTGGCGGCAGCCTCGGCTTCGCGGCGAGAAGTATCTGGCATTGGTGGATGAATTCGTTAGTGCCGCCAGGAATGTATTTCCCGACATTGTTATTCAGTGGGAAGATTTTCGGAAAGACAATGCGCTTGCGATTCTGGAACGTTACAAAAAGCAAGTGCCCTCGTTTAACGATGACATTCAGGGCACGGGGGCCGTGGCGTATGCCTGTATGCATGCTGCATGCCGTATAACCGGTGGCGATATTCGGGACAGTCGCGTTCTGATTTATGGTGCCGGTGCCGCCGGGTACGGCATTGCCACGAAAATCCTGGGGGGGCTTCGATTCCACGGGGTCGAGGGTGAAGAACTTCAACGTTCGGTACTGGCAATGGACAGCCAGGGCGTGCTCAGTTCGGATCGAAGTCTCACCGACTACAAAAAGGACCTGGCATGGCCTGCTGAAATGGTCGCCGCCCTGGGATTGAATGGCGACCATCGTCGGGATCTTGCAAAGGTCGTCGCCGCGTACAAGCCGAACGTATTGATCGGGACATCCGGTGATGCGGGCTCATTTGACGAGCCGGTAATCAGGGCAATGGCCGAGAACACGGATCACCCTGTCGTCTTGCCGATGTCCAATCCCACCAACATCAGCGAGGCAGTTCCTGAGGACATCCTTCGCTGGACCGGCGGTAAAGCGTTGGTTGCGACCGGCAGCCCTTTTGACGACGTGCCGATGCGTGGGGGCAACCAGCGAATTGGTCAGGCAAACAACGTGTTCATATTCCCGGGGCTCGGGCTCGGAACCATCGTGAGCGGGGCGACAGAAGTAACGGATGGCATGATTGGTGCCGCGTCTTATGCGCTCGCGAACAGTCTGACCGAACAGGAACTGGCAGACCGCTGCCTGATGCCCGAAGTATCGCGATTGTGGGAGCGGTTGCCCTGGCTGCTGCCAAGCGCGCCGTTGCTGATGGTGTTGCACCCGATATCGATGAAAAAGACCTGGTTGGAAAATTGGAAAACTATCGATGGCGCCCTGCCTATCCCGAGATGGTCGAGGCCTGAACGCTGGCGGTGAACTCATGAACGACCGGAACATCGAAGCGGCCCCAATGTGCTTTGCATGTGGCGCGGAAAATCCAATTGGCCTGCGAATCAATTTTGCGATGAAAGATGGGCGCTGTAGCGGTCAGTTCACTGCGAACGAAAATCACGTGGGGTATGAAAATACCGTTCATGGCGGCATCATTTATTCGGCCCTGGACGATGTCATGGCTAACGTGCTTTATCTGCAAGACATCAAGGCACATACCGCAAGATGCGAAATTCGTTACAGGAAACCGCTTGAGGTTGGACGAACCATCAATCTATCCGGCTGGATAGATAATCAGAAGCGTCGTCTGGTGGTTTTGAAAGGAGAAGCACGAACGGCCGATGGAGATGAACTGATTGCTGATTGCGAAGCGAGTTTCATGCTCGCCTGAGGGGCTTACGTTTTTGGCGAAGGCACACGTACCGTATCGCCGGAACTGTCTTCTTCGGCTCGACGCGACGTCT
Source organism: Pseudomonadota bacterium (assembly GCA_027621915.1). Classification (GTDB taxonomy): domain Bacteria; phylum Pseudomonadota; class Gammaproteobacteria; order Steroidobacterales; family Woeseiaceae; genus SZUA-117. Next base: position 4,763 of record JAQCAD010000048.1, read on the forward strand.
CGCGTGCAATTTCGGCGGAGACGCTCTGAAATACTTTATGCAATCTTTTCAATTGAACGAAAGACATCGCAGTGAAATCAAGTTTCTCGATTTTCTCGATCACGGCGGTGGACGGGTCACGGTCCAGAGTTTCATGTTTCGCAGTTTCATTCATGACGCAGTGAGTTTATCAATCGTCTCAAGGCACAAGCGTGATGGCGGTCACGTCCGATTATGCTAAGTTTCCTGATCCTGAACATGCCCCGGAGTCATTAATGTCATTACCTGAAGTCCTGCAAGGAAGCCTGCGAATTCCTGTCGTCGGTGCACCGATGTTTATCGTATCGGGTCCGGAACTGGTAATTGCCCAATGCAAGGCCGGCATTGTCGGCTCGTTTCCGGCACTAAATGCCCGCCCGCAGGAAATGCTGGACGAATGGTTGACCCGTATAAGGCAGGAGTTGGCGGACTTTTCAGCCGCGAACCCGGATCAGCCCGTGGCGCCCTTCGCGGTCAATCAGATTGTTCATCAAAGCAACTCGCGCCTGATGGCGGACATGCAAACCTGTGTCAAACACCGAGTACCGATCGTAATAACGAGCCTTCGACCGCCTGCTGAGGTGGTTGAAGCCGTGCACAGCTATGGAGGCATTGTCTTTCACGACGTCATTAATGTACGTCACGCAAGGAAAGCCATTGACCAGGGCGTGGACGGAATCATCACAGTTTGCTCGGGAGCGGGGGGCCATGCGGGAACTACCAGCGCATTTGCATTAGTAAAGGAGGTCAGGGAAATATTCGACGGAACGATCATTCTCTCGGGCAGCATGAGCCGGGGAAATGATGTGCTTGCCGCGCAGGCAATTGGTGCTGACCTTGCGTATATCGGGACGCGATTTATTGCTACAGAGGAGGCCAACGCGCCGGCCGAATATAAAGAGATGATCGTGGCCAGCCAATCGGCGGATATTGTTTACAGTTCACTATTCACCGGCATCCACGGCAGTTACCTGAAGGGCAGCATCATAAATGCCGGCCTTGATCCCGATAATCTTGAAGAGGCGGATAAAAATGCGATGGACTTTGGCAGTGTCGGCGGATCAAAAGCAAAAGCATGGAAGGATATATGGGGAGCAGGGCAGGGAGTAGGCTCGATTCACGACATTCCATCCGTCAACGATCTTGTTTTGAGGATGGAGCAGGAGTATCGCGATACGCTCGGGCGTCTTGCCATTGCGCGATCAAACTGATCAACCGCCGACACAAGTATGACGATGCGGGAGGTCCATTCAGGATTGCGTTGACACGTGGACCCGGCACGATTGCAACAGTCAATTGAATCGGCTATTGCAAGAATGCATAGCCGGTTATGATGCAGCGGGAAGCGGAACAGTCAACTCGGGTCAGACAAGAGAGCAGATGTGCAACGCAGAACATTCATTCAGGTACTAACAGCGGCTTTTCTCGGAACGTCTGCGAACATTCGGGATGCCTATTCGTTTTCTCGCCCCAAAACGAATTTTCGACATGGCGTCGCCAGCGGCGATCCTACGCACGATGGGGTGATTATCTGGACACGGGTAACCACTTCGACGGTCGGAACTGCGAACGTCCGCTGGCAGGTCGCGTCCGATATCGGGATGCGTAAAGTGGTTCGCGATGGAACATTCGAGACTGGTGAATCACGCGACTTCACGGTCAAGGTCGACGTTGATGGCCTGAGTGCGGGCAACGACTACTTTTATCGATTTTCTTGCGATGGCCAGAGCTCTACTGTCGGGAAGACCCGAACCTTGCCGCGGGGCCCGGTAAATCAGGCGCGTTTTGCGGTGGTCTCCTGTTCCAATTATCCCGCCGGGTACTTCAATGTTTATCGGGAAATTGCCTCGCAGGATGATCTTGACGCGGTGCTCCACCTGGGTGACTACATTTACGAATACGGGATGGGCGAGTACGCGACGGAAAATGCGGAATCGCTGGGGAGAGTACCAGAGCCGCGATTTGAAATCAGAACGCTGGCAGATTATCGCCAGCGACACGCTCAGTATAAGACTGATCCCGATTCTCAATCGATGCATGCCGCATTGCCGGTTATCGCGATCTGGGATGACCATGAATTCGCGAATGACTCATGGCGAGATGGTGCCCAGAATCATCAACTGGACGAGGGCGGCTGGCAATCGAGGAGGGATGCCGCACTACAGGCGTATTTCGAATGGATGCCAGTCCGCGGCGCCGCGGACGGCGCTGCCACCAGAATCTACCGCGCGTTTCGCTGGGGCGATCTGGCCAGCATTTTCATGCTGGATACACGCCTGGTCGGGCGCGACGCACAGCCGAATGCAGGCAACGAAGTAACCCGGGATTCGATCGTCGCCGCTTTGCAGAACCCGGAGCGACGATTGCTGGGTGCTGAACAGGAAGACTGGCTCCGAACTTCACTCAAGGGTGCCACTGATACAGCCTGGCAACTGATCGGCCAGCAAGTGATGGTCAGTCGGATGGAAACGCCCGATCTGGAGCCACTGGTAGACAGGGAAAGATCCCCGTTTTTCTCGCCGGAACAGATGGACGACGTGATAAAAGCCAGCAAGTCGCATGCGCCGCAGGTTCTCGATGTTTGGGAAGGGTATCCGATCGCGCGAGAAGACTTTCTGCGCGACCTCGATGAATATGCCGTCAATCCCGTCGTTCTTAGCGGCGACTTTCATACTTCGATGGCGGGGAACCTGGTTCCATCGGGAGGCGATCGACCCGTTGCAGTGGAACTCATGACGGGTGCTGTGTCATCGCCCGGCATGTCCGCTATCTTGCCCGACAAGATACCGAACGGCGTACGGGACGCTACGCTGGCCCAGAACCCCAATATACGATTTCTGGATATCGCGCACCGTGGCTGGCTATCCGTTGCGCTTACTGCTGACAAGTGCACCGGCGAATGGCACCTGGTGGATACCGTTCTCAGCCGTGACTATAAGACGTGGAAAGCTGCGTCTTTGTCTGTAAACGCGGGCGAAATTAAAAATGGCCTCGCCTAACTTTCAACTTCATGAACAGTCAGTCCTGGCAAACCGTCGAGACTTCGGGCATTCCTGTTTCGCCGGTACTCACTGATCGCATCCTGAGATTGATTTGCGAAATAATTCGGCAGGGAGTCCCGATGCTGCTTGAATTCGTAAAGGGGCACGCCGAAACCGCACGAATCGAGAATCCGTTCAACGTTAATTCGAATGATGTTGCGGGCTGCCGGCATCGGCGGAAACTTCGCAAGAATTTCATTAAACGCTGCTTCATGTGGCAGAAGTACGGTGCCACGACCATAAAATCGAAAGATTTTCGGCGGTCCCTCGAATGCGCAGAGCATCAGGACAATACGGCCGTTGTCCCTCAGGTGCGCGACGGTTTCAATGCCACTGCCACCCGTATCAACGTACGCAATTTCGTGCGGACCCAGGACACGCAGGCAGTCCAGCCCTTTGGGCGAACAATTAACCAAGCCATCTGCAGCGGTTGGAGCAGTCGCCACGAAAAACATCTTTTGTCTGGATATCCAATTCTGAACCCGCTCATCAATTTCCGTATAGTCTTTGCCCATGCGATTTGCTCCCAAGTTCTGCGCTCAGCGCCTCTAGCATAGATGGCGCGCAGAAGAATCTCACTACCGGAAGCCCGGCGTATTTCCCTGGCCGCGCAAGGATTCGGTCGCAAGCGTCCCAAAACGACTATCAATGCCGGGCATATCCGTCGCGTTATCGATAGGCTCGGTTTGCTACAGCTCGACTACGTCAACGTCCTCATTCCGGCTCACTACCTGGTCATTTTTTCGCGACTCGGTGCTTATGAACTGTCCAGCTTTCATCAACTCGTGTACCACGGCCGCGGGTTTACCGAACAGTGGGCACATGAAGCCTCTATCGTGCCCGCAGCGCTCTGGCCGGTACTCGAACATCGACGAAATGATTACCGACCGTATCCCAATAGTCCGATAATGAAACTTAAGGGAAAATCCAGATACCTATCAGAAGTATTTGAAATGATACAACATTCGTCGCCATTGTCTTCCCAGGATTTGCCATCGTTCGAAGGACCGAAGCGCCGACCCGGTGATTGGCACCGGTCGGTGCCGCGCTGGGCACTCGAGTATCATTTCGGCAAGGGCAATATCGCTGTCGCCGATCGTTTACCGAATTTTCAACGCGTTTACGATCTGCCGGGGCGGCTGATTGACCGTGAGCATCTGATGCGGACGATGTCACGGGAGCAATCGCAATCGGAGCTGCTACGTCGCGCCAGCCGGGCATTTGGCGTAGCTACCCTGAAGGACCTAGCCGACTATTACCGTATGTCAGCCAAGGAAGCCGCGCCGAGAGTGCAGGAGCTTGTCGAGGAGGGCTTTTTGCATGCAGTTGACGTGGAGGGCTGGGCAACTCCGGCGTATCTCGCGAAGGGCGTGAAATTGCCGCGAACAATAACCTGCGCGTCTTTGTTATCACCGTTTGATCCCGTGGTCTGGTACCGACCTCGCGCGGAACGGCTTTTCGGTTTTCACTACCGCATAGAAATCTATGTGCCCGCGAGCAAGCGCAAATGGGGTTATTACGTACTGCCGTTCCTGCTTGGCGACAGAATAGTGGCCCGAGTGGATCTCAAAGCGGATCGAAAAAACAGAACCCTGCTGGTACTCGCCAGCCACGCCGAGGATGCCATCGACGAAGCACGCGTTGTCAACGCACTCGCGCGCGAACTTGGTCAACTCGCAGCATGGCTGCGCCTGGAGCGCGTGAAAGTTTCCCAACGGGGACTTTTCGCCAGGGCGCTTGATGCAGCGGTCAGAAATGCTCAGCGCTGAGCGGCCGACGCTGGTTTCGTGTATTCGTCGATCACGTCTTCGATAGCACCGGAACAAACCCGGCAAAAATCCGCGGTACGCGTAAACATGATGCAATTCTGCTCCGGGCGGAAATATCCTTTCGACTGGTACAGTGCGCCTTCGAAAGCGCCGACATCGGAAACATGCGGCGCAACCGAGAACAGTCCCTCGACAAAATCCTGCTCATCGTGAAAAAGATCGTTCATTTGCGATTCGGCAACGTTTTCCTCACGCAGCCTGGCACGCCGTGCCTGACTGGCGCGTGAAAAACTTTCGTATTCGTCCTTTGGCCACGGAGTAGGCAACGGTGTTTCATTGTTGACCAGGTGCCGCCACTTCAAATTGTCCGGGTCCAGCAACGCAGTAATATTGGGCTCATACGGCTCCACTATTTCAACTGGCGATTCGTAAGCAACCGGGCTGGTGTAATACTCGTCTGCAAGGCCAGCAAAATGATGACCGAACTCGTGAATGAACACGTACCCGGCCCATTCGCTGTTTGCAGCCGCCGTGCTGTACAGACCGTAAATTCCACCGCCACCGTAGGTCTCACTGTTAGTCAGAATTTCGACAACATCATACGGCACTGACGACGCGATTCGTCGCCATTCGCGATTGTCGTATGTCAGCATGTATCGTTCGCTACGAAATGCATCGTAGGTCGCACCGACCGGCGAATCCCTATAGATTCCTGTCGATGGCCGGGAAACGCCGGACTCGGCAGCGACGGGGGCGAGTGCCCAAATATTGAAATCCGAGCGGCGCTCACTAAAAGGTGGCGTGGCAAACAGCAACTCCGTCAGATCGCGCGCCTTCTGAAAAAACTCTTCCGCTTCATCTGACGTGTATCCGTCACCCAGCAGCAAGACATCGACCTTCGTTGCAGAATCGCCATTGTGCTCGATCGCTACGACATTTTCGGCATACTTTGCCGACTCCCGATGAACTAGTGAATCATCCGGATCAATCCTGACTTTCCAGATTTCGGTGAACTCGTTTTTCGCACCTCTCTTCTTGAGGACGACGTCGAAATCTGTCAGTGGCATCGGAAAACGCAATGACTCGTGAAACGTACGAATCACCTGTTGAGCTTCACCTGTCGTTTCCCACTCACCGTATATGCTGCTGAAGCTGCGAGACCAGGTGATCAAACCGGTTTCCGCATTAATGATCTCAAACACATATTTTCCACGCAAAGTTCGATCAATCGGCTGCGCGAGATTGCCGGAAAACCGGCGTGGTTCGATGACTACGCGGTCAAGACTAAATATCTCGGATTCGGCACTGCCGGTGTGATAGTAGTCGACGCGCAGTGTTTGAGGCGCCTCGGCGAAAGCCACGCTCGTCAGAGCAACCAGTGCAATTACAAGATACCTGCCCATTAATCCGATTCCCTTGGTCATATTGCCGACATCGGTCGAATCGGGGATCCATCAAAAAAGCGACTCAGGCGAAAAGGCGTAAGGTCGATCGAATTATCGTCACCTGTCAGCATCGCCGCGAGTGCCTTGCCGGCACCTGGTCCGATTCCAAATCCATGCCCGCTGAATCCGGTGGCAATGTGAAATCCGGATACGTCGCCAACTTCGCCGATCATCGGGACGACGTCCGGGGAGGTTTCGACGATGCCTGCCCAGGCTTCTACAATTTCAACACCAGCCATATGCGGAAACACCGCATCGAGATTCCGACGTATGCCTTTCAAAATTCCCGGGCTCGGATCGGGATTGAGAACCCGGGACTTCTCAAATGGCGATTCTTTGTCGAGAGCCCATTTTTTCGGGGTCGCCAACTCGTCAAAGAAATCCTTGCCGAACCGCAGTCGCAGCACTTTGTATTCTTTCATTAAAGCCGGCAAGAATTTGAACGCGTAGCGGAATGTTGAAGGGGTCAGGCCATGGTCAAGTACTGAGCCATGTGCCACGGTATAGCCCCCGTCATCGCGCAATCGCATTCCGAGCCGGCGATCAAACAGGTTTCCAGTCAATATTTTTTCTGTCGGCGCGGTTCGAGCGACAGTGCCGCGCACATTGAGTTGTGGCACCGCAATCCCCAGCGAACGACAAAACATCGATGTCCATGCACCGGCGGCACACAGCACCACCGACGTCCGGATCGGGCCATGTTCAGTAATGACAGCTGAAACTGTACCGGCGGACGATTCGATTCCGCGGACCGCGCAGGAGGTCAGTATTGTTGCTCCACTTCGAATTGCAGCCCTCGCAATTGCAGGAGCCGCCTTGTGCGGCTCGGCTCGGCCATCACTGGGTGTATACATGGCGCCAAGCCATTTAACCGATGCCCCGGACACCAGGCGGCCGAGCTCATTGGCATCAATCACCCTGGTGTCCAGATCATAATCAGAGACCAATTTCAGCCATTCGTGATAGCTGCTCAACTGTTTTTCGTCCCTGGCAGCAAACAGGCATCCGCCCTGGGAGAATCCGACGCTTTCGCCTATCTCGTTCTCAAGCTCACGGAAAATCCGCATACTCTCGATCATCATCGGAAGCTCGCGGGGGTCCCGTCCTTGCTGCCGCACCCATCCCCAGTTGCGGCTGGATTGTTCGCCCGCGATGTGGCCTTTCTCACAAAGCACGACATCGACGCCTCGCCTGGCGAGAAACCAGGCCGTTGACACACCAATAATTCCGCCGCCGATTATGACAATATCAGCGCGATCGGGAATCGAAGCAGGGACCTGAAACGGGCCGCTCCACGTTCCAGCCACCATCTTTTCACCGTTTCCTATGTTCATTGTTGCCTGCCGCTCCTGATTAGGCGATAAGGATTATAACGGGATGGCAACTTTTTTCTCTTGATTACCGAGGATGTAAATCATTAATTTCGTAAGCTTTGATTCGATGAGTAGAATTTTATTCGTATTTGCAGCCATTCTATTGGTCGCCGGTTGCGCAGCCCCGGAAATTCTTGAGGCTAGAAATGGTATGGCGCCCGCGGGAGTTGACCTCGGTGGCAACTGGCAAATTCGTCCCGAGAATGAACGTGATCGGCGACTGATCCGTGAGGCCATACGAAAAACGGACGGCGTCAAGGACGATGAAATATTTCCACAAAGCAGCGGCCAACCGAGCGCCTCTAGCCGGTATCCAACCCGAAGCCGAAGAAGTGGTGGTGTAAATGGAGGACTCGTCCATGTGTTTCTCGAGGTGGGTCAGGCACTGAAGATCACGCAGACGCCCCATGGCTTGTTTATCAGCTTCGATCGATCTGTTGTCAAAGAGTATCGGTTTGGAGAAAACCGGGTTGCGAACATTGGTGAGGTTGAAGCGCAACGTGTGACCGGTTGGGAGGGAGATACGCTGGTCATCGAGACGCTGGATCGAAACAACATGAAGCTTACGGAAAGATTTCGATTGATTGAGGATGCCAGGGTGCTGGAACGGACTATTATTTTGCGCAGCAAAGAAATGCAGGAAGAGACAATTGTCCAGTTATTTGACCGCGTCGCGGCGTAGGAACCGGCAATAAAGACTGGAGGCAGGGTCGGCGGGTTACCCGGCGGGATAAAAGGACCGACTAACCCCACCTCCAGGGAGTCACCTGAGTGACCCCGGTACTCACATGCTGATCAGGATGCGTTCATTTCAAAACGGAATAATTTCCTGAGGCCGATCGAGCTGTAAGACACGCCGTCGACCGTTTTCGGTTTATACCTCGATTGATAGGTCGCTTTTACCGCCGCCTTGTTTAAAACAGCGTTGCTGGTTTCCACGACTTCCACATTTTCGACCGTTCCCATTGCCGTTACATCGAATTGAACGATGACGTAGCCCTCAATGCCTTTTTGAATGGCCGCGGTCGGATAATCAGGCTGCGCATTGATGATGCTAATTAGACTACTGTCGACATTGCCAGGCAGGCCTGACTGATACAGCGGCGCGAAAGGCGTGGTTGGCGACCCTGAAATTCCGACGGGGGTTGTTTCACCTGCATTTGAGGGCGGCGTGTGACTGGGCAGGCTCGCTGGTTCTTTTACTTTTTGCGGCGCTTTCTCAATCACTGCGACGGGCGTATCTGTCTTAAGGCGTACCCACGGGAGGAAGTGGTGCCCACGGAACGCTGTTTCAACCGGTTCCGCCATGTCGATGAGGGAGTTCATAGTCCAAAGCAAAGCTGTGGTTATCAGGATCCCAATTCCCGCAGATGACAAATATCGAATAATCATTTCCTGACCTCTTCGTCATGTCTCTTACCGAGATTTTCCCGCCGACATACCTAGTACTACGAGGTATATATTACATACCTAGAAGCACGATGTATATATTGACATACCTCGTACTTCTAGGCATATTCGGAAATTCCAGTTTTCAATTGAGTGGCTTCTGATATGGGGCAGACCAATCCACCCTTCATGAGCGGCGTTCCGGAACTGCTTCTTCTGAGGCTACTCGAGCAACGTGAGATGTACGGTTACGAACTGGTCAAGGCGATCAGACTCGTAACCAGCGAGGCCATCGCGCTGGGCGAGGGGGTTGTATATCCGGTTTTGCATTCTTTGGAAGCGGGCGGCGCATTAAGGTCAAAACGGAAAAAAGTCGACGGTCGCACACGCGTTTACTACACGCTGAGCACGAAAGGAAAAAAGCGGCTTGATCGCTTGCAGATCGAGTGGCAGCGCATACAATCGGGGGTATCGGCTGCGCTGGAGGCTCCTGACAATGCATAGACAGTATTTCAGAGAACTGCGGTCCCACCTCATCGACTCAGGCGTGGCACCGAAACATGTCCGACGACTCACTGCTGAACTGAGTGATCATCTGGATGATCTGCGAAATGACGCTTTGATGCGCGACCTGTCGGAGCTTGACGCTGAACGATTCGCGTTGAAACAACTCGGCAATCAGAAAATCATCGCCCAAAAAATCCTTGAGCGCACAGAACTAAAAACGTGGATCTACCGTTATCCGCGAGTCGCCTGTATCTACTTGCCGGTCGCCTACGCGCTTTTGCTTCCCGTATCCCCTGTTTTTGCCGGGATCGCGAACCCGTCAATCATTGTTCGCTGGGGTGCCGCGCTGATGCTCGGCGGAATCATAACCGCTGCTATGTTTCTGGGCATGGAATTAGCAATCGTCCTGACTTGACCGGCCAGGGTCTGACCAATTTCATTCTATAGCGGCGTGTAGCTGTCCAGTTCCGCACGCATCTGGCGCTTTCCTTTTCGGTGCTGCTCGATGATCACCGGCAGGAATCCCAGTTCTTCGACGCACCAGAGCGTCGTTATTCTTGAGGAACTTTCAGCCTGGTGTTGAATGCCGATGGCCTCAAAACGACCGAAAGGCACTTTGACAGTTTTGCGTCCAATGTTTGTAATTGACAGCAATTTGAGCTGCTCTGCATCCTGCAATGCGTACTCACTTCGTTCTATCCCGGATAGCAAGTCGTGCATCAATCCGTACTGTAGCGACACGCGGTCATGCACCTTGCCTTCAAGCAACGCCTGAAATTCGGCGCCGTCGATGAGGCCGGCAACAACATCTTCGTTCCAGTCGAAGGTCAGATCGACTTCCTGCCCGCCTTTCGAAATTGTGTCACTCGAAATGAAATGAAGCGGTAAGAGCCCCTGGTCGGATTCTGCAATCCGGGAGCTTTCATTGATAGCGCCGTTCGCCAACAGTTTCGACATGCCCGTCGCCACGATAGAGGACTGCGCGAAATAGCCAGTGTCAGTTTTTTCGATTCTTGTTCTTAGCTTGCCGCCAAGCACGCTGATTTTGACCCTGTATTCCGCAGCGTGTGGAGTCAGTGAGTCATGCGCGCTGGCGACTCCGCCAATCAATACCAACGCGACGCAAATAAAGTATTGTAATTGCCTGAGCATCAACGGGGCTCGCCATATTTCAACGCCTGCCTGGACTCGGCCATCAGGGCATTAATTGCGTATTGCATCTGCAAGCGATAGTCCTCCATTCTATCTATCGGCGTGTGCCGCGGAATCTCAATCGGGGCACCAACTGCCAACACCACGCGGGCAAACGGTTTCGGTATCATGAAGTCATCCCATCGTTTTAGATACCAGGCACGATCCGCAGCACATGCCAGTGGAATCATCGGCGCACCACCAATGCGAGCCATCAGGATCGCGCCTGCCTTGAATTCATATTTTGGACCGCTCGGCCCATCGGCCGTCGTGACGACGGATACACCGCGTTTCATCACTTGCTGCATGTCCCGCAAAGCAAGCGCACCAGTCTGGTTAGCAGATCCACGAATTACTTCCGCTCCCCAGGAACGGGCTACCCGTTCCGGCACTTCTCCGTCGACCGATGGCGAAATCAGAAAGCAGGCTTTGAAACCTCGCGATATCCAGTTTTTAATCATGTTCGAGCAAAGCACGTGGTTCTGGTGCCAATAGCACGGCGCATAAACATTTTTTGTATCCGCGACAATGTGATCAGCAATTTCACTACCGATGACTACCTGCACCCGATAACTTCGGGACAACAGAAAAAATATTGCGCGAAGAAGAGGCAAACCGAAGAAATAGTAGACACGTCGTGCAATTGACATGCCTCTGCGTGATCGAAAGCTGCGGCGAGACTCTACGTCCGTGAAGTCCGGTCGGTTTTGCTGATCGGTCATACGATTACTCGTGAAATTCACAATAGTCGATTTTGTCGAACTGCAAGTCATGATGCCAGCTTGCCAACGTTCCACTGAACTGAAGATGAATCCCTCAGTTTCCTGAGCGTGCGCCTCTATGGAAAGCAAGCAATTATCGCAGTCTGTGGGCGAGCGAGTTTGCAGTATCGATCAGGTGCCGGTCAATGTAAGATTGCGCCAGCCCAGTACGCGCCGACCACAGTTTTTGTCGCTTAACCCATTAATAAACATGACTTTATCCAAAGATATAAAGCGGAAGCCACCTGGTCCTGCCAGTCCCCTGGCGCTCGGCATTGATACAGAGACGCTGGCAACACTGCAGGAACTGCAGGCGACCCACGGCGATTTTGTATCGATAACCCTTACCAATGGTCGCCTGGCGTATTTCATCAATGATCCGGATGAAGTCCGAAAGCTGCTGGTCAAACAGCATGCGCGCTACAGGAAAGGGCCAGGTTTTGAACGTGTAAAAATGTTGCTTGGCAATGGTCTGATCGTCAGTGACGGCGCAGTATGGCGGCGATCACGAACGATGATACAACCGGCATTCAGCCGCCAAAACGTTCATCGTCTGATTGAGCTAATGATTGACTGCGCCAGGTCGACAGCGGCCCGTTGGGAGCGCGTGGCGACCGCGGGCGCAACGATTGACATCACCCAGGAGATGAGCGATTTCGCACTGGAACTGATTCTTCGGTGCATTTTCGGGCTGGATTTCGAAGATCGTATATTGGCGACGGGCGAAAATCCTTTCGCGTTCCTCAGCAGAGACTCGACACGCGACCTGCGGGTTGTACTGAAAGTGAGGGAATCTCGACAGCTTGTACTCGATGTAATCAGGGCGCGAAGAGAGCACGGCAATCGGGATCAGTTTGATTTTCTCGCCATGTATATGTCTGCGACTGACAAGGAAGGGAGGCATTTTTCTGATGACGAGTTGCTGGACGAACTCGTCACGCTGATTGTCGCCGGCTATGAAACGTCGGCTGGCACACTTAACTGGGCCTGGTTCCTGCTGGCGAAAAATCCGGACGCCGAAGTGGCTCTGCTTGACGAAGCTGCGAGAGTATTGCCGGCTCCCGAGGCAATCGACCAGGAGGCCCTCGCAGAAATGACGTTTACACAACAGTTGCTGGAAGAGACACTCAGACTTTACCCACCCGTTTGGCTATTTACTCGCCGCGCCACTGTTGACGACGCTTTGTCGAAGTACGATGTACCTGCGGGCGCTGACATCTATCTCTCGCCCTATATAATGCACCGAACTGCTGAATTCTGGTCGGACCCGGCGCAATTTCTTCCGGAACGATTTGGCACAGAGAGCGTCCATAAAAAGGGGGACCAGCCTTACTTTCCTTTTTCACTGGGGCCCCGTCGTTGCCTGGGCGAATACTTTTCCTTCCTGGAAATGAAAGTACATCTTGGCTTGCTCATACAGAGATTTCATATGACACTGGTGAGCGATCAGGATCCGGAACTGGACCTTGGCATCAATCTACGTACCCAACACAGCATTATTCTACGCCCACACCTGCGCGAAAGAACCCAATGAAACTTTACGACAGCATGGCGCACATTCTTGAGGATGCGCGCGACAAACAACGCGAGATTCGATTCATTGACGGTGACAAGGACGAATCTGTTGTGTCGTTCGGCGAGCTCTGGGAGATGGCAACAACGCTGCTGGGCTCATTGCAAGCACGTGGAATGGAAGCAGGTGATGAACTTGTAATTTTTACGCGTTCGAATGAGAAATTTGTAGTGGCGTTCTGGGCAGCCATTCTCGGTGGCATCGTACCGGTTCCCGTCGCAGTAGGGATTAGTGACGAACATCGGTTCAAGTTGTTCAGAATTCTGGGGCAACTGGAACGCGGAACGCTTTTTACCGAATTCGAACTTCTTGATCGACTTTCAACGTTCGCGGCCGAAAATCAACTTGCAGAAATCAATCGGGGCCTGCGTGCCCGGGCGATAACTGAAAGAAACATTTTGACGAATGCACGTGGAATCATTGTCGAAGCAAACCCGGACAAGACTGCTTTTATTCAGTACTCGTCAGGCTCAACCAGCGATCCGAAGGGCGTCTGCCTCACGCACCGCAACCTGACGGCAAATATTCGCGCGATCATTGAGGGAGCAGGATGGCAGGCCGACGATCAGAGTCTTAGCTGGATGCCGCTAACCCACGACATGGGCCTTATTGGCTATCACTTGAGTGTAATGGCAGCCGGAATGAGTCATGCCGTTATGGATACCAGCGTGTTTGTAAGACGTCCACTTCTTTGGATGGAGAAGGCAAGCGAGTTGAGAGCCACGCAACTTTGTTCGCCGAATTTCGGCTACAAACATTTTTTGAAGTTGTTTGAACGAAAGGGCCTCGTCGGCCTCGACTTGTCTGCTGTCAAGTTAATACTTAATGGTGCCGAACCGATTTCCTGGGATCTGTGTGAATCATTTCTTGCGGCCCTCGAACCATTTGGACTCAAGCGCAGTACCATGTTTCCAGTTTATGGACTGGCCGAAGCAACCGTCGGCGTGACTCTCCCGAGACTAGGCCAGGAATACTCGAGAATAATCGTCGACAGGCACAACCTGAAGATCGGCTCGCCATATGCCGAGAAAGAGTCTGACGACCCGGACGCAATCAGCTTTGTGAAAGTTGGGCGCGCAATTCGGGATTGTGAAATTCGTATTGCCGATGACGAGGATCAATTGCTCGCAGACGGACTTGTCGGGCACATTCAAATTCGTGGTGCGAATGTCACAACCGGCCTTTATAACGACATTGACACTGAAGCAAAATTGTTCACCGATGATAACTGGCTGAGAAGCGGCGACTGCGGAGTCATAGTCGATGGAGACCTTGTGATCACCGGTCGTTCCAAAGACATCATCATCATTAATGGTCAGAATTACTATCCACACGACATCGAAGAAATCATATCGAGAGTCGACGGCCTCGATCTTGGAAAAGTGGTGGTATGTGGCGTGAATTCATCATTGAGCTCGGCGGAAGAACTGATCGTGTTCATACTGCATCGTCAGGATGTTGGGTCATTCCGAAGTATCATTTTCGAAGTCAGAAAGATCGTGGGGGAACACGCCGGGCTGGAGGTCGATCACGTTGTCCCCGTTTCAAGAATCCCGAAGACGACCAGCGGAAAAATCCAGCGATCTCTTCTGGCCAACGCCTACATCGATGGAGATTTTTCGGAGGTTCTGGCGGAACTCGCAAACTGCGAGACTCCGGTCGCTGACCCGGACGAGGATCCACTTGTCCTTGAGATTGAATTGATCTGCCGTGAGCTCTCCAAAGAGAGGAATATAGGCCCGGACGACAACCTGTTTGAAGTTGGTGTGAGTTCTCTTACACTAACCGAAATTATTCTCGCTGTGGATGAAAAGTACCCTGGTAAAGTAGATATCAGCGACCTGTTCGACTACCCGACGATCCGTGAACTTGCGGACTTCATTCGACGTTAGAAAACGTCTCGCCGACTTCACTGATCGCCAAAGGACTTCCCTGAAATGACTTTTGCACGTATCGCTGGTACTGGCGGCTATCTGCCCGAGCGCGTAGTGACCAACAAAGATCTCGAAAAGATGGTCGATACGACCGACGAGTGGATTCAGGAGCGTTCCGGCATCAAACGCCGCCATATTGCCGCGGACAACGAGACGACATCCGACATGGCAATTTCAGCGGCCAGAAAAGCAATCGAAGCGGCGGACATTGAAATCGAAGAAATCGATTTGATTATTGTCGCGACCACCACGCCGGATAAAGTTTTTCCAAGCACTGCTTGTATTGTGCAGAGGCAATTGAAGATCGAAAAGCATCCGGCCTTTGACGTCCACGCAGCTTGCTCCGGATTCATTTATGCATTGGATATCGCCAATCGGTTTATTCGCACCGGTGGGGCGAAGAATGCGCTGGTGATCGGGTCGGAAACCTATTCACGAATTCTTGACTGGACGGATCGTTCCACTTGCGTGTTGTTCGGCGATGGGGCCGGAGCCGTTGTGCTTCGCGCCGCCAATGAGGCCGGCATCATATCGACACACATTCATTCAGATGGAAGATTCGAAGATTTGCTGCACGTACCAGCCGGCATTTCGTCAGGTTACGCGGATGTTCAGCGCGAAGCGGCTTTTATACAAATGAAGGGCAACGAGGTGTTCAGAAAAGCGGTTAGCACGCTCGGTTCGATAGCACGCGAAACACTTGATGGAAACAACGTGAAGCAACACGACCTCACGTGGCTCGTTCCGCATCAGGCTAACCTGCGAATCATCAAGGCCGCAGCCAAGAAGCTTGGCCTGCCAATGGAGCGCGTCATCGTGACCGTCGATGAGCATGCCAATACATCGAGCGCATCAGTTCCGCTCGCACTTGATGTGGCAGTCCGCGATGGGCGAATTAAACGAGGTGATCTGCTGTTGTTTGAAGCGTTTGGCGCGGGATTTACGTGGGGTTCGGCGCTGGTTCGGTACTAACAGTACCCGGACGACGACACTAAAGATCAATTCGCACCGACCATAAAGGAGCCGATTGGATCGCGGGCGAATTGGGGGTTCGGCGCTGGTTCGGTACTAACAGTACCCGGACTTAGACACTAAAGATCAATTCGCACCGACCTCGAAAGAGCCCATTGGATCGCGGGCGAATTGGGCGTTCGGCGCTGATTCGGTACTAACAGTACCCGGACTTGGACACTAAAGATCAGTACTCGCCTTTGTTGCCGTTGCGCCCGAATTGATCAGCCATTGTCTCGTTGCGGTCGCCATCATCGGTCTTGTCGGCGGACTGTTTCTGGCCATTCGTGCAAGCCAAATGTGGGTGTAAAAACATTGGAAAAGCCTTTAAAAATCACCTATAACACATTGTTTATTAATCTTATATATGAATATGGCTAGCCCCGTCATAATTGGTCCAGTTGCTATGTTAGGGTTTCTCGATACTGGAGGAACTGATGAAGGGCAAGCGATTTACAGAAGAACAAATAATCCGGATTTTACAAGAGGCAGACGCCGGTCTTTCGGTGGCGGATGTATGCCGCAAGCATAACTGCGCGGAGCAATCGTTTTATCGCTGGAAAAAGAAGTTCGGTGGTATGGAGGTCTCGGAGGCAAAGCGGCTGCGGGAGCTTGAACGCGAGAACGGCGAACTGAAAAAGATTGTGGCGGAGCAGACGCTGGATATTCGGATGTTGAGGGATGTGAACTCAAAAAAGTGGTAAGCCTGCCAGAGCGCCGACGTTGCGTGACGTACTTGAAGACGGAGTACGCAATCAGCGAACGGCGCGCCTGTCAGGCGATGCAGATGAGCCGCTCTAGCTACCGCTATGTTGGCGGCCAGGAGTTTATGGATGACGCGTATCGGCGTGTGGTGAGCTTATCGGACCAGTATCGCTATTGGGGTTATCGCAAGATTTTCGATTTGATGAAGGGCGAAGGACAATCGATCAGCCGCGAGCGTGTACGCTTGATTCGACGCCGCGAGGGGCTGCAAGTAGTGAGGAAACGCCGCAAACGCAAGGTGCTGGGCATGACCACGCAGTGGGTGAACCAGGCGCATTATCCGAACCACGTTTGGAGCTACGATTTTGTTTTTGACCGCACGGAGGACGCTCGACAGTTGAAGTGCATGACCGTGGTTGATGAATTTACGCGACAGGGTTTTGAAATCACTATCGGTCGCAGCCTGACGGCAAGCGATGTCATTCGTATTCTCGGCAAACTATTCGCCAAGCACGGCCGGCCAGTCTGCCTCAGAAGTGATAACGGACCTGAAATGGTTTCCAGGGCAGTTCAGAACTGGCTGAAGAAAAAGCACGTGGATACGCATTATATTGACCCCGGCAGTCCGTGGCAAAACGCCTATTGTGAAAGTTTCAATTCGATTTTTCGCACGACCTGCCTGGACCGCTGGTTGTTCAGCTCAATGACTGAGGCTCGTGTGGTCATCGATCAATGGTTGCAGGAATACAATACGATCAGGCCGCATGGATCGCTGGGCGGCATGAACCCGGTACAATTTTTACAGCGATGGACTGAAGGAAATATCAATCAACAACCGAAAATCCTAACAGCTTGACTGGACCAGAAATCTTGGGCTTGCCACCGTGGCCTTGTTCTATCTGACTTTCGTTTCAGGCCTGCTAACCGTCGGCCTGACCGCTCAGGCGGACGAGT
>JAQCAD010000049.1 GCA_027621915.1 Pseudomonadota bacterium
TGACGGTTTCCATTCGTCGCCGTTCTGGCATTGAAGGTCAGCACTTCGACACCTGAGAGGTGAAGCCGGATTCCCTCAGAAAATGACTTATGGAACTGGTTCACAGAACCATCGAAATAATTGTTGACAATAGTTCACCAACAAATATAGTTCGCGAAAATAGGACGGGGCAATTCCCGTACGACTCGAAGGGCCGGGTCGGTTTTCGTTCGCAGGTCGCCCATCTGCAATTGAGGATCGTCAATGAAATCAGCCAGAGTCGTCGCGGAAGAACCTCCGGGATTTGCCGCACAAAGTCGCCCCGCCCCTTCCCAGCCCCTTCTTCCCAGTAGCCCTCCTCCGATTCGAATAAGCCAGACCATCGCCAGACGCGAGCGGTCCCGCTTTCGCGTGTCCGAACGATCTTCGGAGTTTTTGCGACGCTGCTACCCGGACGCAGTCCTTGAGGACTGGAACGACTGGCGCTGGCAGAATCGCAACCGCGTGCGCACGTTGGCCGATCTTGAAAGAATGATCACGCTATCGGACGAAGAGACTGAAGCCATTCGGCGGCATACCGGGGCACTACCGGTCGGAATTACACCCTATTATGCCAGCCTGCTTGACCGTCACGATCCCGGACATGCGCTGCGCCGTACCGTAGTGCCGGTTCTTGGCGAGTACGAAACTTCCCGAGGTGAAAATGAAGACCCGCTCGGTGAAGATACGCACAGCCCGGTGCCAGGACTTGTACACCGATATCCAGACCGCGTGCTGTTGCTGGTCACTAATTTTTGCTCGGTTTATTGCCGTTATTGCACTCGTGCCCGCATGGTAGGGTCAGTTGGCGAACGCAGCGTGAAGAAAACTGATATCGAAGTGGCGCTAAGCTACATAGAGCAGACTCCGGTCATTCGTGACGTGCTGATCTCCGGCGGCGATCCGCTGAGTCTTGACGATGATCGACTCGAATACATCCTGAAACGCCTTCGCAAAATCCCACATGTCGAGTTCATTCGCATTGGCACCAAGCAGCCGGTTGTTCAGCCGATGCGTATTACGCCGTCGCTGACGCGGATTTTGAAGCGATACCACCCGTTATGGATGAGCCTGCATTTTACCCATGCTGACGAGCTGACACCTGAGGTTGCGGAAGCCTGCGGTCGCCTGGCTGACGCGGGAATACCGCTTGGGAGCCAGACTGTGCTTTTGAAAGACGTGAATGACGACGTCGACACGCTCAAGACACTGATGCATGGACTGCTGCGTATTCGAGTGAAGCCCTATTACCTGTATCAGTGCGATCCGATCACCGGTTCGGCTCACTTTCGCACACCGGTTTCGAAAGGTGTCGAGCTGATCCGCGGCCTGCGCGGTCATACGACGGGCTACGCAGTGCCAACATTTGTCGTCGACGCGCCGAACGGTGGCGGCAAGATCCCGCTGGCACCGGATTACGTGGTGGGATACGAAAATGGTGATTTGCTGTTGAACAGTTACGACGGCGGGACCTACCGATATCCGGACAACGGCGCATCGGTTGAAGTTAGCGTCGGAGAGTCATCATGAGCTCGTCAGCAATACGGGTTGGTCTGACTTTCGATCTTCGCGACGTGTATCTCGAAGCCGGATACAGCGAGATCGAGACCGCCGAACTGGATCGCGCCGATACAATCGAAAGCGTTGAGACAGCTTTACGCGAGTTGGGCTACCGGGTTGACAGAATAGGCCACATCAAGCAACTAGCCGCAAGGTTGGTCGCTGGAGATCGCTGGGACATCGTCTTCAATATCTGCGAAGGCATGCATGGAATTGGCCGCGAAGCCCAGGTGCCCGCCTTACTTGAGGCGTACCAGATTCCCTGCGTATTTTCCGACTCGCTGGTTTGCGCCGTTACCTTGCACAAGGGGATGACCAAAGATGTCGTGCGGGCAGCCGGAGTTCCCACGCCGGACTATGCCGTCGTTAATGACCCAGCCGGCGTTAAAAACGTCAAGCTGCCATATCCTTTGTTTGTCAAACCAATAGCTGAAGGCACTGGCAAGGGGATAAACGCCAATTCGAAGATTACGGATGCCGCTCAACTGCAGCGCATCTGCCGGCAATTGTTGAAGGACTACAATCAGCCGGTTCTGGTTGAAACTTTTCTGCCCGGCCGTGAGTTTACCGTTGGCATTCTGGGCACTGGCCGAAAAGCAACTGCACTGGCGACGATGGAAATTGAACTGTTGGAGGGGGCTGACTCGGAAGTCTATTCCTACAACAACAAGGAAAACTGTGAGGAGCTGGTGCACTACAAGCTATTGCCGTCCGGCAAACTTCGTCGGGAAGTCGAGGCGCTCGCGGTTCGCGCCTGGCGGGCGCTGGGTTGTCGGGATGGTGGCAGGATCGATGTTCGCCTCGACCATAGCGGGCAGGTGAATTTCATTGAAGTCAATCCGCTGGCCGGCATACAACCGGAACATTCCGATCTGCCCATGATGAGCACGATGATCGGTATGGGTTACACCGCGCTAATCGGTGCCATTATGAATTCAGCTGTACTGCGTTGTAGTGTGCCACGACGTGCGGCGTCTCTAGCCGCCTGACCGCGCTACCCAAATCGGTGACAGCGTGAAGACGTCGCCATTATCCGTCCTGGTGTTGCACGAGGCTCTCGGACTGGATGCGCGTCCGGACGAGGCGGATACGCTCGTTCAGGTTGCAGAAGTGTCGACCGCGATGGAAACGCTCGGCTGGCGCGTCGGCGTTTTACCGGCCGGACTAAACCTGGACGCGGTACTCTCGTCGATCATCGAAAGTGATCCGTGCTGTGTGTTTAATCTGGTGGAATCGCTAGGCGGACATGCCCGGATGATTCACTTTCTGCCTGCGATGCTGGGTGCTGCGAAAATTCCATACACCGGTGCTCATAGTGATGCGATTTACCTTAGTTCTCAGAAGCTGCTGGCCAAGAAATTCATGCGCTTGCACGAAATTCCGACGCCACAATATTTCACGCGAAGAGAAGTACTCAATTCCGGCATTGATACCTGGATCGTAAAGTCCGTTTGGGAGCATGCATCATTTGGCATGGACGACGGTTGCGTGGTGACGGGTACGGAGGCAGCGTGCGCGCGAATTGCCGAAAGTGAGGAAAGGTACGGCGGCGAATGGTTTGCTGAGCAGTTTGTCGATGGGCGGGAATTCAATATTTCGGTGCTTGAGCAGGACGGCCAGCCCCGGATCCTGCCAATCGCCGAAATGACGTTCGTCGACTACCCGAAAGACAAGCCGAAAATCGTTGGCTACGCGGCGAAATGGAATGAGGATGCTCCGGAGTACACTGCGACCCGTCGAGTTTTTGCGTCATTGTCCGACACCGAAAGCGAACGCCTAAGAAGGATTGTTCGTCGGTGCTGGAAGGTATTTGGATTGCGAGGTTATGCCCGAGTCGACTTACGACTTGATTCTGACGGCAGGCCCTGGGTACTGGAGATCAATGCGAATCCATGTGTGGCGCGCGACGCCGGTTTTGCGGCCGCCGCTTTCGAGGCGGGAATTCGATATGAGAAGCTGATTGAACGAATAGTGCACGCGGCTGTACGACCGGCTTTACAGTCGTTCCACCGGACCGGATAATCCAGCGCCATTTCTGCTGCACAAGCACCCTGGAACGATATGTTTCGAATTCACAAGATTTTGACGTTACAACGCCGATGAATCGGCAACTGCTAAGCCAGGTCCAGGCAATGCTGCGCGTGCAGTTTAATGCGCTTAGCGAAAGGGACATAGCGAAAGTTCCGGCCCAACTGGCCAATCCGCTCAAATATCGATTTCAATCAATTTTGCTGGTAGCCGAAGATGGCGACGCTACGGTACGTGGCTTCGCTATATTGCGACACGCGCCGGATCTGGAATTCTGCTATCTGGATTATGTTTGTGCAGCTCGTGGCGAAACGGGCGGTGGCATCGGCGGCGCGCTTTACCAAAGAGTTCGCGAGGAAGCGTTTCATCTCGGCGCGTCCGGTATTTTCATGGAATGCCTGCCCGATGATCCTGCGTTGTCGCCCGATCCTGCAGTTCGCAAGCAGAATGTCTCACGGCTCAGGTTCTATGAGCGATTCGGTGCGCGACCGCTCGCCAATACCGCTTGCGAAACTCCACTAACCGAAAATGACACAGATCCCCCTTACCTGGTTTTTGACAATCTGGGTCAGAATGACAAACAGCTAAAGCGCGATCAGGCGAGAAGAATCGTTCGCGCAATTCTGGAGCGTAAATACGGGAGTGTTTGCCCGCCTGAATATATAGAAAAGATTGTCAAGTCAATCAAGGATGATCCGGTTCGCTTGCGTGAACCTCGTTACGTAAAAGAACCGGGCAATTCAGCCGAGAATAAACCGCGACAGCGACGAATCGCACTGATCGTGAACGACAAGCACTCCATTCACCATGTGAACGATCGTGGTTACGTAGAGGCGCCGGTTCGCATTCAATCGATAACCAAGGAACTCGACCGAACGACGCTCTTCGAGACTATCCCGGCCACAAGTTTCGGCATAGATGTAATCAACCAGGTCCACAAACCGGAATTTGTCGAGTTCCTGCGTAAGGCCTGTGCCAACGTACCAGCTGGCAAGTCGGTCTATCCGTATGTTTTCCCGAGTCGCAATCGAACACGGCCACCGAAAGAATTGCCGTTGCGCGCCGGCTATTATTGCATCGATACGTTTACGCCACTCAACGCCAATGCTTATAAAGCAGCGCGAGGCTCGGTGGACTGCGCAATGACCGGCGCCGAATGCCTGCTGGATGGCAATCCCGTACCATACGCGCTGGTCCGACCCCCTGGACATCACGCCGAATATGAAGCATTCGGCGGGTTCTGCTATTTCAATTCGGCCGCTATTGCAGCACACCATTTGAGCCGGCGAGGCAAGGTTGCTCTACTGGACATCGACTACCACCACGGAAATGGTGCGCAGAATATTTTTTACCGACGCAAGGACGTGTACACGTTATCCATACACGGGCACCCCCGGTACAGCTACCCATATTTTTCGGGATTCGAAGACGAAAAAGGCGAAGCTGATGGTAAGGGATACAACCGGAATTATCCGCTGCAGGAAAACCTGGACGGTGAGCAGTATCGAAAGGTACTCCGGGACGCGCTGACCAGGATTCAGAAATTCAATCCACAATTCCTGGTTCTCGCGTTGGGACTCGATACCGCGAAGGGCGATCCAACCGGGTCGTTCCGTCTAATGGCTAAAGATTCCCGAGAAAACGGCCGAATGATCGGTGAGCTCGGCATACCGACTTTGGTAGTTCAGGAAGGTGGTTACAAGACACAGACACTTGGGGTTAACGCGCGATACTTCTTCACCGGGCTATGGGACGGCATGCCGGGTACCGCTTTGGTCGGTAACCCTAAAAAGCGAAAAAATTGATGGACTGGCGTTCCACGCTCCAAAAGTGCGACCGCGAGGCGGTTCGTGCGCTGGTCACCGAGACCGGCTTTTTTTCGCCCGACGAGCAGGATGTGGCTGTTGAGCTGGTTGATGAGACTCTTTTACGGGGCAAAGCCAGTGGCTACGAATTTATATTTGTCGATATGCCGGGCGACCCTCCGAGACTCATGGGTTACGTCTGTTTCGGGCCCATTCCGGCCACACAGGGGAGTTTCGATCTCTACTGGATTGCAGTGGCGCCAGCTAGTCAGCGCAGCGGTCTCGGTGCCCGTTTGATACGAGAGGCAGAACGACTGGCGAAGATTCAGGGCGCAACGCAGATGTTTGTCGACACACGGGTGGCAGCGAACAGTACGCGCCGACCAGGGCATTTTATGAGCGCATGGGATACCGCAGCGCAGCCGTACTCGAAAACTTTTTCGCACCTGGTGACGCCAAGATTATCTACGTCAAAACGTTATAGCTTTTTTGCAATGCGTCATCTGCAGCGAAACGCGCCAATGAAGCGAGGTCGCTAAATTCTCGCCGCCGCGGTTTTTCGACGGACTTCGCCGAAACCAATGAGAAGCAGCAGGATGCCTACGAACCAAAGATCCACCGCTCCTCCTCCGTGCTCGTGAACGACGATTACTTCCACCGGCTCATCACGGTTGTAGTCTTCCAGCGGCAGGTAAGCGAGTTCCGACGTATCCGACGGGCCAAAGCTCGCCAGGAACGCACTGTCATAAGCATCAAATACTTCAATCAATAAATCGTAACTGCCGGTCGGGTATCCGGACATCAGCTCGGTCTGTATTACATACTCATCGGTTCCACTCGATCCGAAAATCGTAAAATAATCGGTCACCGCGTATTCGTTCCACGGACCACCTTCATAACTGAGATACATCACCGCATAGATATCGGCAGCGGCGAAATTTGTGTCCACGTCGAAAAGCAAATCGATCCCGTAGTAAAAACCATCGTTATCGTCATCGTTATAGAGAATTACATCAGCTTCGTAGAACCAGAAATCGAAACTGGCACTTTGTGAAACGATGCCATTCACGCCGGGCTTGGATAGTCCGCTACGCGTACTCGTCTTTCTTTGTTCCCCGGCGGTGATCAGCGCGTCGTAGTCTTCGGTCGATTCGAGGACTTCCGTCGGTTTGTCCCGACCACCGCGAACTTTATGCAAAGAAATCGATGTTCGTTTCTCAACCACCGCTCCTGCATCACTCGACCCGGTTTCGGCCAATGCGAGGGATGACGCCAGTATGGCTATGAGCCCGCCAATCAGTACCCAAATTTTCGGGTTACGACTTACATTTTCGATTTTAGTAGACATGCCGTTTACCTCTGTCGCACAATCTTTGAACCTGGTGATCATTAAAGACCAGTCACCATGAATCGAAGCTGAACTTCAGATGGACTTTACTGAACGCCGGCTGAACAGACAGCGCTGTGTGCCTTACGGCCGCAGCGTTTTTTTTGAAAATCTGGCGTGAGCACCAATAAGCATTCAACAAAGGACAATTTCGGCGTTGCGCTAAGCTACCTGATGCTTGGCGTGGCCGGCGGACTCGCACTTAATCTCTGTGCGAAATGGCTCCTCGTTGACTACTCGCTTGAACAATTCGTCTTTCTGCGCAGTGGATTCGGTGTCCTTTTCTTCCTGTTATCTGCCCGTTGGTATGGTGGTCTGGGCTCCCTGAAGACGAAACGCTGGAAATGGCATCTTCTCCGGACGTTGTTAGCGACCGGGGCGATGTTTGGTTTCTTCTACGGTTTGACGTTAATGCCGCTGGTCAATGCACTCACCATCGCCTTTACTGCACCGCTGATCGTGACTGCCCTTTCCGTGCCGTTTCTTGGAGAACATGTCGGATGGCGACGCTGGCTGGCTGTCCTTGCCGGCTTTATCGGAGTGGTAATCGTATTGCGGCCCGGCGCAGGAATGTTTACGCCAGCCTCGAGCGCCGTACTTTTCGCCGCATTGTGCTGGGCGGGACTCTCGGTTACTGCTCGCAAGCTGGCGGACACCGAATCCAGCTTTGCCCTGTCCCTTTACATCACTGCAGGACCACTGCTTGTGTCAAGTATCCTGCTCCCAGGCCAATACACCGCGCCGACTGCCGAGGCCTGGGGTTTCTTTATTCTGGCCGGGCTGTGTTCCGCGCTTGCCTGGGTCGGAATCGTTGGTGGCTATCGGCGTGCGCCGCCCGTCGTTCTGGCACCTTTCGAATACACAGCCCTTATCGGTGCGGCGGTCGCCGGATACCTGATTTGGGATGAGGTACCGGATCGATGGGTCGTCACCGGCGCAATAATTATTATCGCGAGCGGTATTTTTATCGTCTATCAGGAAATCGGCGACGCAATGTCCAACCGGTACCTGAGAGCATTCACGCCAACGGCTGTCCTTGAAATCTTTAAACGCACGAAGGAATAGCCATTCAGGAAGTACTGTCCAGCAAACGTTGCAGCTCCGTCTGCATTTTGTCGACGACGCCGGCGTAGTTCGGTTCGTCGATCAGATTGCGCAGTTCATAAGGGTCAGCCGTGAGGTCATAAAGCTCATTCATATTTTCAAGATCAACGTACTGAATGTATTTATATTGATCCGTTCGAACCGCTTTGTAGCCCATCGTGAATATTCGCTCGAACACAGTATCGCTGTAATACTCAACCAAAAACGACGAACGCCAGTCCGTTTCATTTCCGTCAAGCAAAGGAACAAGCGACCTGCCATGCAAATTACCCGGCGGGACTGACCCGGCCAGCTCGAGCATTGTGGGCGCCAGATCGATACTTAGCGTCATCTGCGACGGTCTGGTTCCCGCATCGATTCGATTCGGATAACGAATCATCAGAGGAATCCGGAGGGCCTCCTCGTAAGCGAGCCTGCGCTCATCCGACAATCCGTGCTCGCCATACCAGTAGCCATGATCTGACGTGACGACAATGATCGTATTGTCCAGTTCACCCAGGGCATCAATCGCCGCCACGATATCACCGAGACTTTCGTCGACTGCCAGTAACATCTCCTGGCGCTGATGAATCGTCTCTTCAGGCGTTATCGTGGCTTCGCCCAACGGAGGCAATTCACCGATCTGACGCATCAAGGCAGGTTTGTCGATCGGCGCGATGCCTGAATTAGGCCGACGCACGACCGGTTCGCTCGCAAATCGACCACGGTGCCGTTCGGCAGCAATGAAACCAGGGACACCGCTCGGCGACGCCACCGAACTACCATCGTCGAGCTGTGTGATGTTGGGATGCAGCGCTTTGTGGGACAGGTAAAGTAAGAATGGGGACTGTCTCGGCTTGTTGACGAACCCTAGAGAGAGCTCGGTCAGGATATCGGTTACGTATCCCTCAAACTGCTGCCTCTCCCCATCGATGTTCAGTTCCGGGTTCAGCGCCTCGCCCTGCCCCTTCATGCCCGCCCATGTAGAAAATCCCGGGCGAGGACTATCGTCATTGCCCATATGCCACTTGCCGATAAAAGCCGTGTCGTACCCTTCTGCGTTGAGCATTTTGGGAAAAGTCTCGAGCAGATGACTTTGTTCGTTTCGAGCAAGGTTATCGGTGATACCGTTTGTGTGCGGGTACAGGCCAGTCAGGAATGTTGCGCGTGCGGGAGAGCAAAGCGGAGTCGTCGTAAATGCCCGGCTGAAGTAAGCGCCTTCACGCGCAATCCGATCGATATTTGGCGTGTTTGCGAACGAGTGTCCGGCGGCGCCCAACTCGTCCCAGCGAAGATCATCAATGAGCACGAATACGATATTTGGTCGTGATTCCGCGGTATCTGGCGCCACAGTTTCTTCCACGGGCCGACTGCACGCCGCGAGGAGCAAGGTACAAATCAGGACAGTAAATTTTCGAGCCATTCCAGTCTCCCGGCATTCGTCTGCAAATTCGATACAACTAGTGTTCTATAGCGAGATCGACCTCTGCCGCGATGTAACCGAATGCCGACCAGGCATTCGTTGCTACGAGCGCCCGCAGCATTTCTCTCGCTGTCTCTGCATCGCCCGTATAGTAGTGCCAGTTCGCAGCACCGTACATGATCGCTGCGCCGGTTGGGCTGTCTTCATTGTCGCCAACGAGTTCGCGCAGAGAAATTTCACCTTTGTAGAAAAGACACAGGTTGTGATAAGACATGTTTTCGATCACATTCATGTCCGCGGAGATCGCGTCGAGTATGCTCCTGGCAGCCTCCGGGTCACCCTTTCTCTGCAATATCATATAAAGCCAGTGCGCTGTCGAAACGCGATTGTCGTCGTTACCACCAGCATCAAACCCCGCTTTGTAAGCACGGTAGGCGTTATCCCAGTCCTGTTTCAGGTAGTACGCCAGTCCAAGGTGGTACCAGATATTGCCGTGCAGGCTGCTGACCGGGATATTGAATGCATTCGGCAACCCGTCCGGCTCGATTTCATTTTCCGTGCCCTCGATAAGATCTGCGGCGATTTCAAGATCCTCGATCGCGCGTTCAAACTCACGAATGGAAACGTAACGATGCCCGCGGTGTCGGTACATGCGTGGATCGTCGGGATGTTTTTCTATTCCCTCGGAAAAGATTTCAATCGCACGCCGGTAGTCGCCAGTGTATGCCGCTCTTCTCCCGTACCAGATGATGTAATCCGCATTGTTCGGGTCGGTGTCGTAATCAGCTTTGGCGGTCGCCAGACGGTCCAATGCACCCTGATCGGGTGCCGGCGACGAAAGTACGCCCCCCAAGAGCGACACAGCCTGCGCGCCATCCGGAACCTCAGGTAGCAGTTGCGCCCAGCCATCGCTGGACGCCAACAGAACCGCCACGAACGCAGCATGCTTAAAATTTCTCATCATCAGTCCTCTCAAAGCATTTCAGCCAGCGAGTTAATTCGATCTGCCATGTCATTCAGTACATCAGCCGCGATGTCTATCTGCGTGCCGACCTTGTCATACTCGCGCTGTTCGATTGCTTCACGAACGCCCGGGATGGTTTTCACGCCATAGCCGGTGTAAAAACCTGGCGCATAAATATGGTGTTTGTACCAGGGTCGCCCATCCAGGCCGGCGTCGCGAGTCAGGAGTCTTTCGCTCGTATAAAGAAGCTTGTTCACCGCTGCGGATGTCTCATCGTTATTCGCCGCAGCTTCATCAAATGCATCAGCTGACTCCTGTAATCGCCCGAGCGCATTCTTCAACGGCGCAAAATTAAAATGGGGGACAGGGGCTTTGGCTATCGGTGGTCCGAAAGTCTTGTAAGGATTCATTGCTATCGCGTAGGTTCCATCTTGGATCAGCCGGTTTTCCATTCCGGTTTTCTCACGCATGCCGTCAGCAAGCTCTTCGATCTCTTTGACATACAAGGCAACGTTATCCGCCAGGCCCTTAAATTCAAATGGAAGTCGCGGCGCATTTGCCAGGCGCAGCGTTGCCCGGCCGGTTACTTTCGCCAGGGTCGCGCCATAGATCAGACCCGGATCCTTGAACTTCGTAAAATGCTCGTAGGTATCGTACAACGTGTGATAACTGCCATCAGAGGCCTCTCCGCCAAACCCCAGGTTTACGGACGCGATCCCCAGGTGTTGCAGGAATGGCGTGTAATCCGAACCGGAACCCAACGGGCTGATGCGCAGATCACGTCGATCTTTTGCCTCTTCCCTTTCTTTCGCATCACCATTGACCACCTGGTACGCGCGGCTTCGTTCTTTGAGCGAAATATCGGCCCGTGGGTCTTTCACATCTTCGGCGATCTGATTCAGATATCGTTCCAGAACATGGCTGCCGCCAATTCCCAGAAAGCCGCGAGCGCTGCCATCTGTATTTAAATAAGCGACGGCGTGCGCTTTCAACTCATCGGCATGGTCTTCAGCCCATTCAGTCGAACCGATGAGACCTGGTTCTTCGGCATCCCAGGCACCATAGATGATAGTGCGTAACGGCGGGTGCCCGGCCTTTGCCAGTTCAGCAACCGCCTTCGCCTCTGCCAGCATGGCCACCTGGCCGGAAAGCGGATCCGAGGCACCATGATTCCAGCCGTCGTGATGATTGCCACGAATGACCCATTCATCCGGATAGTCGCTGCCCGTGAGGCGGGCAATGACGTTGTAGGCGGTGACCATGTTCCAGTCGAATTCAGCTTTCAGGCGAACCTTCGCCGGGCCGGGCCCGAGGTGATAGGTAATCGGCAACGCTCCACGCCATTCCTGGGGCACAACTTCACCGCCCATTGCTGACAACAATGGCAATGCATCGCGATACGAAATCGGTAAAACAGGGATTTTCGTAATGGTCGAAGCGTCTTCTTTTTTGAGGCGTCGCGTGCGCTCGGTCGCACCACGTCCGGGCGTCAGGACGTCACCTGGATAAGTTGGCATGTCCATGACAGAACCACGTTGTACGCCACTGTCATTTTTGAACGGGCCTTTCGGGTAGACATCTCCCGCAGCGTAGCCGTCGTCAGCAGGATCCGAATAGATGATCGTGCCAATCGCGCCCTTTTCACCCGCAAGCTTCGGCTTGATCCCTCGCCAAGACCGGCCGTATTTGGCGATCGCGATTTTGCCAGTCACATCAATACCGTAACGTTCGAGAATTTCGTAATCCTCGGGCATACCGTAGTTAACGAAAACCAGTTCTGCCTCGACTTCGCCGTCAATCGAAAAAGCGTTGTAAGGCTGCAGTAGCGTTTCACGAACGGCCGTGCTCGGATCCTCTGCGAGCGTTTCCTCCCTCAGCGACGCGACGAAATTTGTCGGCGCTACAAGTTCTATTTCGCGAGTCTTTGGCACCGGCAAGAGGATTTCATAACTCACGATCTCCGTCTCGTAGCCCCAGGACTCAAAGAGTTCAGCGATAAACTCCGCGACCTCTTTGCTCGCCAGGGACCCAACGTGATGAGGCTCAGCTGACATCCTGCGGAGCCACTCCGTCATCTCTTCTGCATTGATGCTCGCATCCATTTGTGTTTCGAGGGCGCGCTGATTATCGCTGGATGACTTGTTAAAGCCGACAATGTTGTCGTCTGCCGCGAAAAGCACACTACTCGCGATCAGTATCGCAAAAGCAAGAAATCTCATGATGTTCCCCCGAAGATCAGTTCGAATTATTTTTGTGCCTTAATCAGATCACAGAATGAAGGCAGCGCCAAACCCTACATGGTAGTAACCAGCATACGCAGCTCGCGTAGCGATACCTTGACTTGCCCTGCATGGTCCGGCCCAAGGCGCAGCAGCAGTTTTTGCCCGCTCGAGAGCGCCTCGAGGTCAGGGTCCGCGTATTCATAAAGGACATGCGGCAGTACAAGCTCAATTGGACCGGAAACTTCGGGTGTCTCAAGCAGATGGTCAATTACTTCGACAAGCCGATCATTGAAATACCCGTCCGGATAGCCAAGATCGACGTAGGCGCGTTGAAATAACGGGTAAAACCGCCGGTATAAACCTGCGACGGCAGTCATATCCGCTTTGGTCAGCGAACTGATCATTTGGTCGTATCGCTGATAGTTGCTGACGCTCACTGTGTACTCGCCGCTGCCATCCTGCTCGTCGACGAGAAACGGGGCAGCCAGGCGACCAACGGGGCGAACTTTTTCCGACACATGTGCACGCGGCAGGTTATCAACCGTCGCGACCACCCGCTGAATGATCCCGGCTTCAACGAGCATCGACGCGATCGTGTCACCGAATATGTCGGTGATTTCCAGTTTGAAATAGTCATCGCTCTTATCAAGCGGCGGCAGGGGAACCAGGCTTGTGGCCGGAAGTTCGACCGGATCTACATCGTCAACCGGGTGCAACGGGCGCAAAATTTCGGCCGGTAACTCGGCTGCAGGCGGTAGCGTGTCGACTGGCGTAAGCACAGGCCCAGACATGCTGACCCAGTAGTACCACAGCGCCAGCGCCGCGCCGACCGCCAAAATGACCGGAATAAGCCATTGACTAGCCCGTTTTTGCATATACGGAATACCTGCGTTTTTTAAGATTGTGTGCCCTTGCCGAATTCTACAGTTTAGAGCAACTCTCGTCCGCTGGTTTCTTTGATGACACCGGCCGAATTCGGTTCAATATTCGCCAATGGCGAACCCGCGCTGATATGCTGCCGGACCTGTCTAACCCTCAGTTTGACTTCGGATTCACGCAATGAAATATCGAATTTCTGTACTTCTTCTGTCCACATTCGTCGCCGGCTGCGGACCCGAGGCGCCGTCCGAACCACTGGCACCGGCCAGCGATCTCGGCTCGCTTGCGCGTAATTACCTTTTTCTCGAGCTGAGCATGGCTTGGCACGACAACGGTCATGTTGACGCCTACTTTGGTCCGGAGGACATTCGCGACGCTGCGAACCAGGCGCAGATCTCGATGGATGAAATCGACTCGCGCGCCAAAGACCTGACAGCGAAATTGCAGGACAACTCCGCGATCGCCACCGATTTATCGGAAAATGCCCGGATTGATGGCCTTGTCCGCCGATTAGGGGCTCTGCGAACACGTATCGCACTGAAAAGGGGTGATTCGATTCCGTTCGATGAAGAATCGGAAAGATTGTTTGGCGCTGCGGCACCCGACCATGACGCAAGCTATTTTCAGGCGATTCTTGATGACATCGACGATCAGTTAGGCGGCGAAGGTGTTCTTTCAGAAAGGGTTTCGGAATTTCAAAGTCGGTTCGCCATTCCGCAGGAAAAACTTGCCAGCGTGTTCGATGCCGCGATAACCGAGTGTCGCCGACGAACCCTTTTACACATCGATTTGCCGGAGAATGAGTCGTTCAGTATTGAATACGTCAACGACAAACCCTGGTCTGGTTATAACTGGTATCAGGGCAATGCCCAAAGCGTCATCCAGGTGAATACGGACCTGCCAATATTTGTAGATCGCGCGATCGATCTCGGGTGCCACGAAGGCTATCCGGGTCATCACACATTTAACGCGCTCCTTGAAAAAAACCTCGTCAAAGACAACGATTGGGTCGAATTTTCTTTGTATCCGCTATTTAGCCCGCAATCGCTGATCGCAGAAGGAAGCGGAAATTATGGAATCGACCTCGCGTTTCCCGGTGACGAGCGAATTGAATTCGAAAAAAGCGTTTTGTTTCCTCTTGCGGGTCTGGACGCCGCCGACGCGGATCGTTACTACGAGTTGCTCGCACTGCTAGCCAAACTAAACTATGCGGGTAATGAAGCCGCACGTGATTATTTGAACGGAAACATCGACAGAAACCAGGCAGTAAAGTGGCTTGTCGACTATTCACTGACAACTCCGGACAGAGCACGTCAACGCACAACATTTTTCGACGCATATCGCAGCTACGTCATCAATTACAATCTTGGCCAGGACCTCGTTCGTCAGTATGTCGAGCGTGACGCAGCTGATATGGCAGAACGGTGGGACCGATTCGAAAAACTGTTGTCGTCACCGATGACCGCAGCGGATCTGAAATAGTTTTGGCAACGGCACATGAGCTTCTTCAACCCCGCCCGGGCCGCATTCACTCCGTTCGGGTAAAGTGCGTCGCTCATGACACCCGATAACTACCCTAATGAATCCCGGGCGCTTGGCAAAATTTGCCATTCATTTGGGAGGCGAGGATGGTGCAGCGCGACCAGCGGCAACTTCTCGATTCGAGTAGATAATTCTTACTGCCTGATTACACAGTCAGGCAGAGACAAGTCTCGCCTGGCGCCTGACGACCTGATGATCTGCGACCTTGACGGGCGGGCAAACGACAGCACCTGCAATCCATCGGCAGAAACACCCTTGCATACGCGTTTATACAAACTGGACGATTCTATTCGTGCTGTTCTACATACGCACTCTGTAGCGGCAACGCTTCTTTCGCGACACGGCGACTCCTCGTTGTCGTTTTTCGGATATGAAATGCAAAAAGCGCTCGCCGGCGTCGTTTCGCATGATGACCGGATAACCGTGCCAATTTACGACAATAATCAGGATATGCAGGCGTTGGCCGAAATTGTCGCGACGGCCTGGAACCAGGGTGCGATCAACGTTCCCGGATTTCTGATCCGCGGACACGGACTGTATGCCTGGGGCAAAAGCGCCTCGGAAGCTCTGCGCCATGTGGAAGGATTCGAATTCCTGTTCGAATGCCGGTGGCAGGAAGTTCTGGCAGGCCGCGCATGAAGATCAGGGCAATTGTCACAGATATTGAAGGAACGACCAGTTCAATCGACTTCGTCCATAAGGTCCTGTTTCCATACGCTGCCAAAGCACTACCTGAATTTGTGCGCTCCAGTCACGGCCATCCGGAAATTGCTGCTTTGCTGGATGAGGTTCGCGCCGAGGCAAAAGAGTTTGATGCATCGATCGAAAGGCTAATCGAAATTCTGTTGTGTTGGATCGACGAAGACCGGAAGGCGACTTCCCTGAAAACATTGCAGGGACATATCTGGCGACATGGTTACGAAAATGGCGATTTCACGGGACACATATATGACGATGCCGCGGATCGACTTCGGCGGTGGTCAAAAATGGACATCGAGCTGTACGTGTATTCCAGTGGATCGGTTGTTGCTCAGAAACTATTGTTTGGTCATAGCGACGCCGGTGACCTGCGCCCGCTCTTTAAAGGATACTTCGACACCAGAATTGGCCACAAGAAAGACGTTCAATCGTACGAAAATATTATCGTAGCCATCAGAATTCCCGCTGACGAAGTACTCTTTCTCTCGGATGTCGCTGAAGAACTTGATGCGGCGGCGGCGGCGGGTATGTTGACAACACAGCTAGTTCGCCTGGATGACGTTATTGTTGGCCAGCACCCCGTTGCGACGAATTTCAATGAAGTTAAAATTGCAGGGCACTAACTCAGGGGCGCTATTGTCATGAGCGAATTAACGGTCTACGCGGAATCAGAACCAGCAACGCCAATTTTCAGCAGTGATGATTTTGACGCAATCTCGACAGAACTTGGCAAAGCCGGTATTCACATTGAACGCTGGAACGCCGATCGCGAACTGGCCGAAAATGCAGATAATGAAACAATCATTGCTGCTTATCAGAACGAAATCGATCGACTGGTTGAGATTGGCGGCTATCAGAGCTGGGACGTTGTCAGCATGTACCCGGAGCACCCGGACAAAGGTGCATTCCGGCAAAAGTTTCTCGACGAGCACACGCACTCGGAAGACGAAGTCCGTTTTTTCGTCCGAGGTCGCGGGCTATTTGTCATTCACGCTGACGAAAAAGTCTACTCTGTGCTTTGCGAGCAGGATGACCTGATATCGGTACCTGCCAATACGAAACACTGGTTCGACATGGGGCCCAACCCAGCCTTCACCGCGATAAGATTATTCAATAATCCCGAAGGCTGGGTCGCCAGGTTCACTGGCGACAAAATCGCGAAACGATTTCCTTTCCTGGATAACTAGCTGATTTATCTTACGACTTTCACATGCGGATCAAGCGTGCCGGCATCGCTGGCCTCGAGACTGTATTTATATTCAGCAGGAACAGTCCCAGCTGGCACCACTATCAGAATCTCGTCCTTGTTCGGCGTATTTGACTTGTTCAGCCAGAGAGCCGCGCCGCTGATGTTGACGTCACCTGCCACGACCGTATACCCGCCATGAGCCACGATATCCGCTGTGTAGGTAAGCCCGACTTTCATGCATTTGTTTTCTGGCGTTACTTTCAGGTATGAATCGCCGATGTGGAACTTGAGATTTCCTTCGCTGCAACCCCCATTAACCAGAGCTCGTCGAGTTTCGCTGGCGGTGGTTGGCGAACCATCCGTGACACACCCGGTAAAGACAATTGCTGCTAAAAGAAGAATGATCGTTTTGATTTCCACTTTTTTCTCCTACTTGCTGCTTTTCTGCATCGAAAAAGAATCTGGAATTTCACGCCTTCAGTTTAGACTATCAGCCTGATTACTGGTAAGTGATTGAAAATCCTGCCGATTCCGCAGCCCGGACAGATGCGGTTCACTCTTCAGCATCACGATCGGATATCCGCTAGCGACAGCGATCTCTAAGGCATCAATCGCCGCGTCATCGTTACCAATATGGTGCTTGATCAGGGCGTCGTAATAATGAGCGAAGGGATTTTCGGAATCGAGAACCTTCGAACGATTGATCAATTCACTCGCATGATCCCTGTTTCCCAGCATCGTTTCAGCCCAGGCCAGTTCAAAGAGCTTTGGCGCGTCATTTGGATTGATGGCGAGATTCTTTTTGGCAAGCTCGGCAGATATTCGGAATGCAGCCTCCGCCTGATCCGGCTGACTCGAGAACAAAAGTGCATCGCCAAGATTCAGCCACGAGGTGTTGGCTTCGGCAGACAACTCAACTGCCTTTCGCTGGATTGTCACTGATTCATCGAACTGACCCAGGTAATAATGAATAATGGCAAGATTGGAGTAGTAATCCTGGACCGGTTGTATCTCCACCGCGCGTCGCAACGCAGTCGCCGCTAATTCGAAATCACCTGACATCAGTAACGAGCTCCCAAGATTGCCGTGTCCCCGCCAGTTGTTCGGATCGAGTAGCACAACTTTTCGATAGGCCTCGGCTGCATCAGCGTATCTGCCATTGACAAAAAGGAATCCTCCGAGTGAGTCCAACGAGCCCCAGTTTCCCGGTTGCAGGCGAATTGCCTGGTGGAACAGATCTTCGGCCTCGACGGTGCGCTGTTGTCGCGCATATGCCTGGGCAAGCCCCTGCATTGCCTGCACATCCTGACTATTGATGTCGAGCGCACGCGAATACGCCGTCTCTGCATCTGCGTCGCGACCATTGAGCAGGTACAAATCGCCCAGCGCGGTGTAGACCACATTCAGATTGGCACTCGCTGATAGCGCTCTAGCGCAGGCTTTCTCCGCCATGTCGACATAATCGGCATTGTTGGTGATTCGATAGGCGTTTGCGTAGGCAATGCAGAGCCCCGCGTGCGCCGCTGCGTAACCTGGATCAGTTTGCAGAGCCTGTTGATACAGATTGACAACCTGGGCCAGCGACTCCTCGGTTTGCGGCGCGTCGAACAATTCCTTGCCTCGACGATAGAGAACATAGGCATCGACGTCGGTGCCTGGATAGGTCGAGGACAACAGCATCTGCGTATCTTCCGGTAAAGCAACCCGAAGATTCGCGACGGTTAGTTCCATTATCTCTCTTTGCACGTCCATGAAGTTTTCGAGATTCCGGTTAAAACTTCTCGACACAACGTGGAAGCCGGTCGCTGAATTAATTAGCTGCGCAACGACACGCAATTCATCATCAACCAGGCGAACACTACCTTCCAGGTAGTACGCAACCCGCAGTCGACGACGAACCTCGTCCGAAGATGAGTTCAGTGGCAAAGACCACGAGTCACCCCGCGCTGATACCAGTAAGCCCGGCACTCTTGCCAGCCGATCCAGTACATCTTCTGCAAAACCGTGACTGAAAATCTCGCTGGTTTCACTGCCGTCTATGTTCATGAAACGCAGCACTGCTATCGAATTTGGTTCAACCTTTATGTCAGTCTCTACGATCTCGATGGATGCGGTTGTCGACCCGGCTGGCGACTCGAAACCGACTGAGAACTGGTAGATCAATGCAGCCAGTGCAGTAATAACGTAGGCCGCGACCATCGTCAGGTAGTTCTTGCCAATTCCCGTAGTGACTGTGGGCGACCTCTTGCCCCGGTCCAGGTAGAAACGACCCTCTGCGTATTCAAAAAACCAGGCAAAAAGCACGACCACGGGAAACCCGCCGATGACCGTGTAGGTTACGAGGGGAACCGTCCATCCCGGCAAACCAACTATCGGAACTACCGCATCAGCTACCTGAATCAGGACCCAGCCAACCAACAGGAATGCGACGCTCGCCTGGATAACACCGCGAGCCATTAAATTTCCGATCAGTGTCGAGCGCTCGGCATCATTAACGATATTCAACTGGTGAAGTTGTTGCGCGACAATCTGTGGCTCAACCAGCAGCCGGTAACCGCGCTTCGGAACTGTCTGGACAAACACCGGGTGATCCGTGTGATCTCGAAGCGCATGCCGGATGTCGCTGATCGCGCGACTTAAACTCTCGTTACTGACGTCGCCAGTTCCCCAGACTTTCTCCAATATCGCTTCACGGGAAACGAGGGTTCGTGGATTTCTCGCAAGGCAAAGCAGCACTTCCATACTTTTCGAGGACAGATGTGTCTTTGCGCCATCAGCATCTACACTGCCGGTTAGCGGCTCAATGCGCACCTCCCGCAGCCGAAACCCGTCGAGCAGTTCGTTTTGCACACCAGTAATCCGAAGCACTCAGATACATAAAGCATAGCACTGAAAAACCGGCGTGCCGTTAGAATTCAATGACTTACGGGCGTTAAAAAAGGGTCGGATCCATTTTTCGCGGAAAATGGATCCGACCCTTTTTTCTCATGTGCGCCAGGCCCGGCACTTGCGCGCGCCACCCACGGTGGTCAGAATACCAGCTGGCCTTTCGGCACCAAACACCAAGTCAACCAACAGTGGGCAACCTATGAAAAACATTCTACTCGGTCTTTTCGGCGCTTCTTTCATAGCTCTGCCAGCTCTCGCGGCACTGGAAACAGGTGACACCGCACCAGTATTTGAAGCGCGGGCATCTCTGGCCGGCGCGCCTTTTGACTATTCACTCCGCGATGCACTCGATAAGGGCCCGGTCGTGGTTTATTTCTATCCATCAGCTTATACCCAAGGTTGCAATATCCAGGCGCACGAGTTCGCCGTGAACATGGACAAGTTTATCGAAGCAGGCGCAAGCGTGATTGGCGTCTCTCTCGACAGCATCGAGCGGCTCAATGACTTCTCGGCGGATCCTGAATACTGCGCGGGAAAGCTTGCGGTGGCTTCTGACGCAAGTGGCACTATCGCCGAGTCATTTGGCATTGCGGTTCGCGAAGGTAGTGCGGGCGCCAAGGACAGCCGCGGCGTCGAGATCGGTCATGGCTTCGCCGAACGCACTACGTTCATCGTGACGCCGGATGGCAAGGTCGCCGAGACAATCGGCGGTATCTCCCCGATGGAAAACGTCCACAAATCATTGGAAGCGGTTCAGCGTATCAAGTAACCAGAT
Organism: Pseudomonadota bacterium; assembly: GCA_027621915.1. Lineage (GTDB taxonomy): Bacteria > Pseudomonadota > Gammaproteobacteria > Steroidobacterales > Woeseiaceae > SZUA-117. Next base: position 20,464 of record JAQCAD010000049.1, read on the forward strand.
ATTGCTGACCGCTGATCGGAGTCATTCCGAATCGGAACGATCCGGCAACGCTGCTGCATATGTCTCCTCCATCAATGCAGCACTACCACTCTCCTGATATTTTCCGGAATGTCACTTCAACTGGTGGATAAATCGCTGGGTATCCGACACGTTTAGATTTATTGTGATTGGGCGCGTGACGTCCGACAAATGAAATCCGGAACATCAAGGGGGCTTTTAGTGCGCAGTCATTTTCAGATTTTATTGCTTTGCTGTCTAACACTGTATTTCAGTGGCTGTTCTCAGACTGACAATGTCGAGACGCCGGCACCCCGCATTGGCACCGTCGGTGACCATGTTACCTTTTACGGGGCCGGCAAAGTCGCGCGTTATCAGCAGCATCTGGATTCTTCGCTGGAGTACCTCGGCCCACTTTTTTTTGCCGAAATCTTTATCGCGAAAGGTGGCTCGGTCACTGATGCCAGTGTCAAATTTCCGCCACCGGTTAACGAAAGGCGGCAGCTGGAATACCGATATTCCGAGTCCGACGAAATCGGTGACGTGATGTACCTGAGCGGCAAAGCAGAAACGGATGACGAGCTGGAACTGAATTTCCCTTCCGGCGCATTTGAATTCACATTCAGCACACTGGGCGGAAACGTGATTGACAGCGTCGTCAGTTTCGAAGGCGGCGCCTTTCCAACTCAGCCGGTCATCATTTTCGAGCAGGACGACCGCCCTATTCCGTTCGACGAAGTTGATTCAACCCGGGATCTGGTGATCACGTGGCCTCCGTTCACGGAAGGTCGCGCAGATCCGAACGGCATACTGGATGATCTGATATTCGTGGCTATCGACAGCTGCAAGGTAGAGGATATGGTGCACAGCGGCCGACCGTTCGAAAAGGACGATCACCTGACATACAGGGCGGAGCGATATGTCGTTCGTGCCGGGACGTTTGAGGGTGGGCAAACCTACAGCATGTATGTCGAGCACGCGCTATTGCCAAATACACAAAGGGATTACGGAATGCCGGCGTTCGCAACTTTTGCCGCTTCGACGTACATGGATTTCAGGACGGTCGGCGAAACAAACCCGTCGTACTGCAATTAGCAGAGGACCCAATTGAAACAGACGGGGATAAGTACCAAGTAATATTTGAAAATGAGCACGTCAGAGTCCTGGACTATCGAGATCTCCCAGACGACAAGACACAACAACACCATCATCCCGCTTTCGTACTTTATGCGATGACTCCTTTTCAACGAACGATTCATCTCCCCGACGGCAAAACCCTCAGGCGGGAATTTAAGGCAGGCGATGTTCTTTATTCGGACGAACAGACACACATAGGGGAGAACATCGGCAGCACGCCATCGCATGCGATCATTGTCGAAATGAAGACACCAGCCGCATCAAAATGAGGTCGCTGCAGACCCCGTCGTCCTGTCGCGGAATTTCGCTCCCGGCATGTTTCACTTTTTTGATCGTTGCGGGATGTACCACATTCGACTACCAAGAGTACGGCGCAGAGAACCCCGAGAAGTACTTTGGCCCCCCAATCCGCCTGCAACGTCTTTAATCATTTAGAGTCCGGTGCGGATTGATCTTTAGCTAATGCGCT
>JAQCAD010000096.1 GCA_027621915.1 Pseudomonadota bacterium
GTATCAATTCGCGCCGCGGACCGCGCACCAGTTCGTCATATCGCGCACGCTTCTGTTGCAAAGCAGCCTCTGCCTCGTCCATGCGAGTAAGCACTCGCGCGGTGTCCTGTCGAAGGATTATTTGTCCTGCTGATACTGTTTCGCCTTCAATGACCGCGCGTTCGATGATCGGTTCAAAAGTCTCTGCCGTGAGCTCTATACGATCGGACTCGAGCTGACCGACCAGCCGATTGCTTTCATCCGCTTCGCCGCAGCCTGCGAGGGTGCCCGCTGCAAGGAATGCCAAGGCTAAAATCCGTTCGCTTCGTTTCATGATCTAGGTTTTCCTGATTGAATTCAGTACGAATTCGATGTGTTCGGCGATGAGTCGGTCGGTGTCGAGTTTGTCGTGCCGGTCGAACAATATTTTCCACAGCACCGAAAACACCACTGGCGCCATGAGGATGTGCGGCAAGTCATCAAGCGCCGACTGGCGAAATTCGCCTCGATCGACGCCTTTCCTGATGACTGATCGGAGTGCTGCCAGACCCCGCGATACGACGTTGTCCCAATACCATTCGACGAGGTCCGGGTGCTTGGGTCCCTCAGAGACCAGAAGTCGTACGAGAACCTTTATCGGGGACCTGGGTACTGACTTTGCAAACGCCAGGAATGGCCCGCGAAGAAATGCCTCAGCCGATAGCTCCGTGCTTTCTACCGTTTCTATCAGCGCATCAACTTTCGGCGATATGAAGTTGCGAACGACAGCCTTGAACAGATCTTCTTTTGTCTTGAAATAAAGATATAGAAGACCTTTGCTAACACCTGCTCGCTTCGCGACGTCCTCGACTTTCGTTGCTGTGAAACCCCGCTCGGCAAAGGCTTCCATTGCTGCCTCGGTGATCTCTGCCGGACGATCTTCCTTGCGTCTTTGATAGCTTGCTTTTGCCATGGAATGTGATTTTGCTGACCGATGAGTCAGCAACTATACCTAATGACCCATGGGTCAGCAATATTGTTTTTCGATCCGGGACGCGGTTGCCAGCTATTGGTTTCAGCGCAGCAACCAGTAACCCCGGGGGTCCGGATCGGGCGCCGAGATGATAGGCTCTTGCCATGTTTACCTACATCGACCCGACAGTTCGCGAACGCCTGATTGCACAGGGCAAGCTGATTCGAATAGATTCCGACGGCCAGTTAACGGACGCCAGTGCGGCGCCTGACCCTGGCGCCCGTGCCATCAGCATACTGGGTCCGATTCCATTGCCGCTGGAACGCCATGGACGGCAATACGAGGTCGAGTGGTATGCGAGCGTGCGACATACCGAACTTGAAAAGGCGCAGCAACTCGCGGATGACCTCCGGGCGAACGAGGGGCAGCAATCTTTCGCGATTCTTGCAGACTCGATGGCCGTGAACAGCGTGCTCGTTCTCGGCAACCCGGGCGACTGGGAAAACCCGCTGGTCCGGGTGCACTCGAGTTGCCTCACTGGCGATGTCTTCGGTTCAGGGCGATGCGAATGTGGGCCACAATTTATTTCGGCGCTGGAACGAATTTCGCAAGACCCCGCAGGCGGACTCATTATCTATATGTCGGGCCACGAGGGCAGGGGAATTGGTTTGTGGGCGAAGGCTGCTACTTATCTCTTGCAGGACGCAGGCGAAAATACCTACCAGGCAAACCAGACACTCGGTCTTCCGGAAGACTCGCGGGACTTCAGCGACGCTGCCTCCCTGCTGAAATATTTTATGCGTGGCAAATCGTTTCGCCTGCTTACCAATAATCCAAAAAAAGTTGACGACCTGAAAGCAATGGGCATCACCAATGTCTCGCGTGTGAAACACGTGTGCGGTGTTGGCGATGCCAACAAGCGCTATCTGAAAGCGAAACGCGACTGGGGTCATCAACTGGAACCGGATGATCTGGACTAGGCGTCGGATGGCTCGCTTGCCATTTGTTATTTCAAACGGCTGCTTTTTCCTGCGGATTCAACCGGTCGATGCAACATCTAGACTCTAACATTAGAGAGGAGGATGTTGATCATGAAGCAAAGACCAAGAATCTATTATTCAGACGCGCAGAAGGCATAGATGTGGGATCGCTGGCAGAAAGGCGAATCCATGAATGCGATAGGCCGACTTTTTGATCGAGGCCATTCATCGATTCAGCGTATTTTGTTAGAAATGGGTGGGCTGCCACCTGCGCCGAGAAAGCGGTCACTATTGTCGTTGACGTCAGCAGAACGCGAAGAGATATCGCGTGGTGTTGTTGCCGGTCACTCGCTGCGTTCGATTGCAGCATCACTGGGTCGCGCTCCCTCGACAATTAGTCGCGAGATCAGCCGCAATGGTGGCTGTCGGGATTACAGAGCGAGCGAAGCGGATCTGGCAACCTGGGATCGGGCGCACCGCCCGAAGCGGTGTAAACTAGCGGAGAACCGTCCGCTAGCCCGTATTGTGGCGAGGAAGCTCAGGAAGCTGTGGTCACCGGAACAGATCGCCGGCTGGTTGAAACGCACGTATCCGGACGATGAGAACTTCCAAGTGTCCTACGAGACCATCTATCGCAGCCTCTTCATACAAGCACGTGGTGCTTTGAAAAAGGAGCTTTTACAGCATCTTAGGCGAAGGCGCGCAACGCGTCGCTCGCGTCACCATACGCAGAAGACAGACAATCACGGCAGGATCCTAGACACGGTCTCGATCCGAGAACGACCCGCGTCTGCTGAAGATCGAGCGGTACCCGGTCATTGGGAAGGCGATCTTATCTCCGGATCGGGTAACACGTTTATCGCGACACTGGTCGAACGTCACACACGCTACGTGATGCTCGCCAAAGTTGACAGCAAGAAGACCGAAACCGTGATCAACGCGCTCATCAACCAAGCGCATAAGCTCCCTCAGGAACTTTACAAGTCACTGACCTGGGATCGCGGTAAAGAGATGGCCGATCACCAGCGCTTCAGTTTGGCTACCGACATCAAAGTGTACTTCTGTGATCCGCAGAGTCCTTGGCAACGTGGTTCGAATGAAAATACTAATGGCTTGCTCCGAAAGTACTTCCCAAAGGGAACCGACTTATCGGTACACTCACAAGCAAAACTCAATGCCGTAGCAAGGCAACTAAATGAACGACCAAGAAAGACGTTAGACTATGAAACACCAGCCGAACGTTTTAACCAATGTGTTGCGACGATCCATTGAATCCACAGTAGAAAGCTGCCACTCGCATTTTCGCATAGTTGCGAGGAGATTTGCGAGGAGGAAGTGAGCCAAATTCAGCCATATTAGCCCAAAAGAAAACCCGCAAGAAACAAGGTTTCAAGCGGGTTCGCTAGCTTTCGGTAGAGTTCGAACCGCTTTTAAGTCGGTTGCGTCTACCTATTCCGCCATCCGGGCGAACGCGAAGAAAATGGAGGCTAGGGTCGGAATCGAACCGGCGTACGCGGAGTTGCAGTCCGCTGCATGACC